>JALFUQ010000072.1 GCA_022784505.1 Bacillota bacterium
CCAGCTCATGGGTATAAAGATAAACTCCGTTATATCCTTTACCTTTGTCATCGGCTGTCTGCTTGCGGCTGTCGGCTCGCTGCTTTATTTCTCAAACTATTCGACCGTTGTTCCCACCTCGGGCGCAATGCCCGGCCTTAAGGCCTTCGTCGCAGCCGTGTTCGGAGGCATAGGCTCCATCCCCGGTGCGGTCATCGGCGCATTTATAATAGGTATCTGCGAGAACATCATCAAGGGTGTAGGTCAGCAGTGGACTGTGTTCTCCGACGCATTTACCTTTGTTCTGCTTATAGTCATTCTTCTCGTCAAGCCCACCGGCATCTTCGGCGAGAAGGCAACGGATAAGGTGTGAGGTGAGGATGATGAACAAGACCATGCAGAAAGAAAAAGTCCTCAGAACACCGGAAGAGCTTGCAAAGCGTCAGGGCATGTGGCTGACGATAATAGCCCTTGCAGTCGTGTATATTGTGCTGTTTGCGCTGGATAACTTCATGAAGCCCAGCAAGTTTACGCTTATGCTCATCCCCGTGCTCAGAAAGGGCGCAATTTATTCGCTTCTTTGCGTTTCTATGAACCTCTTAAACGGCTTTACCGGCCTTTTCTCGCTCGGTCAGGCTGGCTTCATGCTCATCGGCGCATACGCATACTCCATTTTCTCTATTCCTGCGCAGCAGCACGCCTCGGTGTATCAGTACTTTGAAGGCGGCGCTATCCAGTTTTCCATCCCCGAGGCTCTCGGCAATGTCCTGGGTGTCAACGCCGGAAACTTCCTCGGTGCGATAATCTGCATCATCATTGCCGGTATCGCCGCGGCTATTTTCGCAGCACTCATCGGCATTCCCGTGCTCAGGCTCAAGAGCGACTATCTTGCCATTGCGACCCTCGGCTTTGCGGAGATCATCCGTGCCTTCTTCCAGTGGGACAGCCTGGGCAAGATTACGAACGCCTCGAACCTGCTGCGTAAGTACACAGCGTTCAGCGATATGAACATTCAGATCGGTACGAGCGTTTTTAAGCTCGGCACGATATTCCCGTTCTTTATCGCAATGGTATCAATTGTGCTTATAGTCCTGCTCATAAACTCCTCCTACGGCAGAGCCTTCAAGGCCATCCGTGACGACGAGATCGCGGCAGAGGCAATGGGTATAAATCTGTTTAAGCATAAGATGCTGGCGTTCGTTATCTCCAGCTTCTTTGCCGGTGTCGGCGGCGCACTGCTGGCAATGTTCCAGACCGCCGTGCAGGCCTCGGCGTTCATGTCCTCAATGACCTATGAGATACTGCTCATCGTCGTTATCGGCGGCATAGGCTCCGTTTCCGGCAGCTGCATCGCAGCATTTTTGTACATTGCATGCTCCGAGTGGTGGCTTCGCTTCCTCGACTCGGGTGCGATCGGAAGCATCCAGGTCTCCTTCTTCCGTGACGGCTTCCGCAAGGTCGTTTTCTCCGTTGTTATCATGATAATCGTGCTGTTCTTCTCCAAGGGCATCATGGGCAATAAGGAGCTTTCCTTTGCCGGACTTATCAGAAAGATTCAGGCCAAAAAAGCCGCTAAGGCGGTCAAAGCCGAAGCAGGAGGTGCGGCCAAATGAGTAAAAAGAATGTTCTCCATGTTGAAAATGTGACCATGCAGTTCGGCGGTGTCGTCGCCGTCAACAACCTGTCGCTGGATATCCCCGAGGGCAAGATAGTTGCTCTCATCGGACCTAACGGTGCAGGCAAGACCACGGCCTTTAACTGCATCACCGGCGTTTACGAGCCGACAAACGGCCTTGTTGAGTTTATGGGCGAGCCCATCGTCCGCAACCACCCGCAGGGCAAGATGAAGAAAAACTATAAGGGCGAAAACGGCGACAAGTACCTCGGCAAGGTCGTTGCCAACACGCCAGATAAGATCACCCAAAAGGGCATCGCCCGCACCTTCCAGAACATCAGACTTTGGAAGAGCATGACGGTGTTCGAAAATGTCCTTATCGCAAAGCACATGAACGCAAAGCAGAATGTGTTCTCCGCCACCTTCCGCGCAAATGCCAAAGAAGAGCAGCGCATGCGTGACGAGACCATGGCACTTCTTGTCGAGCAGGGTCTTGACAAGTTCAAGGACGAGATTGCGACCAGCCTGCCCTATGGTCTCCAGCGCCGCCTTGAGATAGCAAGAGCGCTTGCCGCAGACCCCAAGCTTCTGCTTCTCGACGAGCCTGCCGCCGGTATGAACCCGCAGGAAACTCAGGAGCTTGCGCAGTTTATAACCGAGATCCGTGATAAGCATGACCTCACGATATTCCTCATCGAGCACCACATGGATCTTGTCATGAACATTTCCGATTACATTTATGTTATCGACTTCGGCAAGGAGATAGCTCAGGGCATCCCGAGCGAGGTACAGAACAATCAGCGTGTCATAGACGCATATTTGGGGGTTGTTGAAGATGAGTGAAGCAATACTGAAGATCAATGACCTCAAGGTCAATTACGGCGGCATTGAGGCCGTCAAGGGCATCAGCTTTGATGTTCCCGCAGGCGAGATAATCACTCTTA
>JALFUQ010000074.1 GCA_022784505.1 Bacillota bacterium
CGCCGGGGTTGCGGTCGGGGTGATACTTCTTGGCAAGCTCACGATAGGCTTTCTTTATCTCCTCGTCGCTGGCGTTTGGCGAAACGCCGAGGACGGAATAGGGGTCTTGTACCATACTGGGGCACTGCTCCTTCAGTTTTCTTCTTTGACATTATAATGCCGATTAAATTTGCTCCACACGCCGGAGCAGAGGATGTTTTTCAAAATGTCCGCATCGCGGACGAGCGGAAGCCTGTCAAAGTGATAAACGCAGTCACCCATGAGCATTTGCAGGATATCGCGAAACGACTGCATTTCGTCGAGTCTGCCATAGAGCTTCACAAAGGGATTGTATTTATAATAGCGCTTATCGTCCCTCAGGTCAATACAGGCATCCATAACATAGATAAACTGCCCGAGCGCCGTTCCGAGCGCCCTGAGATCATCGCTCCAGCGGTCTTCCCTGTACACGAAAAGCTCCGCCATGAGAAGCCCAAAGCAGCGCGACGCCTCATCCGGCATGGGCTTAAAGCTATCCTCAATTTCCTTGAGCTGCATCATTCCGGTCTTTATCGCCTCGCACTGGCGGGGGTATACCTTGCAGATCCTTTCATACGACGCTTTCATGAGCTTTGCCTCGACAAAGGCCGCGGCGTTTAGGTCATCCTCCCAGTCGTCGATGCAGTTAAGATACGCAAGCGCAATGTTCATGTCGGCAGCGTAGCCTGTTATCTCCGACTGCCACCAACTGCGCCGCTTGATTGGATGCGTGGGACACCTGTCCTCACCATGGTGCTCCTGCGGCTCATACAGCGAGTTTAAAAGCATGACGAGGAAGGTCATGTCATAGGTCAGCGTCATGCGCGCAAGCAGGCCGTGCCGCTCATGCAGGGCGTTGCACAGGCCGCAGTAGCAGGCATTATAGCGCTGCCGCTGCTCGGGGCTCAGACGCTTTAAGTCAGCCGCAACAAAGCCGAACATCAGGTCTTGCCCTGGAACGATGTGCCGCACTTACGGCAGACGATGTTGATCTTGCCCTTTCCCTTGGGGACACGAAGCGTGGTGTGGCATGCAGGACAGGAGAAGAACTTATAGTCCTTGCGTTGCGTCCAACGCTCCTTGATCATTCTGAATTTTTTCAAGAAATTGTAGCGGAACCGCATATAGCTGTTGTTCTCGGCCGTGCGCTTGTAGATGTTTTTTGAGAACATACGAAAATACACCAGCATCAGCAGCGCGAAGGACACGATCCAAAGTACGCTCGAAACCTTCGTTCCGTTAAAGATCATAGCCAGAACCAGCAGCACAAGGCAGAGCACCGAAAGCAATCTGTTCAGTTGGTCGCTGCCGTAGCGTCCTGCCATAAATCGGGCAAATTTTTCTCTCATTAAACGCTCACCTTGATCAATATGATTTAATAATAAATTAACACAATATTGTTTAAAATTTATAAATAATCTGTTAACCTTTGGCGTATTCCCATCTGTACTGTGTGGTGGTTCCCTTGCTGCCGTCCGAGTGGGTCACGGCGCAGCGCTTGATATTGCCATAGTCGTCGTAGGTATACTCATTTGAGGTGCTGCTTATGAGCGCGCCCTTGGCGTTATATACGCTGAGCTTCATGGCATTGCCGTTATCATCATAGCTATATTCTGTGCGGCTTATGACCTTGCCGTCAGCGTCGTAGCTGAGATCGGCGAGCAGCAGGCCGTCGGAGGTGTAGGTATAACGGTTCTCGCTGGTGTCGCCCTCGATGTTATCTATGCGCACACAGCGGGTCTTTTTCCCGCCTGCGTCGTACTCATACTTGTACTCGGAAGCAACGAACGACTCGCCCTCGTAGTTTTTCTCGTTGGAGAGCAGACCGTCTTTATACTCATACGCCGTTACGGACACGGTCTTGCCGTCCCTGGTCGAGGTCGCCCTTGTGAGGTTCCCGTTACTGTCATACTCATAGTTTGTGCGGTATTCCTCGGAATAATCCTTGGCGGTATCGGCAACGAAGCTTGTCATGAGAATTTTTTGACCCTTTGCGTCGTACTCAAAGCTCTTGTAGCCCGTGGGAGCGTCGTTTATGCCAAACTCAGCCTGCTTTACGAGCTGGCCTTTTTCGTCGTACTCATATATTATCGTGCTGAACAGCAGGCCGTTTGAGTTATACGTCTCCTCCATTTTGAGCCTGCCGTCTTCTTTCGTGTATGTGATCGGTGCGGGCGTTTCGGTCGGCTGCACGGGGTCGGGCTCGGCCGTGCCGCCGCAGGCGCAAAGGCTGAGCATCATGGCTCCCGATATAAGCAATGCTGCGGTTATTTTCATGGCTTTACCCCCTTTTTCGATGCATATTATAGCACGGTGATAATCTTACTTTTATAATAATCTGTAAATTAAATCGGCCTTTCAAACGAAAGGCCGATTTAATTTCGTTTCATATCACAGCACGCGCACTCTCAGAACATCGTCCATCTTGCGGATGGCTACGGCGGTGTCCTCCCAGATCTCGTCGCCGAGGTCAATGATGGTGTATGCAAAGCGGCCGCGGGGCTTATTTATCATGTGCTCGACATTGATATTTTTCTCGGTTATCAGGTCAAGGATGCGGTTTATCATGCCCGGAACATTATGGTGGATGACGCAAAGTCTGCACACGCCCATGCGCTCGAGCCGAGCTGAGGGCAGGTTCACGGAATTTATGATATTGCCGTTTTGCAGGTATTCGTGAAGCTGACGAGCTGCCATTTCGGCGCAGCGATCCTCGCTCTCGGGCGTGCATGCGCCAAGATGCGGGAGAGCTATGACATTCTTTCCGCCGAGTATCTTCTTATTCGGAAAGTCGGTCACATACTTTGCGACCTTGCCGCTTTCAAGCGCTGCGAGCATCGCATCGTCGTCAACGACCTCGGCACGGGACTCATTTATGATGCGAACGCCGGTCTTCATCATGGAAAGCGCGCGCTCGTCAAGCATATGGTGCGTGTCCTCATTGTAAGGGATGTTGACGCTGATATAATCGCAGTTTCGGTAAACTTCGCCGAGGTCGTCGGCGCGTCTTACATCGCGGCTTAATCTCCACGCAGACTCAACAGACATGAACGGGTCGTAGCCGATGACATTCATGTCAAGTGCAAGGCAGGCGTTTGCGACCAGTGCACCCGTTGCGCCGAGGCCGAGCACACCAATGGTCTTACCCATGAGCTCGGGGCCGGCAAAATTGGACTTGCCCTTTTCGACGAGCTCGGGTATCTTATCTCCCTCGTTTGCGATACTCTTTACCCACTCGACGCTGCCGAGAACATCTCTCGATGCCATGACGAGCGAGCATATCGACTGCTCCTTGACTGCCTCCGCGTTTGCACCGGGGCTGTTGAACACGACTATGCCCTTTTCGGCAAGCTCCTCGACAGGGATATTGTTGTAGCCCGCTCCGGCTCTTGCGATGCCGAGGAGTGAAGCGTTTGTATTGTACCCGTGCATGTCGGCACTGCGCACGATGATGCCCTCGGGATCGTCTATATCCGACGAGACATTGTAGCCAAGCTGCTTAAGCTTATCCAGTCCCGCGGGCGAAATTTTGTTTATCGTCTTTATATTATACATTGTGTTCTGCCTCAAATCGTTTCATAAAATCTATAAGCGCGTCAACGCCCTCCATGGGCATCGCATTATACAGCGAGGCGCGCATACCGCCGGTGAGTCTGTGACCCTTGACATTCAAAAGGCCATGCTCGGCTGCGCCCTTCACAAACTCGGCATCCAGCTCATCGCTGCCGGTGCGGAAGGTGATGTTCATATCGCTGCGCGAGCCGGGCTCGGCATGCGGGATGAACAGCCCACTGTTGTCAAGATAGTCGTAGAGCTTCGCGGCTCGGGCTGATTTTATCTTTTCCATCTCGCCAACGCCGCCGACGCTTGCGAGCCAATCGAGCATGAGTCCGAGCATATAGATACACCAGCACGGCGGGGTATTGAGCATGGAGTCCTTTTTAATAAGCGTATCATAGCTCATTACGGAGGGGCAAATACTAAGTTCGTTTCCGGCAAGAGACTTATCTACAATGACGACCGTCAGGCCGGCGGGCGCCATATTCTTCTGCGCACCGGCGTAGATAAGGCCGTAGTCTGCGACATTGACCGTTCGGGACAAAATGTCCGACGACATGTCGCACACGAGAGGAACACTCCCCGCCCTGGGCACATACTGCCACTCGGTTCCGTAAATGGTGTTGTTTGCACAGTAGTAAAAATACCTTGCGCCGTCGTCTATTTTGAGCTTATCCTGCGCGGGGATGTAGCTGTGGTCTCTGTCAGAGCTGTCGCAGGCGATACTGACGGTGCCGTACTTTTTAGCTTCCTTAGCGGCGAGATTCGAGAAATTACCGGTCACGGCGTAGCATGCCGAGCCGCCCTCACCCATGAGGTTGAGGGGTATCGCCGCAAACTGGAGTGTTGCGCCGCCCTGCAAAAACAGGATCTCGTGCGTATCGGGCACATTGAGCGCACACTTGAGCTTCGCCTTGGTCTCGGCAAATATATCTGCAAACAGCTTACTTCGGTGGCTCATCTCCATTACCGACATTCCGCTGGATCGGTAGTCGGTTATCTCACTTTGGGCTGCTTTGAGCACAGACTCCGGCATCATTGACGGGCCTGCCGAAAAATTATAGATTCCTTTTCTCGACACGATGAGCTCTCCTTTCGCTGTTTTTAGCATATTTGTTAATTATATATCTGTGTGATTTATTTGTCAAACCGTTTTTCCGACAAGCGTTTCGCCGGATACTCCGGTTATCTCGACATTTCTAAGCTGGCCCCGCAGGTTCTCCCCCTCGGCGCGCACGAGAAGGTATGTATCGCTGTGACCCTGCCACATGCCGTCCTCTTTTGTTTCAAACAGCACGGGAAGCACTGTGCCGACGGCACTCTCAAGATATGCCCTGCGTGTTTTTTCCGCCACTGCCCTTGCCTGCTTTGATCGCCTTGCCTTTTCGGCACGGTCTATCTGATCGGGCATTTTGTCCGCCGGTGTGCCCGGGCGGCGGGAGTACGGGAAAACATGAACATCGGAGAATGCGACCTTTTCGAGGAACTGAAGGGTCTCACGCTGATGCTCCTCGGTCTCGCCCGGGAAGCCCACGATCAGGTCGGCGGTAAGGCCGCAGCCGGGGAAATATTTGCGCAGAAGCTCGGCAGCCTCATAAAACCTTGCGGTATCATACTTGCGATTCATGGCCTTTAGTGTTGCGTCGCAGCCGGATTGCAGCGACAGGTGGAAGTGCCTGCACACGGTGCCGGTCTCGGCGATGCGTCGGCAGAAGTCCTCGGTGATGATGCTCGGCTCGATTGAGCCCATGCGCAGGCGCATATGCGGCGCAGCCTCGGCGATGGCGACAATGACATCGGCAAGGTCGGGCTTGCCCTTGAGGTCAACGCCATAGGAGGCAACCTCTATACCTGTCACGACAAGCTCACGGTAACCCTTTTCGTCAAGCTCCCTCGCCTGTTTTGCCGCCTGCTCTACCGGCAGACTGCGTACCCTGCCGCGGGTGTAGGGGATGATGCAGTAGGTGCAGAAATTGACGCAGCCGTCCTGTATCTTAAGGAGCGCACGGGTGTGGCCCGCAACCGCACCGGCGGGCAGCACCTCAAACATTCTGCGCTCAAAGGGCTTGTCGAGCATTTTTTCATGCGTGCCCTTAAGCGCCGCATTTTCTATGGCTTCGACGAGCTTCACCCTGTCGCCGCTGCCGAACACGACATCCGCACCGAGCTTTTCGGCAGTGTCGGGGCTCAGCTGCGAGTAGCAGCCGGACACGGCGACGACGGCATCGGGGTTTTCCTCACGCAGACGGTTTATCGCCTGACGTGACTTGCGCCCTGCCTCGGCAGTGACGGCGCAGGTGTTGACTATGACTGCATCGGCGGTCTCGCCCTCCAAAGCCGCCGTGTGGCCGTGCTCATTTAAAAGCGTTTCCATCGCCTGCGTTTCATACTGGTTGACCTTGCAGCCAAGAGTGTATATAATATATTTCATGCTTATCTCCATTTCTATATACAAGGAGTAGTCTATGGAAGTCTATCTTGATAACGCCGCAACGACGCGGGTCTGCCCCGAGGCTGCGGACATTGCTTATAAAATGATGTTGGAAAATTACGGCAACCCGAGTTCCACCCACACAAAAGGGCGCGAGGCAAAGGCCGTTTTGGATAACGCCCGCAAGCAGCTGGCAGCCGCGCTGGACTGCGCACCGAGTGAGGTGTTCTTCACTTCATGCGGCTCGGAGGGCGACAACTGGGCAATAATAAACGGTGCCGAGAGCATGCGTCGCAAGGGGATGCACGTTATAAGCTCCGCTGTTGAGCACGACGCGGTGAGAAAATCTATGGACGAGCTCAAGCGCCGCGGCTTTGAGGTCACGATGCTAAGCCCCGAGCAGGACGGCTCTATCTCCCCCGAGGCGGTCATCGCCGCACTGCGGCCGGACACGGTTTTGGTCAGCCTCATGATGGTAAACAACGAGACCGGTGCCGTCACCGATATTGCAGCCGTTGCAAAGGCTTTAAAAAAGGCAAAGTCCATAGCCCTGCTGCACACCGACGCCGTGCAGGGCTTCATGAAAGTCCCGTTTTCGGCAAAAAAGCTCGGTGTCGACATGATAACCGTCAGCGGGCACAAGATACATGCGCCCAAGGGCATAGGCGCATTGTATATCAAAACAGGGGTCAAAATCAAGCCCTATATCATCGGCGGCGCTCAGGAATCGGGCTTGAGAGCCGGAACGGAGGCCATGCCGCAGATAGCCGCCTTCGGCAAAGCCTGTGAGATCGCAAAATCCAGCATGACGGATGCCACCGAGCGCATGGCGCAGCTAAGGCAGCATGCCGCCGAGCACATAGTCGCCGAGATGCCGGAAGCGGTCATCATAGGCGGCGGCGCACCGCATATTTTAAGCGTATCGCTCCCGGGCTGGCGCAGTGAGGTGCTGATGAACTTCCTCGAAGCCCGCGGCATATTCGTCTCGCGAAGCTCGGCCTGCAAAAAGGGCGGCAGGAGCCACGTACTTGAAGCGATGGGGCTGCCCGCCGAGGTCATTGACGGTGCCGTGCGCATAAGCCTTTCCCGCTACACGACTAAGGACGAGCTTGACAAGCTATGCTCGGCGCTCAAGGATGCACACGACACGCTTGCTCATAGATAAACATGCAAAACCTCCGCTTGCGCGGAGGTTTTGTGCTTTTTAATTATCGTCCTGCGCCTGCGAGCGCATTATCATGACCCCCGACTCGGGGTCTATGTGGTCTAGGTCTGAATACATTTCCGGGTCGTCCGGCAGATTCTTTTTCTTCAGGCGCTTGTCAACAAGCTTCGTAATGCCGGTATAGATAACGACGAACACGGGAACGCCCAGGAGCATGCCCCAGAAGCCGAACAGGCCGCCGAACAAAATGATCGAGAACATGACCCAGAAGCCGTTTATGCCGATCGAGCCGCCGAGGATCTTAGGACCAATGATGTTGCCGTCGACCTGCTGGAGGATGATTATAAATATCACGAAGATGAGGCACTTCCACGGGTCAACGAGCAAAATGAGCAGCGCCGATGGTATAGCGCCGATGAACGGGCCAAAGAATGGGATGATGTTCGTAACGCCGACGATGACCGACACCAACAGTGCATAGGGCATGTTCATGATGAGGCAGCCTATGTAGCAGATAGCGCCGATTATCGCAGAGTCGAGGAGCTTGCCGGTGATAAAGCTCATGAAAGTGCGGTCTGTGAACTTGAGAGCCTGACAAATATTCTTTGCGGTCTTGGTGCTGCAAATGCAGTACAGTATCTTCATCGCGTGGGCACGGAAGGTCTCGCGATTATAGAGGATATACACCGAGACGATGATGCCGATGACGATGTTATAAACGACCTTCAAAACACCGTAAACGCCGGTGGTTATATTAACTATAACGCCATCCATGCCGGGAAGGAGCGTGTTCTGCGCCCAATTGGTCAGTGCATCGGCGAAATTGCCGAATATCTTGGTTGCGTACTGCTCAACAACGGGGTTTTCCCGCAAAAGCCGATCAATGGTCTTGCTGGCAGAATCAAAATACTCGCCGCTGTTTGCAACGATGGTCGCAATGGAGTCATACACCTGCGGGACGATGAGATATATAAGTGCCGTAATGATGAGCACCAGCACTATCTCAGCAAGGATAACGGCAAACACCCTTGGCAGCTTATCGCTGAGCTTTGCCTTGGGATATTTATTCCGAGCCTTTATAAGCAGCGGCGTAAACAGCTTTTCCTCATACATCTTCATAGACGGCACGAGAAGATACGATATGACAAGGCCCCAGATAAAGGGACTGAGTATGCCCAAAAACGAGCCTATGGCCTTTATGAGGGAGCTTATATAGTCAAGACCGAAATAGAACACTATCGAGCATGCAGCCACCGCAAAGCCGGTAATGCCCCACGCAAGATAGCCCTTGTAATTATGATTCATTCTTCGCAAGCTGTCCACCTCCGTGCTTCGGTTTGATTTTACTATCACTTTAATTGTCCGTCAATAAATATTATCTAAATTATGAATTTTTTATGTTATGTCAACTTATTTTGAATATTTCTCTAATAAAGAATGTTGGAAACTATGTTGAAAATGTTCAGAAGTCTTTAAATATCAAGTGCTTTTTATTTATACGCTATTATTACATAAAATCGAACATTGTCGAATAAAGCATAATTTTGCAACTTATCATTTTGTCCCTGCCGCGAGCATAATCTTTTCACGGAGGGATAAGCAATGAAGAAACTGATCTGCGTATTTCTTGCGGCACTCATACTTTCGACACCGGCTTATGCGGTCGAGACCATAACCGATGATGCGATAGATATAAAAGCTCCGTCTGCGATTTTGATGGAAAAGACCAGCGGCGAGGTCATCTACGAAAAAAATGCCCACGAAAAGCGGCCTCCCGCCAGCGTCACAAAGGTCATGACGCTGCTGCTCATCGTCGAAGCCATTGAGCGCGGCGATATAAGCCTTGACGACACGGTCATTGCCTCAGAGCGCGCCGCCTCCTTCGGCGGCAGCTGCGTTTATCTCGAGGAGGGCGAGAAAATGAGCGTCGACGAGATGCTAAAGTGCATCACCGTCGTTTCAGCTAACGACTGTGCCGTTGCGATGAGCGAATTCTTGTGCGGCTCAGAGCAGGCGTTTGTGCAGCGCATGAACGAAAGAGCAGCCGAGCTCGGGCTCAAGGACACGCATTTTTGCAACTGCACGGGACTTTTTGAGGATCCCGAGCACTATACGAGCGCATACGATCTTGCCGTCATGAGCCGCGCGCTTATTAAGCACGATCTCATAAAGAAATATTCGACCATTTGGATGGACTCTATCCGCAATGGCGAGTTCGGGCTATCCAACACCAACAAGCTCGTGTACTACTACGACGGCTGCACGGGGCTCAAGACCGGCTACACCGACAAGGCCATGTACTGTCTTTCGGCAACGGCCGAGCGCGACGGCATTGAATATATCGCCGTCATCATGCACGGCGACTCGATAGAGTCGAGAAACAACGACGCAAAGGCGCTTTTAAACTACGGCTTTGCAAACTACAAGCTTTGCTCCCTGCGCTCGGATGAGGTGCTGCCGCCGGTGAAGGTCAGGCTCGGCAATTGCGACAGCGTGCAGCCGGTGTACACCGGCGAGGAAACGGCGCTAATTAAAAGATCCGGGACAGCGGACATCACCTACGATGTTGACCTGCCCGAGAGCGTAGCTGCCCCCGTTGAGAAGGAGCAAAAGCTCGGCACGCTCACCGTGCGCATAAACGGCGAAGTGTTCCGTGAGGTACCGCTCGTTGCCGGAAGCGATGTTGGGCGTGCGGGGCTGCTCGGGATATTCACCAATATTGCGCTTTCTTATCTCGGAATAGGGTAATTTGCCCCACTTTGTGTTAATATTATTATAATTAACGCATTCAATTCCCCACTTGAACACAAATCGCTTGATTTTTGACATATTGGGTGTATAATAAAAGAATATTATTACTTCAGATACGGAGATAATTATGGTTAAGGTCGATCTATCGGGGGTTTCCGCCTTTTTTGACCCGGCGGAGCTTGATTTTGCGGCGGCATCGATGGCTCACAGAGAACTTGTTGATCGTACCGGCGCAGGCAGTGATTTTACCGGCTGGCTGGAGCTTCCCCAGCGGATAAAGGACACGGAGCTTAAGAGCATCCTCAGTGCGGCTCAGCGTATTCGCTCCCGCTCAAAGGCGCTCGTTGTTATAGGCATCGGTGGCTCTTACCTCGGCGCAAGAGGCGCTATAGAGCTTCTGCGCCCCGTGAGGAGCGAGGATGACCCCAGGATATTCTTCATAGGCAACGGGCTTTCGCCGGATGCGCTCAACGATATGCTGCAGCAGCTGGGCGACTGTGACTTTGATGTCAACGTCATCTCCAAGTCCGGCACGACACTTGAGCCTGCCGTGGCGTTCCGCATTTTCCGCAAGCTTCTCAAGGAGAAGTACGGCACGGCTGCAAAGAAGCATATATTTGCGACAACCGACGCGCACAAGGGCGTTTTAAAGTCCCTTGCCGACAGTGAGGGCTGGGAGTGCTTCGTCGTTCCCGACGATGTCGGCGGCAGATACAGCGTGCTCTCGGCGGTGGGTCTGCTTCCCATGGCAGTCGCCGGTATCGATATAAAAACAGTCGTAAATACCGCAATCGAGGAGTTCAAGGCGCTTGATCTGCGCTCGCCGGAGAACCCCGCGTGGCAGTACGCCGCAGCAAGGCAGCACCTTTACCGCAACGGCAGGAGCATCGAAATTCTCGGCTGCTACGAGCCGAGTTTCCGCTTCATGGCCGAGTGGTGGAAACAGCTTTACGGCGAGAGCGAGGGCAAAAACGGCATAGGAATCTTCCCTGCCTCCGTTGAGTTTACGGCCGATCTGCACTCGATGGGTCAGTACATTCAGGATGGCCCGCGCACGCTTATGGAGACCGTTGTGAGCTTTGATAACCCATGCAGGGGCTATACCGTTCCCTTTGAAATGGGCGACCCTGATGGGCTCAACTACCTCGCAGGCAAGGAGCTTGCCTCCGTTTGCAAGACCACAGCCGAGGCCGTTAAGGCGGCGCATATCTCCGGCGGCGTCCCCAATATCGGCATATCCGTTCCCGCAAGGGACGAGGCGGGCTTTGCGTCCTTAGTGTGCTTTTTTGAGCTTGCCTGCGCCATCTCCGGCTACATGTCGGGCGTTAACCCCTTTGACCAGCCCGGCGTTGAGGCGTACAAAAAGAACATGTTCAAAATGCTCGGCAAGCCCGAATAAAAAACCGAATAGATTTAAATAAAAATCATAACCGCTCAAGTCAATTGAGCGGTTATTAAAATATTTACACATTTACGCTTGCTTTGTTGTACGAAAAATGTTAATCTTAACTCAACAATAAAGCCATAAATTTTAGTAAGGAGATGGTCACAATGGTTAAGTTGATTTTGGGTCTCAAAGGTTCCGGAAAGACCAAGCGCCTTGTTGAGCTCGTTCGTGAGGCAGTCGCCTGCGAAAACGGCGATGTAGTATGCATTGAAAAGGAAAAGAAGCTCACCTTCGATATTCCTTATCAGGCTCGTCTTATCGAGGCAGGCTCTTACAGTGTCGGCTCTTATGAATTTATAAGAGGCTTCATCTGCGGTCTGCACTCCGGCAACTATGATATAACCCATGTTTTTGTCGATAATTTCTACAAGATTGTCAGCGATAAGGATCCCCAGAAGTTCACGGAGTTCCTCAGCTGGCTGGACGCTTTTTCCGCAAAGGAAAATATCGAATTTGTTATCAGTGCTAGCCTCGATCCCGAGACTGTCGGCGAGGATATTAAAAAGTACGTGATTTGATATATTAAACGCTGCATTTTTGTCTAAAACGGCATAGCCTACACAGTCGTAAGCTATGCCGTTTTCTTCTTGTTCACTCAAGCTCACGGTACATTGCCGGAGCTTCGTCCTTTTTTGCCGTTTCGTTCACGGCAAGCACCTCGACCTTCAAGCTGCGCTGGCCGAAGGCAATCTCGATGATATCGCCGACCTTTACCTGATAGCTGGCCTTGACCTGGCGACCGTTGACGGAGACACGCTCACCGTCGCAGGCTTCGTTAGCCACCGTTCTGCGCTTTATCAGTCGGGACACCTTTAGATACTTGTCAAGTCTCATTTTTTCTCCTATTGATATTAAAAAAAGCCGACCATCAGTCGGCTTTTTCGTTTAAGCTGAATTACTTTGCAACTGCGTCCTTAAGAGCCTTGCCTGCCTTGAAGAAGGGGACCTTAGTTGCGGGGATCTCGATCTCTTCGCGGGTCTTGGGGTTACGGCCGATGCGAACGCCGCGCTCCTTGATGTCAAAAACGCCGAAGCCAACCATCTGAACCTTTTCGCCGGAAACCAGAGTATCAACAATGGTATCGAATGCGGCGTTGACAGCCTTCTCGGAATCCTTCTTGGAAAGACCGGTCTTCTCTGCGACGGCTGTGATAAGTTCTGCCTTATTCATGTGTAATCCTCCTAAAATTTCGTGCGTAAAATTAAAATTGTATATATAGCCCGTATCAGCAAATGAGCCTCGGGTTATTTACAGGGAAAGTGCGCTTCCTTGCGAAAACGCGTTAAAAATCTACCACATTATGCGCTGTTAATCAAGTCTTTTTTTCATAAAAGCTTGATTTTTTAATACTTTTTTCAAATTTCACCGCATATGCAGCAGTTTTGCTATCTTTTCGCCTTTGGGGATGAGCTTCATATCCTCGGCGGTTATGGCGCGAAGCTTGATAGCGGCGACGGCATAAACGATGACCGCGACGAGCATCGCAGCGCACATTGCAGCGGCCATATAAAGCTTGCTGTCATAATCCAGCACCAGCGAACCTGCGTAGTAAACGGCGTAGGTCGCAGCGCCCATAATGAGGCAGGCGACGCCGGGTCTTACAAACATCTCTTTTGCCGACGGCGACTTTTCAAAGCTGCGGGCAATGAAGATGAGGTTAAGTGCGCACATCGTCACATAGCAGCACAGTGTGCCGATGGGTGCGCCGTAGATGTTTAGCTCGGGGATGCCGACGAGAAACCAGTTGACGGTTATCTTCACAAGGCCGCCTGCGATAATGGAATACGCCGTGTGCTTTTCCTTGCCCGTCGCCTGCAAAACAGCGGTCGTCATAAGCGAGAAGCAGACGAATATCGATGCGATGCCGAGAAGGCACAGCAGAAGCGTTCCGGCCTCGTGAGCGCCGGGGTAAATTATCTTCATGATGGGGTCAGCAAGCACCGCAAGACCCACGCCCATGGGAAGGCACAGCGCCATGGAGATTCTCAAGGAATCCTCGGATATCTTGGCCGCCTGCTTTTTGTCGCCAAGCACTATCTTTGCGGCGATCGCAGGAACAACGGAGATGGTCAACGGCGTAATGAATGCCGCGGGAACATTAAACAGCGTCTGCGCCTTGCCGTAAACGCCGTAGAGCACCTTTGCCTCGTTGTAGTTAAAGCCTGCTGCGTCCTGGAGCCTTGCCATGCAAAGGCCGGAGTCGAGAAGATTTATAAACGACAGGACGATAGAGCCGAGAGCGATGGGTATGCCGATCTTAACGAGGTTTTTGAATATCACGCCGCGGGGCTCGGGGATATCGAGCTCGGAAACGGGAATCAATTTATAGTTGCGAACCTTATACACATACATGTATATAAGCACCGCCAGCGACCCGATTGTAACGCCGAAGATTGCTCCGGCCGAGGCGACGGGCTTATCATAGCCGTTGGCGACAAAATACCACGCCAGTGCAAGGCCGACAACGACCTTGACAAGCACTTCGAGCACCTGACCGACGGTCGTGGGTATCATATTCTCGTGTCCCTGTGCAAAGCCTCTGAACGCCGAGGTAAGGCACACCAAAAGCACCGCCGGTGCGAGTGTTCGTATGCTCAGTGCAGTGTCGGGATTGTGCAGGATACCGGCAAGCCAGTCGGGAAACAGGAACATTATCGCCGTGCTGACAGCGCCGAGGGCGAAGAATGTCCACAATGCGACCGAGAAGGTGCGGCGCACCTGCATCTGCCTGCCCTGCGTGTGAGCCTCGCTGATCATCCTCGAGAGCGCCACCGGCAGTCCGGCAGTCGCCAGCATCAGAAACACGCTGTAGACATTGTAGGCCGAGATAAACAGGCCGTATCCGTCGTCACCGAGCAGGTTTCCGATAGGGATCTTGTAGATCGCGCCGAGGATCTTCATTATAACAACACCGGCGGCAAGTATCGCCGCACCGTGCAGATAGTTTTGTTCCTTTGCTTTAGCCACGGGCTTTCCCCCTACGCTTATCATTTTAAAACTTAGTGTAATATATACCGCCGATAGCGATAAATCAAGGGATTTGTGTAAACAATCACCGCATGTACTTGAGCACTGCCACCTGCTGGGGCGTATTGTGATCGATGGTTATGGTGTCCGTATCGTAAAAATGCACGAGGTCAAGCGGCATGTACTGATCGGTAAACGCCTCCACCCTTTCCATCCTTCGGCTGCCGCAGCCGTCATGCGCATAGTGCATGGGGATGACGACATTTGCAAAGATCTCATCAGCAAGGGGCTTTGTCTTATCGCTGGGCATGGCTCTGAAGCCGCCTGCGGCTATCATGAGGACATCCGCGCCGAAAAGCTCGGCCTTCTCGTTATCGGTGAGCATGCTGCCAAGGTCGCCCATGTGCACGAGCTTGTACCCGTCCCAATCGAGGATATGTATCTTATTTTTGCCTCTGAGCGTGCCCCAGCTGGTGTCGTGGAAGCAGTCGATGACGCTCACCTCATACGGGCAGGGTCTGGATGTGCCGGAAAGGTGCACGCCCTCGCGGTAGTTGTGTCCCCTGTGCTCATGGCTCACGAGCACCGCGTCGGCATCTACGCTCAGCGGCGGGTAGTGCGCATTCGTGAGGTCATACGGATCAATGACGACGCTGTAGCCGTCGTGGCTTATCTTAAAGCATGAATGTCCAAGCCATTGTATTTTCATGATATTCTCCGTTTCTGTGGTATATGTCTTTAATCATCAGCAAAATCTCGGCATAAATAATGCCGAGATCTGCGCATTGTTGTTCTTATTATTCGTAGTCGTCCTCAAGAAGCTGCTCGCCGATCTTATACACATTACCCGCGCCGACGGTGAGTATAATATCACCGGGCTGCGCCGTCTCGCGCAGGCTGGCAACGATCTCGCCGAAGGTCTTGTAAAACCTTGCGCCGTCTATCCGATCGGCCAGATCCTTGGAGCTTATGCCGAGAGTGTTTTTCTCGCGGGCGGCAAATATCTCCGCAAGGTAGACTATATCCGGCCGTTTGAGCTGGCGGATAAAGTCGTTAAACAGTGCCTTCGTGCGGGAGTAGGTGTGCGGCTGGAAGATGACAATAGTGCGCTTGTAGCCAAGAAGCTCAACAGCGTCCAAAAGCGCCTTGACCTCGCCCGGGTGGTGGGCATAATCGTCAAAAACATCCGCACCGTTGAATTTGCCTTTAAACTCAAAGCGCCGTCCGGCACCCGAGAAACCGGCAAGGCCGTACTTTATCGCCGTCGGCTTTATGCCGAGGCAAATGCTCGCCGCCGCTGCGGCAAGGGCGTTTTTAAGATTGTGCTCACCGGGAACATGGATGTTTGCCGTCTCAAGGTACTTGCCCTTGTACATGATATCAAACTTCGTGAGTGAGCCTATGCGCACGACATTTTTTGCGTACACATCCGCCTTGGAGGTAAGGCCGAAGGTCACGATGTTGCGGTCGAGACCCTTGAGTGCGTCCATGGTGTTCTCATCGTCGTAGTTTGCAACAACATAGCCGTCATGCAGCACATTCTCGGCAAAGGCGCGGAAGCTCTTCTTGATATCCTCTATGCCGGAGAAAAAGTCGAGGTGATCGGGCTCAATGTTCAGTATCACGGCGACCGTGGGGTAAAACTGCAAAAACGAATTATAATACTCGCACGACTCCATAACGATGGTGTCGCCGTTGCCGACACGGTGGCCTGCCTGCAAAAGCGGCAGAGTGCCGCCTATCATGACGGTGGGGTCCTTTTCGGCCGCCATGAGAATGTGCGTGCACATAGAGGTGGTCGTCGTCTTGCCGTGGGTACCGGAAATGCACAGGGCATTTTTATACCCCTTCATTATGGCGCCCCAAGCCTGCGTGCGCTCGAACACGGGGATGCCCAGCTCATGCGCTCTTATGACCTCGGGGTTATCGTCATGGGCGGCGGCAGTTCTGACGACAAACTGCGTGCCGGGGGTGATATTTGAAGCGTCGTGGCCTATGAATATCTCAATGCCCTTGCCGCGAAGATTCGAGGTGCGCTCGCTCTCGGCAATATCAGAGCCCGTTATCTCAAGCCCTGCGTCATGCAGGACCTCCGCAAGCGGAGCCATGGAAACTCCGCCGATGCCTATAAGGTGACCTTTGCTGCCCTTTTTAAGAAACTTATCAAAATCAGACATATTATCTCCAATCAATGCGTTTTTGCCGCATCTTTTATTTACAAATTCTTATTGATGTATCTTTTTGCAAATGATATTATAATACCGGAATCGAAACTTTACAAGTGATTTAATATTCATATACTATTATAGGTGTTATTTATGCCACAAATAAACCCGCCTAAATATGTCAGACAGATACTGTTCGGCCTTCAGGCAAGAGCGCATCAGGCGTATCTCGTTGGAGGCTGTGTTCGTGATATGCTCATGGACATCACCCCGCATGACTGGGATATCTGCACGAGTGCTCTGCCCGATGAGGTCATGAGCATTTTCCCCGGCTCAGAGCCCACCGGCATAAAGCACGGCACCGTCACCGTAAAGATCGGTAACCGCTCTGTTGAGGTCACCACCTTCCGCACCGACGGCAGCTACCGTGACCACCGCCGACCGGAGTCGGTCACATTTGTTTCCGACCTCATAAGCGACCTTGGCCGCCGCGACTTTACGATGAACGCCATCGCGCTTTCCGCCGACGGCATGCTCTCCGACCCCTTTGACGGAGTTCGGGATATTCAGAACCGCACCATCCGCTGCGTGGGCGACCCGATGCTGCGCTTTAACGAGGACGCACTGCGAATGTTCAGAGCACTTCGGTTCTCCGCTCGTCTCGGCTTCACAATTGAATATGAGACCATAGCAGCAATATCGGAATGCGCACCTCTCGCCTGTGAGCTTGCGCCCGAGCGCGTGCGTGATGAGCTTGAGAAGATTCTGCTCACCACCCGCCCCGAAACGCTGGGCGTTGCGATAAAGTTTGGGCTACTTAAGCGCTACATACCCGGAAACGGCTGGGCAAGCCCCAATTATGCCGATATTGCAAGCATGAACCGCAAGCCTCTGACCCGCTGGGTAACATTCAGTATAATGCTCCAAAAATACGGCTATATCCCGTCTGCGCACGCATTTTTGGAAGAGCTGCGGCTCGACGGGCGCACCTTACGCTGCTGCGCCGATGCCGAGGCGATGTTAAAGTGCGAAGTGCCCGGCGATAAGCTCGGCTGGAAAAAGCTTTTGAGCCGCTACGGGGTCGACTCCGTCGCCTGCGCTGTAGCAGCTTATGATGTCATAAACGGGCTTAGCTGCGAAAAGGAGTTCAAGGCCGTGCTCAAAAGCGGCGAGTGCTTTTCACTCAAGCATCTTGCCGTCTCCGGTGACGATCTTTTGAGCCTCGGGCTCAAGGGTCCCGAACTTGGCGAAATGCTCAAGTTCCTGCTCGACTATGTAATGGAATACCCTGATAACAACAAGCGCGAGATCCTGCTGGAGCTCGCGAAGTATTCGGAGGAAAGCTGATGCAGTGTGCTAATATGGAGGAGCTGAACGCCAACTGTCGAGGCTGCATGCGCTGCGAGCTCGGCAAAACGCGGACGAACCTGGTGTTCGGTGTCGGCAATGAGCGCGCCGAGGTCATGCTCATCGGCGAAGGCCCGGGCGAACAGGAGGATCTGCAGGGTGTTCCCTTTGTGGGGCCTGCCGGAAAGCTTCTTGATGATATGCTCAGAATGATAGATCTCGACCGCAGCAAGGTGTACATTGCAAACATCGTAAAATGCCGCCCGCCGAGAAACCGTGACCCCCGCGACGAGGAGCAGGATGCCTGCTACCCCTGGCTTGCAGAGCAGATCAGGCTCGTTGACCCCAAGATAATTATATGCCTCGGCCGCATTTCCGCCACAGCGCTTATTCGGGACGATTTTCGCATCACCCGTGAGCACGGGCTGTGGTTTGACATTGACGGCCGCCGCATGACGGCGATATATCACCCCTCGGCACTGCTCAGGGATATCTCAAAGCGTCCCGAGACCTTCGCCGACCTGCGCTCGATAAGAAGCGAGATAAAAAGAATTTGCAAGGAAACCTACTGATAATGCACTTACTTGAACCGATCACACTTGATCTGAAGCCTGCCGCTGACAGGCTTTTTCAAATTGAAAACTCCCGCAGTGCCGACTTCTGCTTCGGCAATGTCTACATGTGGGATAAGCGCTTTAAGCAGTCTGTCACCATTTGCGGCGACAGACTTGTCACTTTGCTGCACAGAAAGGGCGAGCAGTTTTTTGCCTTCCCCGTCGGCAGCGGCGATATCCACCCGAGCTTTGAATATATGGCGGGTGTCTGCGAAAGAAACAAGCTCCCCCTGCTCGTCTGCGGCGTTTGCAAGGAGCACCTTGCGCTCATAAATGATGCCTACCCCGATAAATTTGAAATTATCGAGGACAGGGACTTTTCCGATTATATCTATGAGATCGATAAGCTCGCCGAGTACCCGGGCAGGCACCTGCACGCAAAGCGCAATTACTGCAACCGCTTTGAGGCCGAGCACGAATGGAGCTTTGAACCGATAACAAAAAACCGCCTTCCCGACTGCCTAGACATGCTTGATAAGTGGACGCAGCAGTCTCAAGATAGGCTGACCGACGATATAGGCTTTGAGCACGATGCCATCGTGCGCGGCTTTGAGAGATTTGATGAGCTTGGGCTTGAGGGCGGTATACTCATCGCGGACGGCAGGCTCGTCGGCTTCACCGTCGGTGAGGTCATAAGCAGCGACACGTTCTGCACGCATTTTGAGAAAGCGTACACCGACATTGACGGGGCTTACACAATGATCTGCCGCGAAATGGCCCGCATGGTCATGGCAAAGCATCCCGATATGCGTTATGTAAACCGAGAGGACGACATGGGCAACCCCGCTCTGCGCACCTCGAAGCTTTCGTACAAGCCCGAGGAGATACTTATAAAATACATTTTAAGGTCAAAATGATATGTACTACGCAGTCAATATAAACAAATATCGTCAGGAGGATATCCCCCCGCTCACGCGCCTGTGGACGGAGACCTTCGGCGATGCGCCGGAGCTCGTAGACCGTTTTTTTGAGCTGCTGCCGTCGATGGGCACGGGACTTGTCGCCGAGGCAAACGGCGAACTTCTGGGCGCTGCCTATGTGCTGTCGGCCGAGCTGTGGAGTCCTGAAAGGCCGCCGGTGAAGCTCGGGTATATCTACGCCGTCGCCGTTGAGCCGAGCGCACGCAATTGCGGCATCGGCGCAAAGCTCATTTCCGCCTGCGAAAGGTACTGCTGGGAAAACGGTGTTGAGATATGCACGACGCTGCCCGCTGAGGAGTCGCTTTACGCATGGTACGAGCGTGTCGGCGGATTTCAGGCTGCAACAAGATGCATGTACGAAACTGTGCTCCCCTCGGACAGAGCCGTCGAGATAAAGTCGCTTTTTGCCGACGAGTACGCCTTCAAGCGCGCGGATATTCTGCGTGGCAAGAATTATGTAAACCTCAATTACGGCTACATGCTTTTTCAGGAGGCGCTCTGTAAGATCTATGGCGGCGGGCTGTTCGGCTGCAAGGACGGCATCGCCTGCGGCTATGTTGATAACGGTGTTCTGCTGATAAAAGAGGTTTTAAACGACCCGCCTGAGTTCATCCCCGCACTGTGCCGCCGCTTAGGCGCAAAAAGCGCCATCGTCCGCCGCCCCGACCGCTACGGCAGCCCGTTCATCGCCGCCTACGAAGCCAAGGACTTCCCCCGCGACACGGTCTGGGATCTGGCGCTGGATTGATTAGATTAATAGCAAAGCCTCCTTTTGCCGATGCAAAAGGAGGCTAATTTTATCCGAATATTTTGCCGAAAAAGCGCTTGAGCTTTGACGGTGCTGTTGCCTTTATCGGCTCGGGGATGGGTTCGTCTAAGCCCCACGGGAGCGAGATATTATTGACGGAGAGGGTAAAATACTCGCCGGTCTGCTCGTTGGGAGATGTAAAGCCGTTGGTCACGATAACGCTCAAAAACTGCTCATCGTGTAAATCAATCTCGTACTTGCCCATTTCCTCGACCCTGCCGCAGACGGTATAGTCGGCGCTTATATAATCGATGCCGTCGTCCGTTTCTACGCTCAATATTTCATCGGGGTGTGAAATATCAACGCCGAACTGCGTCAAAAACTCATCAAGCTTCGGGAGCTTTCCCCTCACCTGCGCATAGAAGTTGCGGCAGTTTGCGCAGTTGCACAGGGCGTGCGTTTTGTAATACTCCCTCGTCTTTTCGACATCGACGGAGAAGGCGTATTCGTCTATCTTTATCGTCGTCATGTTATCTGTCGCAAACTCGTACACCGTGCGGTGCGAGTAGGTATCATTTGCTTTGAGAACTGTGCTCGGGAAGTCGGGGCGGTTGGGGGCATCGGGGTAAAACTGCGTTTCTAAGCACAGGGCGGAGTTTTTGCCGTAGACTGCGCCGTTTTTGCCGTTTCTTGTACCCGTTGCGCCGCCTGCATAGAATTGGACGGCGGGCATGTCGGTCATGACTCGCATGATCCTGCCGCACTCCGGCTCGTACAGCTCGGCGCATTTTTCGCCGTTCAGCACAAAGCAGTGGTCGTAAAAACCGTTTTTCACCTCTCGGCGTGTGCGAAAGTCAAAAGATGTGCCGTCAACGGGTCTCACCTCGCCGGTGGGAATGAGCTCATCGTCAACGGGGAGGTAGCTGTCGGCGTTTATCATAAGCTCATGCGAAAGAATGTCTCCCCTGCCTGCAAGGTTAAAATAGCTATGGTTCGTGAGGTTGAGCACGGTGTCCTTGTCGCTGCGGGCAGTGTAGCTTATGACGAGCTTATTATCTTCCGTAAACTCATACTCCACACTCACTGTGACATTACCCGGAAAGCCGTCGCCCCCGTCGGGGTCAAACAGCTCAAAGCGCACGGAATTATCAGAGACGGAAGTCACATCAAAGCGGCGCTTTGAAAAGCCTACGCCGCCGTGCAGGGTGTTCGCCCCCTCGTTTGCGGTGATACTGTAGTGCGTACCGTTAAGGTCAAAGCCAGCACCGGCAATGCGGTTTGCGTATCTGCCGACTGATGCACCGAAGTAGCCGTCATTATCGAGATATTCCTGCGGCGTATCGTAGCCGAGGACGACATCGCCGAGCACCCCATTTTTGTCCGGAACGATGATGCTTTGCACCGCCGCACCGAGATCGATGACACTGGCGCTCGCCCCGGCAGCATTTTTTATTTTATAGAGCGTGTATGCTCCAAAGCATAATTTCTCAACTGACATGCGCCTCACCTCTACGGCATTATACACTTAAATGCGAAAATTCGCAAATTGAGCATATTTATGTGCAATTGATAGTTAATTATTAGTCAAGTACTCTCAAAAAACCGTTGAAAAACAAGGCCTTTTTGACAAACTTCTATATTTCATATGTTGACATTCCTGTGCAATTAGATTAGAATGTGACTGCTATCCGAATAATGTGAAGACAAAATTATTATTAAATGGATAAGAGGTAGAAAAAATGTTCAAAGTAGTAACTAAGAGATTCCTGAACGAGGCAAAGACCATCTGCCTGTTCGAAATCGAAGCTCCGCTGGTTGCGAGACATGCGCAGGCCGGCCAGTTCGTCATCTTCCGTCTTGACGAGCAGGGCGAGCGTACTCCTGTCTCCGTTGCAGGCTACGACCGTGAGAAGGGCACCGTCACCGTCATGGTCCAGGCTGCAGGCCGCACCACTAAAATGCTCCACACCGTTGAGGAAGGCGACTATATCTCCGACTTCGTCGGCCCGCTCGGCAAAGCTACCGAGATGGACGGCCTGAAGAAGGTCTGTGTCGTCGGCGGCGGCGTTGGCTGCGCAATTGCATACCCCATTGCTAAGGAAATGCACGAGAAGGGCATCGATGTCACCTTTATCGCCGGCTTCCGCAGCAAGGATATCGTCATCCTTGAGGACGAGATGAAGGCTGCTTCCAACAAGTCCATCATCTGCACCGACGACGGCTCTTACGGCATCAAGGGCTTTACCACCGCTCTGCTGCAGCAGGAGATTGACGCCAATATCGCTGAGGGCAGACCCCAGTTTGACCGCGTCATCGCTATCGGCCCGGACATCATGATGAAGTTCCTTGCAGAGGTCACCCGCCCCTACGGCATCAAGACCATCATTTCCCTCGACCCGATCATGGTCGACGGCACCGGCATGTGCGGCGGCTGCCGTGTCATCGTCGGCGGTGAGACCAAGTTCGCTTGTGTCGACGGTCCCGACTTTGATGCACACGAGGTCGATTTTGACTCGCTGATCAAGCGCGCAGCCTTCTATAAGCCCGAGCAGGAAGAGGCTGCAAAGCATATCTGCAATATGACCGGAGGTAAGCGCAATGGCTAATATGAGAATGGATAAAAACCCGATGCCCGAGCAGGATCCCGTGGTCCGTGCAGGCAATTTTGACGAGGTCGCTCTCGGCTACACTCCCGAGATGGCAATTGATGAGGCAAAGCGCTGCCTCAACTGCCACAACACTCCCTGCCGTACCGGCTGCCCCGTTTCCGTTCGTATCCCCGAGTTCATCGCAAAGGTCGCAGAGGGCGACTTTGATGCTGCTTATGAGATTATCACCTCCACCAACTCCCTGCCCGCAGTCTGCGGCCGTGTTTGCCCGCAGGAGAAGCAGTGTGAGTCCAAGTGCGTCCGCGGCATCAAGGGCGAGAGCGTCGGCATCGGCCGCCTCGAGCGCTTTGTCGCTGACTACCACATGAACAAGGCCGAGAAGGTCGTACCCGTAGTTCCCGAATCCAACGGTCACAAGGTCGCTGTTGTCGGCTCCGGCCCGTCCAGCCTTACCTGTGCAGGCGATCTGCGCAAGCTTGGCTATGATGTCACCATTTTCGAGGCCTTCCACAAGGCCGGCGGTGTTCTCGTTTACGGCATCCCGCAGTTCCGTCTCCCCAAGGAGATCGTTGCTGCCGAGATCGAGAACCTCAAGGCAATGGGCGTTAACATCATCACCAACGCCATCATCGGCAAGTCCGAGACCGTCGACGAGCTGTTCCAGGACGGCTATGAGGCAGTGTTCATCGGCTCCGGCGCAGGTCTGCCTCAGTTCCTGCACATCCCCGGTGAGAACCTCCTCGGCGTTTACTCGGCTAACGAGCTTCTTACCCGTGTAAACCTCATGAAGGCTTACAGAGACGATTACGATACGCCCATCAAGCACTTCAACCGTGTTGCCGTCGTCGGCGCAGGCAATGTCGCAATGGACGCATCCCGTGTTGCAAAGCGTCTGGGTGCTGAGCATGTTTACATCACCTACCGCCGCGGCAGAGACGAGCTGCCCGCCCGTAAGGAAGAGGTCGAGCATGCAGAGGCAGAAGGCATTGAGTTCAATCTGCTCAATAACCCCGTTGCCATCATCGGCGACGAGAACGGCAATGTCAAGGGCATCGAGCTTGTCAAGCAGGAGCTCGGTGAGCCCGACGAGAAGGGCCGCAGAAAGCCCGTTCCCATCGAGGGCAGCAACTGGGTGCTCGATGTTGACACCGTCATCATCGCGATCGGCACCAGCCCCAATCCCCTGATCCGCAACACCACTCAGGGCCTGACCTTCACCCGCAAGGGCGGTATCGAGGCCGACGAAAACGGTCAGACCGCTCGTGAGGGCGTGTTCGCAGGCGGTGACGCCGTTACCGGCGCTGCAACCGTCATTCTCGCAATGGGCGCAGGCAAAGCAGGCGCAAAGGGCATTGACGAGTACATAAAGAACAAAAACAAGTAATTAAACGATCAAACAGCTTCCCTTCGGGGAAGCTGTTTTTTACCGTCAAAACAATTTGGCGTGTTTTGAAGCGTGCAAAAAAACAGACTTTTTTGAAACGCTGAGGGGGAGGCTTCATCAGGAAGCCTCCCCCTCTTTGGAAGTTTTTTATTCAGGTTGTATCACAGATGCTGGTCACGGTCAACTCTGTCGTAGAAATAATTGAGCACGGGCTCCATGGCAGCGGTAAGCTTCATGTCAAGGTTGAAGTAATAGGCCGCAAAGGTAACGACGAAAAATGCGGTGCCGGCAAGCGACAGTTTTTTTACGACGGTGCAAAGCTTGGACATTTTACATTTTCTCCTTTCAATTACCATGATTCCTCATCGGGGAGGATCTCAAGCGTCGGGTCAACCGGTTCCTCGCCCATGACCGTGCGCATGTATGTGTTTATCTGGTCGCGAACGCCCTGACGGGAGACCACACGCGGGTCAAACAGGTCATGAGAGACCCACACGAGATTGATGCCGAGTTCACGTGCTCTCTGCTCGAACAGACCATGCATACCGTCGAGAGCCTTGCAGCTCATGTGTTCCCAAAGTATGACCATATCGGCGTTGAACTCCTCGACGAACTTCCAGAGATCATCAAGCAATACCTTGTAGCCGCCATGTGTGCGGTTACGCATGATCATTCTTTCAGTGAGCTTGGCTATATCATATATTGCCTGCTCGCGGTTTTCGGGCGTGTCAACCTCGGCGATCATATCGGTATTATCCATTGACAGCATATCGGTAAGAGGAACAATTCCCCAGCAATTGAGCAGCCACACGAGGAAGTCCATGTAGTAATGCGACTGAACGCCCCACACGATGGCTCTGTGACGGTATTCGTTTGCTGCCATCTTCTTTTTCTTGAACGCCTTTTCGGCAAGCTTCATGATCTTGCGGTCGGTCTCCTCGAACACGGGAAGTCTGCCGCTTATAGCCATGTAATTGGTTTCGGTATAGAGTGCAAGATTTGAGCCGAAGACCTGCGGGTACGGGGTCTTGCTCATTTCCAGCCACTCAAGACGGCACTTGGTTGCGTAGTTTACACGCTTTGCGCACTCAAAATAATGCGTCCAATCCCACTTCTCACCGGTGTGCTCCTCGATGAAAGCGATGGCATTGCCGATACGGCGGTCGCCCCGGAAGAGCTTGTCGAGCAGCTTTGCATCATCTTCGATAATGATATCCTGTTCGGCGTGGCAGATACGCAGGTGCTCGCCTCGCAAGCCCTGAGTGTGACGGTCGACCATCATGGGGACGGCCAGATAGCTGGACATCCAGCGATAACGGAACATAGCCTTGATGTTGCGGGGCTTTGAAAGGACTATTCTGAACATGTTAAACCAGTTGTAAAGCCATCTGGAGTAATCATAAAGCGTATCGACGACGCCTCGCCACTCACGGTGGCTTCTGTAACGCTTGCCCTTAAGATACACTTTACCAAAGTTTTTGGTACCAATTCGCTTGTCAGATGTTACTTAACACCTCCGTTGATCTTTTTGACGCCGGTATTGGAAATACGCTCGGCGTCGACATCGGAATCGATATCAGCTTCCATGATACCGATATCCATCTCGCCGCACAGCCGCTCGATGGTCCGGGTGAGCGTGGTCGTTTTGCCGCTGCCGGGCGAAGACATGAGGTTGAGCATGAAGCATTTATTCTGCTTCATTTCGGCACGAAGTACATCGGCCGCATCGTCGTTTGCCTTAAAAATATTTTGCTTTATTTCATAAACCTTATACTGTCCCATAGCCATCTCACGCCGCCTGCTCAGCAGGCGACTATCTCCTTAATATTCATTTCCTGACCTTGCTGAAGCCATGTGTTGCCGCTTCCGCAATGAGGACATGTCTTGCCGTATTCGAGCGTGGGATAGGTGTTCTTGCAGTCGTCGCACCATGTTATGGCGGGGATTATCTCGTATTTGAATTCGGTATGCTCAATAAGCGGGGTTTTCTTTGCATACCAATTCCAGCAGTCGGCCAGATACTCCGGAACGATGCCGGAAACCTCGCCGAACTCCAGCGTTACAGACTGAATATCGGTAAGCGAATTTTCTTTTGCGATTTTATCGACCTGTTCTATAACATAGGTCACAATGCTTAGCTCGTGCATGACAGCCCTTCCTATCGTCAAAAATGTCGTAATTAGCGTCAAAGGTGCGGATATGCTCCGGCACCTTTGACCTTGCTCCGGGAAAAATTATTTGCCGGAAAGCTGCTTTTTGATTATCTTGACCTGACGCTTTGCGGCGTACGGTGCTATTGCCTTGAATTTGTCCTCAGCGGGGATCATCTTGCTGTTCTGCGGACGGTTGCGCTTGAGGTGGATTGCGTCAAATTCGCACTTTGTGGTGCAGATACCACAGCCGATACACTTGCTTGTGAATAATATATCAACTCATGAAAGCAGAGTAACTTTTTTGTTCAAAATAGTCAATATACATGCCGCAAATTTGACAAATCTCACAAAATTATTGCAAAAAATTTGAGAATAAACATTGTCGATTAGTTGACAATCGCAAACAAATAGTCTAAAATGTTTTTAAAACACGAACAGTTTGGCGGGCGGGTTTTTTGCAGGATTTGTCGCACAAAGTCAAGGAAAATATAGCAAAATGCGCAATTGAGCTGTTCAAGTCGGAAGGCTACGATAGCGTTAGTGTCAATGAAATATGCGAGAAGGCAAATGTCTCGAGGTCGGTGTTTTACACGATGTTCAAGGGAAAGCGGGGTATTCTCGATTATGTCGTTTCAAAGCCGCAGCAAAATGATGACGAGGGATTTCGCCGCTTTGCGGACGCCGAGAACGATTTTGAACGCATCTGGCAGCTGTTTGAACGGTTTATATCCATTGCTCTCGATTTTGGGCCGAAGCTGACAAGCAGGCTGTTTATCATGCAGTTTGAGTCGCCTCAGGGAATAAGGGATGCGGTACACGCACTTGACGATCTGTTTGCCACGCTCGCAAAAAACTGCGCTAAAAACGGGATAATCGAGACGGAGGAGCCGCCTGAGCTCCTGTCGCGTATTGCGACTGACCTTATTATTCACGAGCTTTATGTCTGGTGCAGCCAGAACGGGAATTTTTCGCTGCGAGAGCGGGCACGCCAGTACGCCGAGATTGCTTACCATGTCAAGCCGCAGTACCGAATGACACCGGAGCAGCGTGCGGCGCTGTAAGCAAAGCGGTTTGCAATGCCCATTATAATGCCCATTATAAATTAAGCAGTCATAACTACCCTTAAAGCCGGCGGCAGTCGCAAAGCTCGTCACCAAGAAGATCGCAAGAAAGTAATTAGCCGCTATGCACGAGATCGGAGTTGTCCGCTCAATGGTCAAAACCGTCACCGATTTTGCCGAGCAAAACGGCATTAAGGATTTTCTCATCCGCGAGATACACATATCCGAAGACTGAAAACATTTGGGCTCCATGTTTACCATGGAGCCCCTCAGCGTACAAAAAGTCTCTGACTTTTTGTACGCTTCAAAAACGCTACATTTTTTGTAAAAATAAATTTTCACAAAAGATCTCGCTGCGCTCGTCAAGAAGCCTGATAAAACTGATAAATCAGTTTTTCAGTCGTTTTTGATGGCTATGATCCAATTGCGAGCGGGGGCTTACCCCCCTCGCGCTCCCCCGCTGTACACTTGTCTTTACTAAACAGCTTGGATTTTTAAACAGGCTGTAGTGCTCCATGTCTACATGAAGCCCATTTTAGAAGTGAAAGGAATAAGGTTATGGAGCTTTATACTAACGCCAGATTCATCTCCTGCGAAAAGGAAAACCGCATTTACACCGCGATGGCGGTAAAGGGCGGTCACATCGTGTGGCTCGGCGATGAAAGCAGCATCCCTCCGCGCTACGGCAAGGCAAAACGGGTCGATCTCGGCGGCGCGACGGTAACGCCCGCGTTCGGCGACACGCATATGCATTTCGGCTCGCTGTGCGTTTTTGAGAACACATTCTATCTCATGGATGTCAAAAATTTTGCCGAAGCAAAGGCGGCGGTCAGGCGCTATGCCGACAGTCACCGGAAAAACAAGGTGCTCATGGGCTACGGCTGCACCGCGAACACCGTTGCCGAGCATCGGCTGCCCGAAAAGCGCGATCTTGACGACTGGACGGAGCGTCCGCTCATGGTCATGAAGTACGACGGTCATGCTGCCGTGTGCAACAGCGCAATGCTAGCACTGCTGTCGGATAAGGTGAAATCCGATCCCGGCTGCAATACCGAGACCGGATGGCTGTACCAGTCGGCGTTTTATAACGGTGTGAACGAGGCGACGGCGTATATCCCCACGATGGATATTATACGCGGTCTCTCCGGAGGCGCGGAGTACCTTGCGTCGGTCGGCATCGGGCTCGTGCACACCGTTGAGGGCGTTGGCTTTGCAAACGATCTGGATATAGACATGATAAAAATACTCGCGCCCGGCCTGCCGCAGGCGTTCCGCATATTCTTCCAGACCATGGACCTCAAGGCCGTGAAAAAGCACGGCTTCAAGCGCGTCGGCGGCTGCTTCAAGCTTGCCCTCGACGGCTGCTTCGGCTCAGAGGATGCGGCGCTCAAGGAGCCGTACGCGAACGATCCGAACAACTACGGCGTTTTGAATTATCCGCAGGAGCGCGTGAACGAGTTCGCCATCGGTGCAAACCGCGAGGGCTGGCAGATAACCATGCACGCCATAGGCGATGCGGCGGTGGAGCAGTGCATAACGGCATATGAGGCGGCTTATGCCGATAAGCCGTGGGACGATGCGCGCCATGTGATGATCCATGTCTGCCTTGCAAGCGAGGAGCAGCTAAAGCGCGCGGCAAAGATAAAGCTGTGCATAGCCGCGCAGTCGCCGTTTATATATTGGAAGCAGGAGCCGGACGAGTATCTGTGCTCGGTGCTCGGCAGAGAGCGCACTGACAGACTAAACGCGCTGGGAACGATGCACCGCCTCGGACTTGTCGTAGGCGACGGCTCCGACGGACCGTGCACGCGTCCAAAGCCCCTGTACGGTATGGCGTGCTCCGTAAATCATCCCAATCCGGACGAGCGCATATCGCGTCTCGACGCGCTGCGCATGATAACGGCAAATCCCGCGTATATGAGCCATGAGGAGAATAAACGCGGCACTCTTGCACCCGGTATGATTGCCGATTTCGTCGTTCTCGGCGATGATCCGCTCACCGCGGAGGATATAGCGGGCATCGAGGTCAAGGCACTCTATCTGCACGGCAAGAAGCATGTTGCAAAAAAGATAGGCGTCGCCGGACTTCTGGCTCGGGCGATAATAAAACGGATCACCCAAAGAGAATACATATGACAAAAAAGCTTCCCTCGGGGAAGCTTTTTTGTTGCATTTTGAGTTATTATGCAGTAAAATACCTTTCGTATTAAAATGCAATATCAAGGATGCAGCTCAATTTTTGCATCCGCTTCCGAGGTGTTTTTATGAATAAAGCTCAATTTCAGTCTTATTTGGAAAACAGCAGCTCACCCAAGCTGCGTGATGTGGTCTCGCAGATGCTCTATGACGAGATAGTGTCCCTGCGCATCGCTCCGGGCACGAAGCTCAATGTCAACAGCATTGCCTCCGCCCTCGGGATATCAAGAACGCCGGTCGCCGAGGCTATCGTTAATTTGTGCGAGCAGGGCTTTGTGGTGTCAAAGCCGAACACCAGCGGCTATTATGTCATCGACCTGAGCCTGAGCGATATGATAGATCTTTACAGCGTGCGCGCGGCGATAGAGTGCGAGGCCGCCGCCCTGTGCACGGAGCGTGCAAGCGCCGAAACGGTTGCCGAGCTTGAGAAGCTTGCCGACGAGTTTACCGACTGCGTCATTCGCAAGGACTACGACGGCATGATCGCCACCGACATGCCCTTTCACAGCCTCATCGTCGAGTCCTGCGGCAACAGCTACATTCAAAAGTGCTACGAGATGCTGCTGCCGAATTTGACGATGTATCAGTCGTCGATGATAAAGTTTATCAGTAACTCCGAGGAAAATCCGTGGTCGTCGAGCGTGATTTATAACCACGCTGCCGTTGTCTCGGCTATAAAGATGCACATCCCTGAGCTTGCCCGTCAGGCCATGACCGACCATGTCACCTCGAGCCTCAACTTCACCATGTTCTCCGGCGGCGGCGCAGACCCGTTCTCGACCGTGAGAAACACAAGAAAAAAGTGAGATAAAAAATCGATGGTTTTTTAAACCATCGATTTTTTTGTTGTCTAAATTTTACTCCCAGCAGTCGGTTTTGCCGGCAAGGCCGATGTCGGCAGACTTGAACTCAGGGGACTTGCCCTCCTTGCGCTGCTTTTTGTAATCCTTCAAAGCCGCAATAGCCCGGCCGCCGAGGATGAGGATGACGGGCACATTGATGACTACCATGATGCCCTGGAGCATATCTGCGGTGTCCCAAACGACGCCGGCAGAGAGTATCGCACCGACGAAGACCAGAACGGTCGCAACAATGCGGAAGCAGGTGATAAACGCCTTGCTGGGCTTGCGCTTGAGGATAAATCTCAGGCAGCCCTCGCAGTAATAGTAGTTACCGAGGAGCGTGGTGAACGCAAACAGGGTCAGCGCCGCTGCGATGAAGATCGGGCCTGCTGCGCCGAGGGATGCAAATATGGAGTCCTGAATGAAGTTTGCCGCATTGGCGCTGCCGTCGGCATTGATGTAGGCTGCGGAGTTGATGCCGCCGGATCTGAGCTGGCCGCACAGGCACATGAAAGCGGTCGCCGTGCAGATCAGCAGCGTGTCGATAAACACGGACAGCATCTGGACAAGACCCTGCTTAGCAGGATGCGCGACATCTGCGCTTGCCGCGGCATTGGGGGCAGAGCCCATGCCCGCCTCGTTAGAGTAAAGGCCGCGCTTGATGCCCCACATGATGCACGAGCCGGTGAAGCCGCCGAAAATTGCCTTAAAGTCAAATGCACTGACGAATATCGCCTTGAACATTGCGGGGATGTATGCAATATTCATGACGAGTATCACGAGTGAGACGATGACGTACAGCACACCCATGATGGGGACGAGAACGCCGGTGATCTTCGTAAGACGCAGGCCGCCGCCGAGGACGCATGCGCCGAACAGAACGGCGAGGATGCCGCCGATTATGTACGGAGTGGTCTCGGGATCATAGAAGCTAAAGCCGCCGAAGGTCGACTGGGTATTATACGCAGCGAGCATATTGTAGCCCACAGCATAGGTGAGGATGAGAACTATCGCAAAGATAACGCCGAGCCAGCGCTGCTTGAGACCGTCCTGCATATAGTACGACGGTCCACCGTAGCTCGTGCCGTCTTTGTCCTTGCGCTTATAGATCTGCGCAAGCGTGGACTCGATGAACGCGGAAGCGCCGCCGAAGATGGCGGTTATCCACATCCAGAAGATTGCGCCCGGGCCGCCGAGGACGAGCGCCGAGGCAACGCCGATGATGTTGCCCGTGCCGACACGGGATGCGGTGGAGACCATGAGCGCACCGAACGATGATACGCTGCCCTTCTCCTTGGGCTTTTCGCTGACGACCTTTATAGACTCGCCGAACAGGCTTATCTGCAAAAGTCCCGTGCGGATAGTGAAGTACACACCCGCAACGAGCAGGAACAGCGGCACAATGTACGGCTGGTACAGCACACCGCTGATGGCGTTTATAACGCCGTCAATTTTTTCTACCATGTGGTTCTCTCTTTCTTCGTTGTATTTTGAACGATGTTAACATTATATACACAATTTGCCTTGTTTGCAACATTAAATTTATGTTGATTGTCAAACGCAAGTGCTCATGATATAATAAATGTATGAAAGACTGCAGCAAAAAATTTAATTTACGGTACAGCCTCATACAGGCAAGCTATTGGGCGCTCAGCGGCATCATTTTCGGCTTCACGGCGGTGTATCTGCAGGGCAAGCATTACTCAAACTACGATATCGGCATTATTTTTGCCCTCGGCAATATCGTCGGCTTCATTGCGCAGCCGCTCGTTGCCGGTCACATCGACAGAACGCGCCGGCGCACGCTTCTGCGCTGCATTTTAATTGCAGCGGCACTTTCTCTTGTGCTGATGATATCGGTGCTTTTTATGCCGACGGCGTGTCTGCCGCTCTCGGCGGCGTTCGTGCTGCTCATTGGCGGCAACATCCTTTTTCAGCCGCTTTGCATCTCGCTGTATTTTTACCTTGAAAGCCTCGGCTCGAGGATAAATTTCAGCGCAGCCCGTGCCGTGGGCTCGTTTTCTTACGCACTTGCAAACGTGGCGCTGGGCGTACTGGTCGAGCGTGTGAGCGCGCAGAGTGTGCCCGTGTCTTACATTATTTTTACCGCAGTGCTCGGTGCGCTGACCCTCTCCCTCACCCTTGGCGCAAAGCCGAAGCGGGAAATTTCCGAGGCGCAGGCAGAGCAGATTGAAAAGCCGAGCGGCATTTTCGATTTCCTGTGGGAGAACAAACGCTTTGCAATTTTTTTGCTGGGCACGGCGCTACTATACTTCACCCACTCGCTGCTCGGCGTGTTCATGATAGAGTTCGTGCGCAATGTCGGCGGCGGAAGCTCCGACATGGGCAGCATCTTGGCGTTCATGACGCTCACGGAGGTGCCGGTGATGCTGCTATTTTCAAGGCTAATAAAGCGCTTTAGCTGCTCGAGCCTTCTGCGCTTCGCCGTTATAATGTTCACCGTGAAGGAACTTGCGATCTATCTTGCCGGCAGCGTCGGAATGCTCTACGCCGCCGAGGCCCTGCAGGCGCTGTCGTTTGCGATATTCGTGCCCGCCTCGGTGCGCTATGCCGATACGGTCATCGAAAAGCGAAACGCCGCAAAGGGTCAGACCTACATAACCGCCGTCATCTCCATGGCGAGCATTTTTGCAAGCCTCATCGGCGGTGTCCTGCTCGACGGTGCGGGCGCAAAGACAGCGCTCCTCGTCGGCGTTCTCGTGTCCGCCGCGGGCACACTCGTCATGATGGTTGCAATAGAAAAGGCAAAATAAAAACCTGCCAAACGGCAGGTTTTATTTTTCTTCTATCGCGGCCTTGATCTTATCGGCCGTGTCCTGTGAGACAAGACCCTTTTCGGTGATGAGCGGGAATACATCGCCGCATTTTTTCTTGTAAAACAGCTTCAGGGGATACTTGAGCAAGTGGGGTGCAAGCTCCATGAGCAGCTCCTTGCCGTCGTTATCCTCGAAAAATTCGCCGACAGTCATATTGTTAAAATCCATAGCATACTCCTATGAAAAAAGCCCTGCCAAAAAGCAGGGCTTTCATGTCGATTTAATTACTTGTCGCCGTAGAGGGCGTTGAACTTCTCGATGAGTGCATCAGCTGCTGCCTGATCGCAGTAGCCCTTGCCGAGGATATAGCCGACAACATCCTTAGCCTGCTTCTTGTGGAAGGGGATGTATGCGACGCTGGGCATCTTACCGATAACAGGAATGAACTCCTTAAACAGCTCTTTGCCGTTGTACTCCTTCAGGAACTGTTCGCCGGTTACTTCATCAAACTTAGGCATAATATTTCTCCTTTAACTTTTCTCGTTTAGGGCAGTCATGCATGACCGCCTCTGTTGATATATATGATACACGATGGTGATTAATTTGTCAATAAATATATAAAGTATTAAGACATTTTCGCCATTTTGTACAAATCACAGCCCGTAATTTCTCTACTCCGCTTTTCCGGGCTTAAAATCGGTCTCCGTACCGTTTATGAGTCTGCGGATATTCTCCCTATGCATGACGATGATGAGCGCCGCAGAAAATGCATTCATCGTGATAAGCTCAGGCTCTGCGCCGAATACAACAGAGGCTATCGGCAGCGTGAGTGCAGCCAGCATTGAGCCGAGCGAGACCTTGCGGCTTAAGCCCGCCGTAAGCGCAAAAACGGCGATTATTACGCCGAACACGTAAAGCCCCGTCATGAGTCCGAGCCCCGCTCCGACGGATACGCCCTTGCCGCCGCGAAAGCCGAAATACAGCGGGAAGCAGTGTCCGATGATGCAAAATGCCCCGCTTATCGCTTCGCCGGTCACGCCCGCAAGTGCCTTGCCGATGAGCATGGCGGCCACGGTCTTTGCCATGTCGAGCGCTAATGTCACCAGCCCCGCCTTAAGGCCGAACACACGCGCGGCATTCGTCGCCCCGGCGTTTCCGCTGCCCTTCCTACGGATATCCTCGCCCATGCAGCGCTTTGAAAGCGGGATTGACGCGCAGACAGAGCCCAGGAGATATGCAATTATCGCGCAAAGCACAAGCTTCATTTTGCCGCCTCCGATACTTCAAGCTTTTTAAGTTATTATATCAAAAATTTTAAGCATTTCAAGCGCGATACAAAAAAATTTGACTGTTAATTTCATCTTCCTTGCCCAATTTGGCCCCAAATGTGGTATGATCGTGTAAAACACCTACGGAGGTACCCTCAATGCAGCTAAAAAAACGCCTTGTCGCACTACTGCTTTCGCTATTGATGCTCGTGTCGCTGTGCGGCTGCGATATATACGATGTGTATGATATTTACGACGCGTTCTTTGCCGAGGATGACGAGAATGCGGCCGAGCTTATCTCCAAGACCGGCAACGGCGGCAGAGATAATATCGTCAGCTTTGACGAGATGGAGTACACCCGCCCCGACATTGACGCGCTTGAAGCTAAGGCGCAGGATGTTGAGGACATGCTCGGGAACTTTTTCAAGGTCAAGGATGTTATTTCCGAGCTTGATAAATTTGTTGCCCTGTACAACAATTTTTATACAATGAAGAACCTTGCCTGTGTGCGCTATGACATGGACACGCAGGATGAATTTTATTTTGAGGAGTACAGCTTCTGCGTGGAGGCTTCCGGTGATGTTGAGTACATAACCGACGAGCTGCTTCTGGCCTGCTCGAATTCCTCCATGTGCGATTATCTCGACAAGCATTTCTTTGACGGTCTGCTCGAGGAGCGGTACTCCGTCACCGACGGCACGGGCTACACGCCCTCGGACGAGCTTGCCGAGCTTGATCGCAGAGAGGCCGAGCTTGAAAACGACTACTCCGAGCTTTACGCAAGGTACGCCGACGATTTTGACGACGGCAGGTTCAAAAATCAAAACGGCGAGATCGCAAAGATCTACATCGAGCTTATAAAGCTGCGGCACGATATTGCCGAGCAGCGCAACATGAAGTCTTACGAGGAGCTTGCGTATCTCGACAATGGCAGGGACTACACTGCCGATGACCTTGACGGGTACATTGAAGCGATAAAGCAGTTTATCGTGCCGCTGTATAAAAAAGCTGACAGCAAGAAGCTGTACGACCGCTCGCTCGTTTCGGCGATGAGTCCAAAGACGGCGCTCTCGACCGTGACAAGCACCGTCGAGGGGCTTGACAAGGGCATTGACGATGCGCTCGGCTACATGCTCAAGTACAAGCTGTATGACACAGGAATGTCGGACAGTAAGTATGACCAGTCGTATGTGCTGTACCTTAACGATTACGAATCGCCGTTTATGTTTTGCAGCCCCTCCGGTTACAGCGACACGGTGCTGACCATAGCGCACGAGTTTGGCCACTACGTCGACGGCTACTTAAACTATGGCCTTAACGACAGCATCGACACCTCGGAGGTGTTCTCGCAGGGCATGGAGTACCTGCTGCTGTGCAATATGGATGATGCCGAGCAGCTGACGCGCTACAAAATGCTCGATGAGCTCGAGCTTTATGCTTACCAGGCGTGCCTGAACGAGTTTGAGCATGAGGCATATGCCATGGACGAAGATGAGCTCACGGTGGAAAGGCTCAATTCCCTGTACTCCGAGCTTCTTGATGAGTACGGTGTTTCGGACGATTACAAGGGGCTTGACTGGATATCGGTCACGCACCTGTTCACCTCGCCGTTTTACGTCATCAGCTACTGCGTGTCCGACAGCGCGGCGTTTGAGCTGTACAACATGGAGCTGAACGAAAGCGGCTCGGGACTTAAAATGTACATGAAGCTATTGGACGAGTCTACAAACTATGGCTTCCTCGATCTGCTTGAGGAATGTGGCATGTCCTCGGCGATATCCGCCGACACCGTCAAGGCAATTTCCGCCACGCTTGCAGATAAGCTTGGACTGTAAGAAAAAAGAAGATGCATCATGCATCTTCTTTTTTAATATCCAGAACTGTTAATTTATCGCCGTCAACTTTGAATTTCACCTCAAAGCCCGCGAAACCGAAGCCGTAGACCCGCTCGGGGTCATCGTGATACTGCGGGCGCGGGTCGTTTGAAAGCACCTGCACGAGCGCCGTTTTCGTGTTCTCATCCATGTCGCCGCACAGGCTGTCGTGCAGTGCAACTTTGAGTGCGTGAAATTCCGTTTTCGCGGTAAAGCCGCCCGTTGCGTCGGGGTGCGAATCTGCGTAGGTTATATACGGCTTTATATCGAATATGGGTGTGCCGTCCATAAGGTCGGCGCCCTTTATGTGCAAAACGGGGCCTCGGTCGGGCGTGAGCTCCACTCTCTCCAGCTCCACCGATGACAGCCCCAGCGAGTTCGGTCTGAACGGTGATCGGGTCGCAAACACGCCGACATGGACATTGCCGCCCAAGCGTGGGGGTCTGACCGTAGGCGACCATGTGTCGCGCACAGCCTCGGAAAACTGCCATATCAGCCAGATGTGCGAATATTCGGAGAGGCCCCGCACCGCATCGGGATTGCGGTACTCCGGCTCAAAAACTATCTCGGCTCTGACCGCCTCAGCGACCCCGCTTTGTCTCGGAATGCCGAACTTTGTCTTAAACGGCGAATGTATGCGTGCGATCGGTTTAACTTCTGGCATGGCGCACCTCCTTGGCATTGCACTTATTTTATCGGCATCGGCGCAAAAAGTCAATCGCGCACAAAAAATCTCCTGCACCGTTTGATGCAGGAGATTTCTCATTTTGATTAATACGCTTCGATCTCTTTTATCACATATTCGTTGCCGGTCACGAGATATGTATTCTCACTCTGGCAATACGGACATACTTTTGCGTATTTCACCGTCGGATAGGTCTGCTTACAGTCCTCGCAGAAGGTCACCGCTTCGATATTCTCGACCTTGAGTTCCGCTTCCTTCAGGTACTTGGTGTCTTTTCTCGCCCAATTCCAGCAGTCAACTATGTACTCAGGGATGATGCCGCTGACCTCGCCGATCTGCAGTGTGACGCTGCCGACGGTCGTCAGCTCGTTTTCATCACAAAGCTTCTCGACTTCCTTGATGACATAAAACACTGTTCCAAGCTCATGCACGGATTTTTCCTCCGGTAAAATTACTTCTTAGCAAACTTTGCCTTGAGATCCTTTATTGCGATTCTGCCCGCTCTCTTTAGTGCGTAAGGTCCTATGGCCTTGAGCTTATCCTCGGCAGTGTACATCTTCGATGCCTCGGGTACATCACGTGTAAGGTGGATAGCGTCAAATTCGCACTTGGTTGTGCACAGGCCGCAGCCGATACACCTGTTCTGATCGACGATGGATGCGCCGCAGCCAAGGCAGCGGGATGCTTCCTTCTTGACCTGCTCCTCGGTGAAGGTGATGCGGTCGTTCTTCATGGTCTTTGCCTTCTTGGGATCGTGTGCAACGGTCTGGCGACCCGGCTTGTCGAAGCTCTCGATACCAAGGACGATATCGTTCTTGTTGAGCTCGTAGAAATCGCGCAGGTTGCGGTTGAGGGTAAGGCTCTGACCGGGGTGTACATAGCGGTGGAGGGAAACTGCACCCTCGCGGCCTGCTGCGATAGCGTCAATTGCAAACTTCGGGCCGGTCATGCAGTCGCCGCCGACAAAGATATCGGGCTCCGCGGTCTGGAGCGTGATGCCGTCAGCCTCAGCTGCGTCCTTCTTGCCCTTGACCATTGCGCCGGTGTCCAGTTCGCCCCAATCGATCTGCTGACCGATAGCGCCAATAACGGAGTTGACCTTGATGGTGGTGAACTCGCCGGTGCCGACAGGCTTTCTCTTGCCCTTCTCGTCGGGCTCACCAAGCTGCATGATCTCGACCTTGAGGCCGTTGACCTTGCCGTTCTTGTCGCCGAGGATCTCAACAGGCGCGTTGAGGTAGCAGAACTTTACGCCTTCCTCGATCGCCTCTGCGACCTCTTCCTTATCGGCAGGCATCTCGTCTGCGCTTCTGCGGTAGACGATGTATGCTTCCTCTGCGCCGACGCGGATAGCGGTGCGGACAACGTCCATTGCGACATTGCCGCCGCCGATAACTGCGACCTTCTTGCCGAGCTTGACCTCGTTGCCGAGGTTTACCTCACGCAGGAAGTCAACGCCGCCGTAAACGCCCTTAAGATCTTCGCCCGGGATACCGAGCTTAGCAGACTTCTGTGCGCCGATGCCAAGGAAAAAGCCCTTGTAGCCCTGCTTGCGCAGCTCGGCAATGGTGATATCCTTGCCGACCTCGACGCCCATCTTGAACTTGACACCCATCTTCTTGAGGACATCGATCTCGGCATTGATGACCTTGCGGTCAAGGCGGAAGCTGGGGATGCCGTAGGTGAGCATGCCGCCGGGTACCTTATTGCGGTCGTACACGGTCACGGGGTAGCCCATGTTCGAAAGGTAGTATGCGCAGCTCAGGCCCGCAGGACCTGCGCCGATGACTGCAATCTTCTCCTCGTAGTCGTCGGTGGACAGTCTCTTGGTACGGCGGGGCGGGATGTAGCGGGTCTTTTCATTGAGCTCCTGCTCGGCGATGAACTTCTTTATCTCGTCGATAGCAACAGGAGCGTCAACGCTGCCTCTGGTGCAGGCATCCTCGCAGTGGCGGTTGCAGATGCTGCCGCAGACGGCGGGGAACGGGTTATCCTGCTTGATGAGCTTGAGAGCGTCGAGGTAACGGCCCTCGGCAGCCATCTTTATGTAGCCCTGAACGGCGATATGAGCCGGGCATGCGGCCTTGCAGGGTGCAGTGCCGGACTTGTGGCAGTTTTCCTGATTGTGCTTCTTGTAGTCCTCATCCCACATGTGCGGACCCCAGTGATTATCGTCGGGCAGGGGCTGCTTGGGATACTCTACGGGACCTGCCTTGGTGCACAGCTTCTGGCCGAGCTTTACTGCGCCGGCGGGGCATACCTCAACGCACTTGCCGCAGGCGACGCACTTTTCGGTATCGACATGGGCACGGTAAGCGGATGCGGACATATTGGGGGTATTGAACAGCTGCGAGGTGCGCAGA
>JALFUQ010000048.1 GCA_022784505.1 Bacillota bacterium
ATATCTTCAATGCTCTTGGGCTTTAAGCCCACGCACACGGCGGTGATGCCCGAGCTTTCAAGCTGGAACACGCCGCTGGTCCTGCCGGCGGATAGCATTTCAAAAACGGCGGGGTCGTTTTCGGGAATCTTGTCGACCTCAAAGTCCGGCTCATGCTCGCGCACCATCTTTGCCGCATCCTCCAGGACCGTGAGGTTTCTTAGGCCCAAAAAGTCCATCTTGAGAAGTCCGAGCTCCTCAAGCGTCGTCATCTGATACTGGCACACGACCGATTCGTCATTTTTCGACAGGGGCACATACTCGTACACGGGCTTGTCGGTTATGACAACGCCCGCCGCGTGCATGCTCGCATGGCGGGGCATGCCCTCGAGTGCCTCCGCGACCTCGATGAGCCGGTGCATGGTCTCGTCGTTTTCGTACATTTCCCGCAGCGGCTTTGAAATTTTAAGTGCCTCGCTTATGGTCATGCCAAGCGCCATGGGGACATTTTTTGCGACATTATCCGTGTCTGCGTAGCTCACATCCAAAACTCTGCCCACATCACGGATGGCCGCCCTTGCCGCCATCGTGCCGAAGGTGACTATCTGCGCCACATGGTCGTGCCCGTACTTGCGATTGACATAGTCGATGACCTCGCCGCGGCGATTAACGCAGAAGTCGACATCGATATCGGGCATGCTGACACGCTCTGGGTTTAAAAATCTCTCAAAGAACAGGCTGTATTTTATGGGGTCGACATCGGTGATGCCAAGGCAATACGACACCACGCTGCCCGCTGCGCTGCCGCGCCCCGGGCCGACGGGTATCTTCTGGCTTTTTGCGTAGCCGATGAAGTCGGAAACGATGAGGAAGTAGTCGACAAAGCCCATCTGCTTTATCATCGAAAGCTCGTAGTCAAGCTGCTTGCGCACCTCAACTCTGTCGGCGGCGTAGCGCTCGGCAAAGCCGCGGTCGCAGAGCTTTTTGAGGTAATCAAAGCTGTCGGTCTCGCCCTCGGGGAGCTTGAAGCGGGGCAGCTTATAGTGGCCGAACTCAAAATCGTAATTGCACATCTCGGCGATGCGCACGGTGTTGTCGGCGGCCTCGGGGTACTCGGGGAAGAGCGAGCGCATCTGCGCCTCGTCCTTTATATAAAACTCGTTGGTCTCAAATTTTAAGCGCGCGGGGTCGGCAACGGACTTGCCGGTCTGGATGCACATGAGGACATCCTGATAGTAAGCGTCGTCCTTTTCGATATAATGCGCATCGTTCGTCACGGCAAGCGGGATGCCGGTCTCGCGATGCAGGCGCAAAAGTCCCTCGGCGGCTTTTTTCTCTATCTCAAGGTCATGGTTTTGTATCTCAAGATAGAAATTGCCCTCGCCGAAAAGCTCGTTGAGCTCTGTCGCCTTGGCCTTCGCCTGCTCGTAATTGCCTGCGCACAGCATGCGGGGTATCGCACCGGCGACGCAGCCGGAAAGGCACACAAGCCCCTCGGCGTGCTCGTGCAGGAGCTCCCAATCTATCCTCGGTTTAATGTAAAAGCCCTCGGTGAACGCCGTCGAGACGAGGTAGCAGAGGTTTTTATAGCCCGTCTCGTTTTTGCACAGCAGGATAAGATGCGTGTACTCGGCATCGACGGTGTGCTCCTTGTCAAAGCGGGTGCGGGGCGCAACATACACCTCGCAGCCGATGATGGGCTTTATCCCCTCGGCAAGGCAGGCTTTATAAAACGCGACTGCGCCGTACATTACGCCGTGGTCGGTTATCGCAACGGCGGTCTGTCCCAGCTCCTTGATGCGCTTTGCAAGCCGCTCAATGCGGCAGGCACCGTCGAGCAGCGAAAACTCGGTATGAACATGTAAGTGAACAAATGACATATCCCGTCCGCCCTTTTAGTCTATGCCCTCCGGCTTGTAGTCAAGAAGCTTTTTGAGCCTGTGGCTCAAGCAGCTTTTGCTCACGGGAGGGTAACTGAGCATCGCAAGATCGGCAAGGCTCGCCTCGGGGTTTGCAAAGCGCAGAAGCGCCGCCTCCTGGAGCTTGTCCGGAAGCGAATCGAGTCCGTAGAGCTTGTCTATGCGGCGAATGGCCTCCATCTGCTGCGCCGCTGCGGCAACGACCTTGTCGGCATTTGCCGAGTCGCAGTTGACCTTGCGGTTGATGCTGTTTTTCATATCCTTTTCGATCTTCGCCGACATGAGCTCCATGGCGCAGTTTGATGCGCCGATGGTCGTCAGAAGATCCTCTATATGCTCACTTTTTTTGAAATACAAAAGGTGATTGCCCTTGCGCTCGGCCTCCTTGGGCGAAAAGCCCATGTCGAGCAAAATGGAATACGCCTCGCGGCTGACGCTGTAGTGGCTGGTTGCAAGCTCAAGGTGATAGCGCTTGCTGGGGTCTGTGACGCTGCCGCCGGCTAAAAATGCGCCTCTTATGAACGATGCCTTGCAGCACGTCTCCTCCAGAACGCCGAAATTTATGTGCAGCGAGGGGGTGTTCAAGTCGTTGCCGAAGGTGTCGTATATCGTTTGTATCTTCTTCTCGTCGGTAATTTTAAAGCTGCGCTTGCCGCTGCCCCCGGGAAGCTCGTCAAAGCTCACGGAAAACGCTTTTTTGAACAAATGCGGAAGTCTTTGCGCAAGCTCGTCGCTTGCCGTTATGATGCGTATGAGCTTGGGCGAAAATGTGTGGCAATACATCAAAATGCCGTAAGCCTCGGCGACGGCGCAGCACTTGCGCTCGACTCGAGGCTCACACAGCTCCGCCTTGACCTGCTGCGAAAAGGTCATATCAGCCACCCCTTGCAAGGTCGCGGTTGATGCTCACGACGGGCACGCCCATTTGCTTTAAATGCTCTGCCAGCGCCGTTGCAACGGCCACGCTGCGGTGGCGGCCGCCGGTGCAGCCGATGGCGATGGTAAGACTGTACTTGCCCTCCTCGATATACTGCGGCAGCAGGTACTCTATCATATCCGTCAGCTTATCCATGAACACCTGCGTCTGCTCGAAGCCGAACACGTAGCTGCGCACATCCTCGTCAAGGCCGCTGTGGTGGCGCATATCCTCGACATAGTAGGGGTTAGGCAAAAAGCGCACATCGAACACGAGGTCTGCGTCCAGCGGCATGCCGTATTTAAAGCCGAAGCTCATGACATTGACCATGATCGAGCGGTTGGAGGTGTTGTCGGAAAAATAGGTATAAAGCTGATTTTGCAGCTGACCGAGCGTTAAGTGCGAGGTATTTACGATGTAGTCGGCAAGCTCGCGTATCGGCTGAAGCTGCTCGCGCTCACGCTCGATGGCGTTTTCTATCGAGCCGCCGGATTTTATCGCAAGCGGGTGGGGTCTGCGCGACTCCTTATAGCGCTTGACGATAACCTGCGTTTCTGCCTCCATGAAGAGTATCTTATAGCCGAAATCCATCTCACGCAGGCTTTTTAACGCATTGAACACATCCTTGATGCCGTTTTTTTCGCGCACATCGGTGACCAGGGCGACCTTTTCATAGCGCCCCTTTGTCGCCGCGCACAGCTCGGCAAACTTCGGGATGAGCGCGACGGGCATATTGTCCACGCAATAGTAGTCCAGATCTTCGATTATATCCGCCGCCTGGCTCTTGCCGCCGCCGGACAGTCCCGTAATTATAAGAAACTCCATGTTATCTCCTGTTTATTTCTCCTCGGACGGCTTATCCTTCTGCTCCTTTGCCATTTTGAGCATTTCGTCCAAAGCCATCTGCTTTCTTCTCTTCCAGTCGTCTATGAGCACCACGCCCTTGGGATAGATGCGTATCTCCGGCTCAAGCGTTATGCCCGATTTTGCGTACACCTCACGGCGCACATGATCCATAAGTGCGACGATATCGTCGTAGCTGGCATCGCCGCGATTGACGACAAAGCCCGCGTGCTTTTCCGACACCTGAGCGCCGCCCACGGTATAGCCTTTTAAGCCGGCCTCATCAATGAGTGCCGCAGCATACCCGCCCACGGGGCGCTTGAACGCGCTGCCTGCCGAGGGCAGGTCAAGCGGCTGATTTTTGCGGCGCTTGTCGTTCATCTCGTGCATTCTTGCCGCTATCGCCTCGGGCTCATCCTTTGTAAGCTTGAACACCGCGCCGGTTATTGCGCAGTTGACCTTCGTAAAGCTGCTCCGGCGGTAGCCGAAGCCGCAGTCCTCGCTTTTCACCTCGCACAGCGCCTGATCTGTGAGGTAGTACATGACGACAGACTCCACAACATCCTTCATCTCGCCGCCGTAGGCGCCCGCATTCATCAGAATGCCGCCGCCGACGGAGCCCGGGATGCCGCTTGCAAACTCAAGACCGGCAAGTCCGTTCGACTGCGCAAACTGCGCGAGCCGTGCGAGCGATACGCCCGCTTCGGCGTAGATGGTATCGTCCGTTGTGCCCAGACGCAGCTTCGTAAGCTTCTCGGTGCTCACGACGCAGATATCAAGCCCCTCCTCGGGGATTATGAGGTTCGTGCCCTTGCCGATGATGAGCGGCAGCACCTCGTTCATGTGCAGGTAGTAAAATACCTTCGTCATTTCCCAAATGTCCTTGGGCACGATGAACGCTCTGACCTTGCCGCCGACCTTGAACGAGCAGTGTGCTCTCATGCTCTCATGCTCGCGCAGGTCGAGGTCGGGTATGTTTTCTATTATGCCGCTGAGGGCCTTTTCTAAATTTTCCATGCTGTCTCCTTTACAGTATGCCCTCGTCAATGGCATAGTCGTGATTTGCGGTCAGAGTCTCTGCCGCATTGTAGCCCATCTTCTTCTGTCGGTTGTTCATGGCAGCAAGCTCCAATATGACCGCAAGGTTCCTGCCCGGGCGGACGGGTATGGTAACGCTCGGCACGGTGACGCCGAGGATATCCTGCGTTTCGTTCGTGAGACCCAGACGGTCGTACGCCTTCTGGTCGTCCCATATCTCCATGTTGACGACAAGGTCTATCGCCGATTCGGGCTTGACTGAGCCCACGCCGTACAGATGGCGTACATCCACAACTCCGATGCCCCTTAGCTCCATGTAATAGCGGATAAGCTCGGGTGCAGAGCCAATGAGGCTGTCCTTGCCGACACGGCGGATATCGACAGCGTCGTCGGCTATGAGTCTGTGACCGCGCTTAATCAGCTCGAGCGCCGTTTCGCTCTTGCCTATGCCCGAGTCGCCCGTAAGCAACACGCCCTCGCCGTGCACCTCGACCAAAACGCCGTGCACCGTCGTGCGGGGTGCAAGGTGCGTGTGCAGCGAGCTTATGACGTCTGCAAGAAAATCCGATGTGTCCTCGCTTGTAGTGAACACATTTCGGTCGTACTTTTCCGCCATCTCGAGGCATTCGGGAAACGCTGCTGCGCCGTGACACAGAACCAGCGCCGAAATGTCGTACTTCATGAGCTCTTCAAAGCTCACGCGGCGCTCGGCCTCGGTCTTGAGCTCAAGATATGTGCTCTCGACCCTGCCGATTATCTGCAGGCGCTTGGGGTCAAAGTAGTTATAAAAGCCCGCGAGCTGCAATGCGGGGCGGTTGACATCCGCCACGGTGAGCACCCTCGTATCGTAATCGGCTGACGTGTGCAGGGGCTTTAAGTCGTGCTCGGCGACTATGGTTTTGAGCTTTACGGAATACTTGCTTGGCATTTGTCCGGCTCCCTTATCTAATAACATATTATATTATTATATATTACCCTTTATAGGCCGATTTGGCAATGATTTTTGCGCAGACGGAGACAATTCACGGTCTCTTAAAAATTTTTCTTGCATTTACGGTTACATTCTGTTATTATTAAAAAGCTGTTTTCAGCTAAACACAAGCAAGGAGGTGCTTCAATAATGGCAAAATGTCAGTTTTGCGACAAGGGCGTAGCCTTTGGTATTCAGGTTTCCCATTCCCACAGACGCTCCAACCGTACTTGGAAGCCCAATGTGAA
>JALFUQ010000052.1 GCA_022784505.1 Bacillota bacterium
AACCCCCACAAGAAAAGGCGGTATTCTACCCCTCCACGGGGCGCATACCGCCTTTTCTTGTTATCCAGCCCTCCGGCTGTATCGGTTGAGCAAAAGTCAACGTGGGTTTTGATGTGGTATCTTTAACTAAGTGAAACCCCCTGCTCCCATTTTGACACGGTCTGGCGCACGACATTGAGCTTGACGGCAAGCTCCTCCTGCGAAAGCCCCTTTGCCTTGCGCAGCCGTTTGATGTTTTCACTTAGCATAGTCTTCAACTTCCTTTCCTTGAAGCTGTTACTATTGTACGCAAAGCCGACCGTTGCATCAAGCAACGCATTTTAACATCGGCTCAGGGGACGAAAAAACTCTGCATGTCGGCGCGCTCAAGCTCTAGAAGCTTGAGCTTCTTATCGATGCCGCCCGCGTAGCCTGTCAAGCTGCCGTTTGTGCCGACGACGCGGTGGCAGGGGATGATGAGAGATATCTTATTATGCCCGACCGCACCGCCCACGGCCTGAGCGGACATGCGTGAAAGACCTTGCTTCTCGGCAAACTGCCGGGCAAGCTCACCATAGGTCACGGTCTGACCGTAGGGTATCTGCAAAAGCAGCTCCCACACGGATTGCCGAAACGCCGAGCCGACAGGGTGCAGCGGTGGCGTGAAATCGGGCTCATTGCCCGCAAAGTACACATCGAGCCAGCGCTTTGCCTCGGTGAGTATCGGCGTTTCACGCTCAACGCGCTCGTCGGGCAAGTCATCGCCAAAATATTTTGCGCCGTCAAACCACAGACCGGTCAGCCCGATATCGTCGGCTGCCAATAAAATTCCGCCCAAAGGAGAACTGTAGTGCTGAATGTAAGTCATGTCCTTCACCTCGTCTTCGGCTTGTAATCCTTCATTTCGGGGATAGCACCGCCCGAGACCGCCCACAGGTACAGGCTTGCAACGCTGCAATAGGGGCTGAAGCGGCGGCGGTATTTTTCAAACAGCTTGCGGTCGATCCTGCGGTGATGGTACACCATGCGCAGCCCGCGCTGTATTGCAAGATCGTCGTAGCTGAAAACATCTGGGCGTTGGAGGCAAAACAGCAGGATCATTTCCGCCGTCCAAACGCCGATACCCTTCAGGGCACTCAGCTCACGGATGGCATCGGCATCACTCATGTGCTCCACGGCATCTAAGTCAAATGTGCCCGTGTGCACCCTTTCGGCAAAGTCCGTTATATATTCGGCCTTGCGGAAGGTCATACCCAGCGCTTGAAGCGCGGGAACACCGGCAGAAAGAATAGTCTCGGCGTTCACCTCGCCGAGCGCGTCCTGCATCCGCTGCCAGATAGTCGCCTGCGCCTTTGTGGATATTTGCTGGCCGATGATGTGATGCACAACGGAGGAGAACAGGTCTGCGTCCACGGCCCTTTCAACATGCCCGATGCGGTCGATGACCTCGCGCAGGCGCTTATCCTTCTGTCGTAGGTAATTTATCTCCATTTTGCCGTATTCAAAAAACATTCCGTTCACCGTCCTAGGAATAAAAAAAGAACCTGCCGAAAACGACAGGTTCTCTTTTGGTGCGAGAGAGGAGACTTGAACTCCCACGTCGGTTGACACACGCCCCTCAAACGTGCCTGTCTACCTGTTCCAGCACTCTCGCATATCCCAATTAAGGGCAAGAGTTATTATAGCAGAGAAAACGCGAATGTCAAGGATTAATTTTATGTTTTTTGTTCTTTTCAAGATATATGCCGACATATACGACGGCCATTATGAGCACCGCAAGCATGAGCTCGCCGCCTATGCGGGGCTGAACAAGGTAGTGACGAGAGAAATATGCATAGTAGCAGTGCAGCGAAGCAAGCTCACAGAGCACGGGCATGACTGCAAAGCGCAGATCTGAAACGGCAAGAACTATGCACAGCATGCCGCCTGCAAAGAAATAGCGGTCATGCATGTGTGGCAGCAGAAACGGAATGCCGACAGCCAGCAACACCGCCATGCCGAAAATGACGCGATCATCAAGTTTTTTGCGATCGATTATCGCTATGGCAAATACGATAAACATGAACACAAATGCGGCGACGACGAGCAGCGTCGACCACATCTCGGTGTTCTCGCCCCACTGGTACATCGAGGTGAGGGAAGGGGCATTGTAGTTCATCGCATCGCCCACCGTGCCCGCCTGCGTAAGATACAGCGTCAGCGTATCCCAAAGCGGCCTGCCTGCGATAACTGCGGGCAGCATCATGACGAGATACGCAGCAGGGAAGATGAACAGGTGTTTAAATTTTATCTTCTTTGCGACGAGCAGTACGAAGAATATCGGCATAACGAACACTGCCTGGAGCTTAAACGCAAATGAGGCGGTAATGCTCACCATTGCGCCCACAGGCTTATCGCTCAGTGCAAGGTAGACGGCGTAGACTGCAAAGAAGGTATAGATGCTGTCGCACTGCGCCCAGTATGCGCCGTTTAGTATCACTGTGGGGAACAACAGCACGGCAAAGAAGCAGATGATGAGCCTCAGGCGGCCATTTATAAACCTTGAGCAGAGCTTCATGCACGCCCATGCAAGCAGCACATCAAAAACGATAGACAAAAGCTTTATAAGATAAAGCTTGCTTATATCCAGATAGGAAAACAGCGCAAGGAAATACAGATACGGCAGGTTGTAGTTACCCACCGAGAGCCCCAGCGCCTTAAATCCCTCGTGCGCACGGAAAAACTCCGTCCACGGTGCAAGGAAGGTTTGGTAATCGCCACTTTCAAAGTCGAGCAAAAAGTAGCGGATGACGACCGCACCGGCCATAAAAAGAAAGGCAAAAATGAGGTGAGCGGTGTTTTTGAAAAGTCCCTCGCGCCAAAGCAGGAGCATCCCAAGCACGAATATGAGCAGCATCGATATCGTTACAAAAGCATTCATAAGCAGTCAAATCTCACAAAAAAACGGCGGAAGCTTATAGCAACCGCCGAAAAAACCACATTTCACAAAATATTTCTTGACATAGCTATATATACAATGATAAAATAACTTGCTATGTTATCTTGTGCTGTAAACGCTGGCATCCCATTGTTTACGAGTACAATATATCATCAACCGAAAGCAAATACAACACCGACTTTCACGAAAGAAACAACTTAGCCGGGTGTTCTCAATTACGATTAAGGAGTGTGCACGAATGCCAAAAGATGTTCTCTACGGCAAAACTCTAAGAAAGAGCTTTGCAAGATACGAAGAGATCCAGGACATGCCCAACCTGCTGGAGATCCAGAAGAAGTCATACAAGTGGTTTCTGGAGACCGGCCTGCGTGAAGTTTTCAGAGATACCGATGCGGTCACCGACTACAGCGGTAAGCTTGAGCTCAGCTTCGTTGACTATTCCATGGACGAAAAGCCCAAGTACAACGAGGAAGAGTGTAAGGCAAGAGACGCAACATACGCCGCACCCTTGAAGGTCAGCGTTCGTCTGCGCAATCTCGAAACCGAGGAGATCAAGGAGCAGGAGATCTTCATGGGCGACTTCCCGCTCATGACCGCGGGCGGCACCTTTATCATCAACGGTGCTGAGCGTGTCATCGTCTCGCAGATCGTACGTTCCCCCGGCGTGTACTATGATAAGACCACCGACCGCAGCATGACCAGCCTCTACGCTGCGACCGTTATCCCTTATCACGGCGCATGGCTCGAGTATGAGACCGATGCAAACGACGTGTTCTATGTCCGCATCGATAAAAACCGCAAGCTGCCCATCACATGGTTCCTCAAGGCCATGGGCAAGTACGATGCAAACAAGCCCGAGACCTGGCTGTCCTGCACTCCCGATCCGATCGTCGGCGCCGTCACCAACGAGCGCATCAAGGAGATCTTCGGCGAGGACGAGCGCATCGTGAACACCATTGATAGGGACACCACCACCAGCCGCGACGAGTGCCTTATCGAGATATACAGAAAGCTGCGCCCCGGCGATCCCCCGACGGTGGAAAGCGCCGAGTCCCTGCTTGACGGCTTGTTCTTCGACCGCCGCCGCTACGATATTTCCAATGTCGGCCGCTATAAGTTCAACAAGAAGCTTGCGCTTCGCAGCCGCATTGTCGGCTTTGAGCTTGCAATGCCTGTTGCCGATGAGCGCACCGGCGAGATAATCGCAGATGCAGGCGAGGTCATCTCACGTGAGAAGGCCGAGCTTATCGACAGAGCCGATGTAAACGATGTTTACCTCAATGTTGACGGCAAGACCGTGCGCGTGTTCTCCAACGGCATGGTGCATCTTGATAACTATGTCGACTTTGACCCCATGGAGCTCGGCATCAAGGAGAAGGTCAGAGGCATCGTTCTCAAACAGCTTTTAGAGCAGTACGAGGGCGAGGCTCTCAAGGCTGCTATCGCCGAGAACATCGATGTTCTTATCCCCAAGCACATCGTTGTTGACGATATGTTTGCTTCCGTAAACTACCTTAACTGCCTTGCCCACGGCATCGGCACCAAGGACGATATCGACCACCTCGGCAACCGCCGCGTCCGCTGCGTAGGCGAGCTTCTGCAGAACCAGTTCCGTATTGGCTTCAGCCGCATGGAACGCGTTATTCGCGAGCGCATGACCCTGCAGGATCTTGACATCGTCACCCCGCAGAGCCTTATAAATATCCGTCCCGTGACAGCAGCTATCAAGGAGTTCTTCGGCTCCTCGCCGCTAAGCCAGTTCATGGATCAGACAAACCCCCTGTCCGAGCTTACGCATAAGCGCCGTATGTCGGCTCTCGGCCCCGGCGGTCTTTCCAGAGAAAGAGCCTCCTTCGATGTCCGAGACGTACACTACAGCCACTATGGCCGTCTGTGCCCCATCGAGACTCCCGAAGGTCCTAACATCGGCCTTATCTCTTACCTTGCATCCTACGCCCGTGCAAATGAGTACGGCTTCCTTGTAGCACCCTTCCAGAAGGTCGAGAAGGGCACCTGCCGCGTTACCGATGAGATCGAGTACATGACCGCAGATGTTGAGGATAACTACATTGTCGCTCCTGCGACCGAGCCCCGCGACGAGAACGGCTGCCTAATAAACAAGCGCATCACCTGCCGTCACCGTGACGAGATCATCGAGGTCGACCGTGAGCGCGTCGATTATATCGATATCAGCCCCCGCATGATGGTATCCATTGCAACAGCAATGATCCCGTTCCTCGAAAACGACGACGCAAACCGTGCTCTGATGGGCGCGAACATGCAGCGTCAGGCAGTTCCCCTTATGACCACCCAGGCACCTATCGTCGCCACCGGCATCGAGCACAAGTGCGCTGTCGACTCCGGCGTCGTAGTCCTGGCTGAGGGTGACGGCGAGATCGTCCGCTCCGATGCTCAGAATGTCACCGTTAAGTACGACAGCGGCGAGATAAAGAACTACAAGCTTATAAAATTTGCCCGTAGCAACCAGGGCACCTGCGTAAACCAGCGCCCCATCGTCTCCCTCGGCGACCGTGTCCATGAGGGTGATGTCATTGCCGACGGCCCGAGCACCAGCCAGGGCGAGATCTCCCTCGGCAAGAATATCCTCGTCGGCTTCATGACATGGGAAGGCTACAACTACGAGGACGCTATCCTTATAAACGAGCGCCTTGTTATGGACGATGTCTTTACCTCTATCCATATCGAGGAGTACGAGTGCGACGCACGAGACACCAAGCTCGGACCCGAGGAGATCACCCGTGATATCCCCGGTGTCGGCGACGATGCACTCAAATATCTTGACGAGCGCGGCATCATCACCGTTGGCGCAGAGGTGCATGCCGGTGATATCCTTGTCGGCAAGGTCACCCCGAAGGGCGAGACTGACCTCACCGCTGAGGAGAGACTGCTTCGCGCGATCTTCGGCGAGAAGGCAAGAGAAGTCCGCGACACCTCGCTCAAAGTCCCCCATGGCGAGAGCGGCATCATCGTTGATGTTAAGCGCTTTACCCGTGAAAACGGCGACGAGATGAGCCCCGGCGTAAACGAAGTCGTGAGAGTTTATATTGCACAGAAGCGCAAGATCTCCGTCGGCGACAAGATGGCCGGCCGCCACGGCAACAAGGGCGTTGTTTCCCGCATCCTGCCCCGTGAGGATATGCCTTATCTGCCCGACGGCACTCCGCTTGACATAGTCCTTAATCCTTTGGGCGTTCCGTCCCGTATGAATATCGGTCAGGTTCTTGAAGTTCACCTCGGCTACGCTGCACAGGCTCTCGGCTGGAAGGTCGCAACACCTATCTTCAACGGCGCAAACGAGAAGACCATCCGTGACACCCTGCGTCAGGCAGGCCTGCGCGAGGACGGCAAGAGCGAGCTGTATGACGGCCGCACCGGCGAAAAGTTCGACAACGATGTCACCGTCGGTTGGGTCTACTTCCTCAAGCTGCACCACCTCGTTGACGATAAGATCCATGCCCGTTCCACCGGCCCCTACAGCCTTGTTACCCAGCAGCCTCTCGGCGGCAAGGCGCAGTTCGGCGGCCAGCGTTTCGGCGAAATGGAGGTTTGGGCGCTGGAAGCATACGGCGCAGCCTACACCCTGCAGGAGATACTCACCGTCAAGTCCGACGATGTCACCGGCCGTGTCCGCACTTACGAGAGCATCGTCAAGGGCAACAACATCCCGCAGCCCGGCGTTCCCGAGTCGTTCAAGGTTCTTGTCAAGGAGCTTCAGTCTCTGTGTCTCGATGTCCGCGTTCTTGATAAGAACGGCGATGAGATAGAGCTCAAGGACGACGATGAGGATGAGTTCATCCCCGGCGTGAAGGACGAGATGTTCGAGAGCTTCACGAACGATGACGAGATAACCGCTGAGGGCTACACCATCGAGGATATCCCCGAGCAGGACGATGAAGATTTTAATTTCGATTCTGATGATTACAGCGAGGAGGATGAATAATAATGAGCTACACACCGTTTGACGCCATCAAAATAGGCATTGCCTCCCCTGAAATGATTCTTTCCTGGTCGTCCGGCGAGGTCACCAAGCCCGAGACCATCAACTACCGCACCCTCAAGCCAGAGCGTGACGGCCTGTTCTGCGAGCGCATTTTCGGACCGACCAAGGACTGGGAGTGCCACTGCGGCAAGTACAAGAAGATCCGTTACAAGGGCAAAATCTGCGACCGCTGCGGCGTTGAAGTCACCAAGAGCAAGGTGCGCCGTGAGCGTATGGGTCACATCGAGCTCGCCGCTCCCGTGTCCCATATCTGGTACTTCAAGGGCATACCCAGCCGCATGGGCCTGCTGCTCGACCTCACCCCGAGGATCCTCGAGAAGGTTCTGTATTTTGCAAATTATATAGTAACCGACCCCGGCTTCACGCCGCTGGAAAAGTGCCAGATACTCACCGAGAAAGAGTACCGCGACATGCGTGAGAAGTACGAGGATGACTTTGACGCAGGCATGGGCGCAGAGGCTATCAAGAAACTTTTGCAGCAGATCGACTGCGAGAAACTCTCGGCCGAGCTGCGCGAGGAGCTGCAGAACGCCTCCGGCCAGAAGAAGGCGAAGCTCGTCAAGCGCCTCGAGGTCGTCGAAGCGTTCAGGCAGAGCGGCAATAAGCCCGAGTGGATGATAATCGACATTCTGCCAGTTATCCCGCCCGAGATCCGTCCTATGGTTCAGCTCGACGGCGGCCGCTTTGCAACGAGCGACCTTAACGACCTGTACCGCAGAGTCATTAACCGCAACAACCGTCTTAAGAGACTTATCCAGCTCAACGCACCTGATATCATAGTCCGCAACGAAAAGCGCATGCTCCAGGAAGCAGTTGACGCACTTATCGATAACGGCCGCCGCGGCCGTCCCGTCACCGGTGCAAACTCCCGCGCGCTCAAGTCGCTTTCCGATATGCTCAAGGGCAAGCAGGGACGCTTCCGTCAGAACCTGCTTGGCAAGCGCGTTGACTATTCCGGCCGTTCCGTTATCGTTGTCGGCCCCGACCTCAAGATCTATCAGTGCGGCGTTCCCAAGGAAATGGCCATTGAGCTGTTCCGCCCGTTCGTAATGAAGAAGCTCGTTGAGGACGGCGTTGCAAACAACATCAAGTCCGCAAAGAAGATGGTCGACAAGCAGCGCACCGAGGTTTGGGACGCTCTTGAAGTTGTCATCAAGGAGCACCCGGTTCTGCTCAACCGTGCACCTACGCTGCACCGTCTGGGCATTCAGGCGTTCGAGCCCATCTTGGTTGAGGGTCGTGCTCTTAAGCTGCACCCGCTGGTATGTACCGCATATAACGCCGACTTTGACGGCGACCAGATGGCTATCCATGTACCTCTGTCGGCAGAGGCACAGGCCGAGGCAAGAATACTCATGCTCTCGGCAAATAACCTCCTGCGTCCGCAGGACGGCCACCCCGTAACCGTGCCTACTCAGGATATGATCCTCGGTTCCTACTACCTTACCATGAAGCGCATCGGCAAGGCAGAGAAGGGCGCAGAGAATGTCCGCATTGACGAGCCTGGCGACACCGAGTACATGAAGGGCGAGATAGTTGACGGCGACGAGTTTGTTGCCGCACAGGAGAAGGCCGAGGCCGAGGGTACGACCGCTCCTACCTACAAGCCCCTGCTTTGCTACCGTGACTCCAACGAGGCGGTCATGGCATACAGCCAGGGCGAGGTCGGCCTGCACGCCCCCATCCTAGTAAGAGTTACCAAGACCATCGACGGCGTTGAGAAGTCCAAGATTATCGAGAGCACCGTCGGCCGCATAATCTTCAATGAGAACATTCCGCAGGATCTGGGCTATGTTGACCGCACCGATCCCAAGACCATGTTCGATCACGAGATCGGCTTCCAGGTCGGCAAGAAGCAGCTGGGCAATATCATTGACCGCTGCATCAAGAAGCACGGCTTCACCATTTCTGCCGAAGTTCTCGACAGCATCAAGGCAATGGGCTACAAGTACTCTACCAAGGGCGCTATCACAATCTCCATCGCCGACATGACCGTGCCTGAGGCGAAGCAGACCCTCATAAGCGAGACTGAGGAGAAGGTCATCAAAATCGAGCGTCAGTTCAAGCGCGGCTTCATTACCGATGACGAGCGTTACCGCCTCGTTGTCTCCGAGTGGGAAAAGACCACCAAGGATGTCACCGCTGCACTTCAGAACTGCCTTGACACCTACAATCCTATCTACATGATGGCGAACTCCGGCGCTCGTGGTTCTATGAACCAGATCCGTCAGCTTGCCGGTATGCGTGGCCTTATGGCTAACACCTCCGGTAAGACCATCGAGATACCAATCAAGGCAAACTTCCGTGAAGGCCTTTCCGTTCTGGAGTACTTCATCTCCTCCAGAGGCGCACGAAAGGGTCTTGCCGATACCGCACTTCGTACCGCAGACTCCGGTTACCTTACCCGCCGTATGGTCGATGTCTGCCAGGATGTCATCATCCGTGAGCCCGACTGCGGCACCACCGAGGGTGTATGGATGAGCGAGGTCGTCGACAAGGGACAGGTCGTCCAGTCCTTTGGCACCAGCATCCACGGCCGCTTCCCGGCAGTTCCCGTTTGCGATCCCGCAACCGGCGAGGTCCTGTTTGATACCGACCATATGCTTATGCCCGAGGATGCGCAAGTCCTCGAAGCACACGGCATAAAGGCCGTCAAGATCCGCAGCGTTCTGTCCTGCGAAGCTCGCACCGGCGTCTGCGCAAAGTGCTACGGCATCAACCTTGCCATCGGCAAGCCCGTCAACGCAGGCGAGGCAGTCGGCGTTATCGCTGCTCAGTCCATCGGCGAACCGGGCACTCAGCTTACCATGCGTACCTTCCACACCGGCGGTGTCGCAGGTGACGATATCACCCAGGGCCTGCCCCGTGTCGAAGAGCTGTTCGAGGCACGCAAGCCCAAGAAGATGGCTGTCCTTTCCGAGATCTCCGGCACTGTCAGCATCGAGGAGACAAAGAAGGGCACACTGTTTGCAATAAGCGTTACAAACGAGGACGAGAGCGATACCAAGGTATACACCGTTCCTCACTCGGCCGGCATCCTCGTCAAGAACGGCGACCATGTCGACAAGGGTCAGGAACTCACCAGCGGCGCACTCAGCCCGCATGATGTTCTGCGCATCCGCGGCATAGACGACGATGAGTTCGGCCGTCTCGGCGTGCGCAACTACATCATACAGGAGGTCCAGAAGGTCTACCGTCAGCAGGGCGTTGATATCAACGATAAGCATATTGAGATCATCGTTCGTCAGATGATGCGCAAGGTCAAAATCGAGGAGTCCGGCAGCACCGACCTGCTCAGCGGTGCAACTGTCGATATCGGCGAGCTCAAGGCAGCAAACCGCAAGATTGACGAGCGCATCGCGGCAGGTGAGGAGGGACTTACCAAGGCCACCTACACCCAGCTTCTCATGGGTATCACCAAGGCATCCCTTGCAACGGAAAGCTTCCTGTCGGCAGCCTCCTTCCAGGAGACCACCAAGGTTCTTACCGAAGCTGCCATCAAGGGCAAGGTCGACCACCTCGTCGGCCTCAAGGAGAATGTCATCATCGGCAAGCTTATCCCCGCAGGCAGCGGCCTTGCAATGTACCGTGAGTTCGAGGAAAAGACCGATGAGACCGCAGCCGACGAAGCCGAGAGCTTCGTTGACCTGTCTGCACTTGTCGGACGCACCAACGCACTTTAATAAACCTAAAAACTGCTGTACCCTCGGGTACAGCAGTTTTGCCCGTCAATACATCCAATTACGGCGGTATGCCATTGTATAATACGGCATATCATGCGGCTATCAACTCATGTAGTATACTATAATTATAATGTATAGGCGGGATAGCGGCGGCAAAGAAAATGAATAGTATTAGCCGTGTGCCTGCCGTTTTTATGCGGCAGTTTTGACATTTAGACAAGAAAAAGCTGAAAAAGCAAACTGTATTTTGTGTAAAAAATTCTTGACTAAATTTGTGTAATTTGCTAAAATATCAATCTGTGTGGGGTTACTATGCCCAAAATAGGTTTACCCACCGAAAAACCTTGATATTCAAGGAAATTTTTGAAGAAAGGAGAAAGGAAAATTGCCTACCTTTAACCAGCTGGTAAGAAAAGGCAGAGAGAAGGTTACCTACAAGTCAAATTCTCCCGCAATGCAGAAGGGTCTGAATACCCTGAAGAACCGTGAGACCGACCTGAGCGCACCTCAGAAGAGAGGTGTCTGCACCGCAGTCCGTACCTCTACTCCTAAGAAGCCGAACTCCGCTCTGCGTAAAATTGCCCGTGTCCGCCTGACCAATGGCTACGAAGTTACCGCTTACATTCCCGGTGTCGGCCACAACCTCCAGGAGCACAGCGTCGTCATGATCCGCGGCGGACGTGTAAAGGACCTCCCCGGCGTCCGTTACCACATCATCCGTGGTACCCTCGATGCACAGGGCGTTTCCGGCCGTATGCAGGCCCGCAGTAAGTACGGTGCAAAGAGACCCAAGGCCTCGAAGAAGTAATCAACCAACAGCAAAAATTTTGCCCTGTTGTTTATCATAATTTTGATAACCTCGGGGCGCAGACGGAAAGCGAGAAGTCTTTCCGAGTACCTGTGAAGTCATTTTTTAATGAAGGAGGGAAGCAAAGTGCCCAGAAGAGGTAATGTTCCCAAAAGAGAGATTTTACCCGATCCTATGTACAATAGCGTTCTGGTGACCAAGCTCATCAATGCTATTATGCTGGACGGCAAAAAGGGTGTTGCTCAGAAGGTCGTTTACGACGCTTTTGACATCATCAAGGAGAAGACCGGCAAGGAGCCCCTTGAGGCCTTCACCGAGGCAATGAACAACATTATGCCCAGCCTGGAAGTCAAGGCTCGCCGTGTCGGCGGTGCTACCTACCAGGTTCCTATCGAAGTAAGACCTGCCCGCCGTCAGACACTCGGCCTTCGTTGGCTCGTCGGCTACGCCCGCAAGCGTGGCGAGAAGACCATGAAGGAACGTCTCGCAGGCGAGATCATGGATGCATGCAACAATCTCGGTGCCTCCGTCAAGAAGCGTGAGGATACCCACAAGATGGCAGATTCCAACAAGGCATTCGCACACTTCAGATGGTAATCTGAACAGGAGTATTTTATGCCCAGACAGTATTCACTTGAAAAAACCAGAAATATCGGAATCATGGCTCACATCGATGCCGGTAAGACTACGACCACTGAGCGTATTCTTTACTATACCGGCGTCAACTACAAGATAGGTGAGACCCATGAGGGTACTGCGACCATGGACTGGATGGAGCAGGAGCACGAGCGTGGCATCACCATCACCTCCGCCGCAACCACCTGCCACTGGCGCAATACCCGCATCAATATCATCGATACCCCGGGTCATGTTGACTTCACCGTTGAAGTCGAGCGTTCTCTGCGAGTACTCGACGGCTGCGTGACGGTCCTCTGTGCAAAGGGCGGCGTTGAGCCTCAGTCCGAGACAGTATGGAGACAGGCCGACCATTACCACGTTCCCAGAATGATATACGTTAATAAAATGGATATCATGGGCGCCGACTTCTATCATGTCCTCGAGATGATACATGACAGACTTAAATGTAATGCGGTCCCCATTCAGCTCCCCATCGGTGCTGAAGCTGATTTCAGGGGCATAATTGACCTGGTCGAAATGAACGCCCGTATCTACTATGACGATCTCGGCAACGATATGCGTGATGAGCCCATCCCTGAGGATATGCGTGATCTCGCCGAGGAGTACAGAGCCAAGATGCTCGAAGCCATTTCCGACTTCGATGATGAGATAATGATGCTTTATCTCGAGGGCGAGGAGATCCCGCAGGATATGATCCGTGCCGCCATCAGAAAGGCCACCTGCGCTGTCAAGATGGTGCCCGTCGTCTGCGGAACTTCCTACAAAAACAAAGGCGTGCAGAAGCTGCTTGACGCCGTCGTCGATTATATGCCCTCTCCCTTGGATATCCCCGCAATATGCGGCGTGAACCCCAAGACCGACGAGGAGGAGACCCGTGAGGCCTCCGACAGCGCACCGTTCTCGGCGCTTGCGTTCAAGATCATGACCGACCCTTATGTCGGCCGACTGAGCTTCTTCCGTGTATACTCCGGTACGCTGGAGGCCGGCA
>JALFUQ010000046.1 GCA_022784505.1 Bacillota bacterium
GACTTTGTAATAGTACTTCGTGCCGGACTTAGACTTGCTGTCGGCGTAGCTGAGCTTCGTGGTGATAGCAACGCGAGTGTATTTCTTGCCGTCAGTGCTGCGGTACACCCAATATTTCGTTGCGCCCGAGACTGCCTTCCAACTGAGCTTTGCCTTACCGCCGGAACGGCTGATGCTCACGGTCGGTGCTGCAGGCACGCACTTGATGCTCACGCCGTTGCTGAACTCGGATTCGTCGCCGTTGGCGTTAACTGCCTTGACTACATAGTAATACTTTGTGCCTATCTTGGCCTTGGTGTGCGTGATGCTTGTTTTTGTCGTTTCAATGAGCGGATTGTACTTCTCGCCATTGGTGCTGTAATACACCTGATACTTCACCGCACCTTCGACCTTGCTCCAAGAAATCTTCGGCTTGCCCGCCGATGTCGTGATCTTTATCACGGGAGAAGCAACATAGTTCGGATCCTTTTCGCCGCAGCGGGTGCAGACACCCTTCTTGTAATTGTGGCCGAGTGCGTCGATGTGATCATTGACATAGCTGTCGCCGCAGGCGCAGGTATAGGTCGTGTAGCCGCCCTCCGTGCAGGTGGGCGCGGTCACGACAGCAGTGTAGCTGTGGGTATGAGGCGGGACATAGTCGCAGTGGACGGTCGCGCCATCCACGCCGCTGGTAAATTCATTTTGGCTCAATATGCTGTCCCACTGCTCCTGCGTGCCGGTGAAGTACACATCCGTAAGTGCGCAGTCATAGAAGGTGATCTGGCCTATACTCTCAACGCTTGCAGGGATGACGACGCTTCTTATGTATTTGCTGCACCTGAACGAACGGTTTTCGACCGTCTTCGTGCCGTCGGGGATCACATACTGCTCGGCAGTGTTTCCTCTGGGGTAGCTTATGAGCGTCGATCTGTCCTTGGAAAACAGTACTCCGTCAACCGAGCAATAATTTGCGTTATCCTCTGCGACATTGATCTCTGTGAGGCTCCAGCAGATGTCTACGCCGGACAAGTCGATCGTTTCGACGCTTGCAGGGAGCGAGAGCTTTTGCAGATTTTGGCACTCGTAGAATGCGAACATGGCGATGGTTTTCACGCCGTCGGGAATTGCATACTCGGTGTCCGCCTTGTTCCTGGGATACAGCTTCAAGGTCATCTTGTCCTTACTGAACAGCACGCCGTCGACTGAGCTGTACACTGCATTTTTCTCCGCAACATCGAACCTTTCGAGACTTGTGCAGCCATCAAAGGTCAAAAAGCCGATCGTTTCAACGCTTGCGGGTATAGAAATGCTCTTCAGGTTCGTAAACCGAACAAATGCACAGTCTCCGATGGAGGTGACACCGTCTTCGATCACGACGCTTTCGATGCGATCCCTGAAGCTGTTCCATTGCGTCATCATGTACTCAAAGTCGTCCATGCTGCCCTCGCCGGAGATGATGAGCGTGCTGCCGTCGAGCGTCCATGTAACATTCTCGCCGCAGGTGCCGTTGGGCAGGATGTCTTTGTCGGTGCAGTGAACGGTCACGCCGCCGAGGCAGTAATAGATCAGGTCATCGCCTACTATTGCTTTCCATTCCTCGGCCGTGCCGTCGTAGTAGATATCCGAGAACACGCAGTCGCTGTACTGAAATTGCAGTGCGCTATATGCGATATTCGTCACGCTGGCGGGTATCGTGACGCTTTGCAGGCTTCTGTTATTGAGGAACGCATCCGGGCTGAGGATCATTACGCCGTCGGGCACATCGTAGTGGGAGGCAGTCTTGCCCATGGGGTAGGATATGAGCGTGGTTTTGTCCTTATTAAACAGAACGCCGTCAATTGAGCAGTAGCCCTCGTTGTTTTCGTCAACATTTATTGCGCTGAGCTTTGCACATTCCCAGAACGCGCCGATCTCAATAGCCTCGACGCTGTCAGGGACGGTGACGCTGCTGAGGTATACGCAGTCACTAAATGCATTCATGGGCAAAGTTGTCACGCCGTTCGGGATGGCGTATTCCTCAGCCTGTCTGCCTGCGGGGTAGATCACGAGCGTAGTCATGTCCTTATCGAACACCACACCGCCGACCGAGCAATAATCGGGGTTGGTGTCCTCGATATTTATCTCGGTAAGGCCCGTGCAGCCTTCAAAAATATTGCCGGTAAAGTAGACCGCGCCGGGGATGAAAACGCTGCTCAGCTTCGGGCAGCGAGCGAATGTGCCCTCGTCTATGATTGCATTGGACTTAGGTAGGGTGATGCTCTCAAGAGCGGCGCAATTGGCAAACGAGCTGTTGCCGATAGTCTCAACGCTGTTGGGGAATACCACGCTCTTAATGCTCGAGCAGCCCTGGAACGCACCGTTGCCGATGGTCTGAATTCCGTCGGGCAGCGTAATGCTTTCAAGCTTTGAGCAATGCGCGAACGCCCAGTCGCCGATTATAGTAAGGCTTGCAGGAAGCGAGACGCTCTCAAGTGCGGCGCAATAACTAAATGCATCGCTGCATATGCTGGTAACACCTTTTTCGATTACGACAGCTTTTATCTCATCGGCAAACTTTGCCCACGGAATGTCGTCCGCCCAGTCGAATTCATACATTGCACCCGTGCCGGAGACGGTTACCTTGCCGTTTTCGAACTTCCATGTGAGCTCATCGCCGCAGCTGCCGTGGGGCGCTATATCGCCGTTGGTACAGTGGATAGTGGCCGTTTTCAGCGGCTCGTTATCAGGTCCGATACTCAGTGCGTTCCACTGCTCAATGGTGTCGCCGTAGTTAACGGTGCTCAGCTCAGAGCATTCCAGGAACGCAGCGTAGCCGATCGCGCTCACGCTTGCGGGGATGCTGACGGTCTTGAGCGATCTTATACCTGTAAATGCGTTGCAGTTTATGGTGGTCAGACCGTCGGGGAGCGTGACGGTGCACAGATTGTTGTTTTCCCAAAATGCGTGGTCGCCTATCTCCTGAGTTCCGTCAGGAATGCTGTACGAGAAACCGGCCTTATTTTTGGGGTATGCCGTCAGGATCGTTTTTGCCTTGTTAAACAGCACACCGTCGACAGAACACCACTCGGCGTTGTTTTCATCGACGATGGTCTGCGTTAGATTATACATGCGCCAGAATACATAGACATCGACACCCGTAAGGCTTGCAGGCAGCGTTATACTGTACAGCCTGTTGCAGTCTTCAAGCGCCGCCGGCGCAATGCTTTTCACGCCGTCGGGGATAGTGTATTCGTTTTCGCTTCTGTCTATCGGGTAAACGACAAGCTCGGTCATGTCCTTATCGTACAGCACACCGTCGACCGAGCAATACGCTGTGTTATCCGCGGCCACATTTATCGCCGACAGCTTCCAGCAGCTTGTGAACGCGCCGTTGCCGATGCTCGTGACGGTGTCGGAGATAGTCGCTGTCTCAGCTGCATTGCAGCCTGCAAACGCATAGCCGCTGATGCCCGTAACGCCGCTTTCTATCACTATCGATCTTATCGCATCTATATATTTGTACCACGGGACTTCGTTGCTGCCGGATTCGTAATCATCCATTTCTCCTGTGCCGGAGATGGTGAGCACTCCGTCGCCGAGCTCCCATTTTAAAGCTTCGCCGCAGCTGCCGTGGGGCACAACATCACCGTCGGTGCAGTGGATGGTAGCCGCCGTCAGCGGTTCATTGTCGTCTCCGATGCTGATCTTATCCCACTGCGCCTTCGTGCCGGAATAGTCTACATATGACAGTGAATCGCAGGCATTGAAGGCATTGCTCTCCACGGAGGTCATGCTCTCGGGAACATCGACCCTCACAAGATCGGAGCAGGACGCAAACGCAGATATGCGTATCGTCGTCACTCCTTCAGGAATGGAGATATTGTTCAGCGAAGTGCAGCCATTAAACGCGCTCATGCCGATGCTCGTTATGCCGGTGGGGAGCGTGATCGTCCTGAGGTTCGAGCAGTTTTGGAAGGCGCAGTCGCCTATGCTCTCAACGCTGTCGGGGATGTCGATGCTCTGAAGCTGGCTGCAGTCGGCAAAGGCAGAATCACTTATAGTCAGCAGCCCCTCCTCGAGAAGGACGTTCTCCAGGCTGCCGCAGTCCTTAAACGCGCACAGGCCGACGCTCTTTACGCTGCTGGACACCGCGGCGAGGTTAACATACGGCAGATCCATAAACACATTGTCGCCAATGCTCGTAACGCCGCTTAACACCTCAATGGAGATGATCTCGTCAGCCTTATTGTACCACGGAGCTTTCACGCCGTAGTAGCTTTCCATGTCTCCCTCACCTGAGATAGTAAGTATGCCGCCCTCCAGCGTCCATGTGACATTCTCGCCGCAGCTGCCGCTTGTGGTTTGCGCTTCATCGGCCATCGCGCTCATCGGCAGCAGCGAGAAGACAAAGCAGCATGCAAGCAGCAGGCTCAACAGTCTCTTGTTCATAGTTCCCTCCTATATCCTCTTTTGCTGCACTTATCAGCGTACAGACTTTCACACCATTATCATACCAAATTGGCTATCAAATTCCAGTGTTTCCGCAAAAAAACATCAACAAAAAACAGCGCACGATTTTAGACATTTCTGCCAAAAAGTGCACTGTTTTTAATTATATCGGCATCATTCCCACAGGTTTGCGGGGTAAATGCCCTGAGCCTTCATGTCCATTATCGCCTGACGGACCGAGTCGAGGTCCTCGCGGTAGGTCATGCCGTACCATGTTTCGTTGCAGTCGAGCACCTGCACGGTTGCCTTGCCCTCTGCCAGCTGTTCGTTTGCAACGAAGGGCAGGAAATACTCGCATTTGAGGGGATTGCGCTCAAGGTTTTCGTCCAAAAACTTGGGGAAGCGTGCTGCCAGCTCATCGAGCATCTGTGTGGAAAAGCCCCAGAAATTCATGGACACGGTGCTCTCGCCGGAGACATCTACAAAGCTCACGCCGTCCTCGGTGTAGGCGGCGTTCTCGCCGCGCTTTTCGATGTGCGTGCGCTCGGTTATGCCGACAAGACGGCCGTTTTCGACCTCGCAGATGCCCCTTGCGACATGACCGTTTTCGGTCACGGTGTTGCGGAGCTTATAGCCCACCATGGCGTACTCGGACGGGTCTCTGTCCTGCTTAAGGTAGTCGTATATTGCCTGATATGCGCCCTTGCCATAGAAATCGTCGGCATTTATGACTGCAAACGGTCCGTCGACGATGCCGCGGCAGCACATAACGGCGTGACCCGTGCCCCACGGCTTTTCGCGGCCTGCGGGAACAGCATAGCCCTCCGGGAGCTTATCCAGCTGCTGGAACACATATTTTACATCAAAATACTTCTCCATGCGGCTGCCCACGGCGGCCTTGAAGCTGTCCTCTATCTCGTGCTTGATGATAAAGGCGATCTTCTTAAAGCCCGCTCGGCGGGCGTCGAACAGTGAAAAGTCGATTATCGCATGACCGGCCTCGTCCACGGAGGTTATCTGCTTTAGTCCTCCGAAGCGGCTGCCCATACCGGCAGCCATAATTACCAGCGTCGGATCCTGCATGGCTCAGCCCTGCTTGCCGAGGTCGAGCTCGTTTATGCCCATGCCGACGGAGATGGCTCTTACGGCCTCGAAGGTCTTTTCCTGTGCAACTGCTATACCGGCCTCCATGGCCTCCTCGGTAAGCTCGGTCACCTCGTCGGGCAGCTTAACTATCGTCTCGGTGGTGATGTCGAACACAAAATATGTGTCGTCCTGATCGTGGATCTTGATGTTCAGATAGATAACGGCATAGCCGCTCCACTCCTCGGGCACCTTGGCCGAGGCCTTGCCCTCCTGCGAGAGTGCAAGCTCTGCACCGATGGAGGTGTCAAGCTTGCTTACCAAATTAACGGTTTTAAAATCGATAAAATCTACATTCATTTTCTATACCTCAAAAATTTATTTTGTTCTGTCCGAAAGGCTCAGTATCTGAACCGGGTGTTCACTCACATAAAATTTTCATATATTCTAACTCATTTCCGCGATTTTCGCAATAAGAAAACTGCTGTACTGTTCGGTACAGCAGTTTTGCACTAAATTTTAGACCTTTTCGGTTTTTCTTATGGCCGCCGGAATGAAGACAAGTGCTGCCGAGCAGAGCGTTATCATTGCCGCCATCTGCAAGGGATGTGCGGCAAAGCGGCGGGTGATGCCGTAGATGAGCGCTGCAAGTGCGACGACAAAAATGACGATTGCGAGCACCTTTGCGCCCCCGCCCCTGAATACGAGAACGGCTGCGATGATGCCAAGCAGAGCAGCTACCATCGAAGCGCCCATGTAAACGGCGCGGGTGACAAGATCCTCGGTTGTCTCAGCGGTCGACTCCTCGACGACGAGGTAGCCCGCGTCAAGCGCGTCCATGTTGTCGTTTTTGACCTTGGCTGCGATCTTCTCGTTCTGCATCAGAGTCTCATAGCCTGCGTCTATCTGCGCCTGACCGGCTTCGAACTCGTCGAGCTTTGCCTTGCCGTCGGCAAGCTGCTTCTGCGCATCGGCAAGCTGCTTTTCCGCATCGACAAGCTTCGTCTTGCCGGCATCAAGCTCATTTGCCGCGGCGGCGAGCTTCTTTTCACCGGCTGCTATCGTGGGCGCATTTTTTGCAAGCTCTGCCTTGCCGGCATCAAGCTGCTTTTTTGCCGCGTCAAGCTTGGCCTTTGCGCTTTGCAGCTGCTTTTTTGCATCGGCAAGCCGGGTGTCGACTTCCTTTTCGACCTCGGCTCGGATACCGGTCTCGACGGCCTTGGTGACTTCGCTCGTTATATACGCCATGGTGGTTTCATCGGCCTTGATGGCCGCCGTGACCTTCTCGAGCGTCGCCGCCTCGACGGCTGCCTGAGCCTTTTCGGTCACTGCCGCAAGCTCTGCCTCGCTTGCGTCGGGGTTAGCCTGCTTGTAGGCCAGAAGCTGCTGATTTACCGCATCCTCCATCTGCTTTTGGATATCGGGCGTGAGCATCTGCTTTTTAGCGGCAGCAGTCACCTGAGCCTCGACATTCTGCGCGACGAGTGCCTTGACGGCCTTCTGATTTTCCTTCATATACTGCTCGGTGGCAGCGGTGACGATAGCGTCCTTATTTTTGACGGAGTAGTTATACTCGGCAAGCTTTTCGTTATACTGCTGCATACCGGTATCATACTGCTTCTGTCCGTAGGCAAGCTTCTTTTCGCCGGCGGCATAGTCGGCCTTGCCCTTAGCGAGCGTTGCCTTGCCGTCGTTATATTCCTTGAGGCCGTTTTGCAGATCCTGCTGACCCTTGGCGTAATCGGCCTTGCCCTGCTCGTAGGCAGCCGTACCGTCGGCGTAGGTGGTCTTGCCCTCCTCATATGCAGCTCGGTTTTCCTCAAGCTTTTCCTTACCGGCCTTGAGCGTGTCGAGCTTTTCGAGCGTTGCGGCCTTTTCCTTTTCGCCGTCGGACTTTTCCTTCATGATATCCCTTATCCCGAAGGCGCCGGCAACGAGCATGAACAGGCAGGCGATGGCCATAATGGCGCTGATGAGCTTACGCAGCATTGTACTTACCTCCTTGTGTTTGCACATTTTACAAGTCCAAGTATAGGATAAATTCAGATAATTGACAATGACATTTCGTTAATTATCTGTCGCTCGCCCGCTTTTTGTCGATATCTAACAAAAACAATCGGCGCTTTTTGTTAAAAGCACCGATTGTCTATCACTGATCCAGTAATGTGATTTTTCTGCCGCTGGAGGCTATAAGCCCTTCTGCGCGCATGAGTCTGAGCTCTCGCATGAGGCTCGTTCGGTCGACGCACAGATAGTTTGCAAGCTGCGAGAGCGAAAGCTCCGTTTCAAAGCTGCGGCTGCCCGTTTTCTCCTCAAGATACTCAAAATAGCTCATGAGCTTCTGCCGCACGGTCTTTTTGCTTATCATGTTTATTCTCAGCGCGAGCATCTGCGCCTTTTTGGCGGTGAGCTTAAAAAGATTACTGTTTATCTTCGTATGGTGCTCGCAGGCGTTTGCGCACCGGCCGTAAATGGAGCTCATTTTGATGAACATGACCGTGCAGTCGCTGTCAGCCTCGGCGACATAACCCAGGCCGCTGTAAGGCAGGGTGAACACCTCGCCGAAAATGTCGTTCGGCACATAGTTTTCAAGCAGCGTATACTCGCCATCGACATCAACGCAGTATAAATGTGCCTTGCCGGAAAGCAGCACGCACAGGTATTTTATCTCCGGCTCGTAGACCAGTATCGTCTCGCCCTTGCGGAACGAGCGCACCTCGGGATTAAAGCAGCTCATCATCGCATCGATGCTCTGGCAGCTAATATCCTTGAACAGCTCAACATTTTGAAGTTCCATCATATCGCCTCCCTGAGGGTGATTATAACACATATATGTTGCAAATACTACATATAAATTAAAAAAGCTTCGAAAACCCGAAGCTTTTTTGGTGTTAGAATATCAAAATACAGGCGGTAAAAATTACGCCGAGGGCGAGCATTATTGCAAGTCCCGTCTTTGTCGGCTTCTTGACCTGGATGGGCACGATGAAGCATGCACCGTTTACTAAAAGCAGCAGCGTATACGCAAGCGGGAAATTTACGCCCAAAAGCTTCTCAAAGCAGAAAAGCAGCGGCACGGTCAGCGCCGAGGTCGTAATGGGAACACCGAGATAATGCTTGCGCTTTTCGGTCGTCTGCTGCTGTCGGGTCTCCTCGGTGACATTGTAATATGCAAGTCTTATAAGTCCCGCAAGGGCGAAAGCCGCCATGACGGCCACCTGCCACCAAGCGGTGGCTCCGATATTATAGCCGATGGCAACGGGCAGCACGCCGAAACAGACCACATCGCTGAGCGAGTCGAGCTGGATGCCGTAGCGGCGCTCCTCGTCAGTGCGGTCCTTCTTTGTGCGGGCGACGATGCCGTCAAACATATCGCAGAAGCCGGAAAACATGAGGCAAATGACCGCAGCGGTGATATTGCCGCCGCAGGCAAAGCCGATACCCACGACCGACGAAAGCATCCCGATATAGGTCAGCCAGACGGTGTAGTTATAAAAGCCTATCACAGAAAAAACATCTCCAATTCATGTGGTGCACTGATTATAACACAACCTTAACACATAATACAAGCTATTTCGACACACATTTATCAAGCTGATGCTCTATGCAAACGGAAAAATGGGTGATATAATCGGAGTGGAGATAATTGTATCAAAGGAGAGAATGATATGATAAAGACCGACATCAAATATTCGCAGTACCTGCAAATTCTCAGGGAGGAGCTTATCCCCGCCATGGGCTGCACAGAGCCTATCGCAATGGCCTACGCCGCGGCAAAGGCCCGCGCCGTGCTGGGGAAAATGCCTGAGAAGATCGATATAGTCATAAGCGGCAACATTATAAAAAACGTCAAAAGCGTCATCGTGCCGAACACGGGTGGCTTGAAGGGCATCACCGCCGCTATCGCTGCGGGCGTCGCGGTCGGCAACGCGGACAAGCAGCTTGAGGTGCTGGCCGATGTAAAGCAGGAGGACATCCCTAAGATAGCCGAGTTCATGGACTCGTGCCAAATGACCGTCATGAAGTCGCAAAGCGACAAGCTGTTGGATATAGACCTGCACATGTACGCAGGCTCGGACAGTGTGCGCCTGCGCATAACGGATCTGCACACAAATATCGTGCTCATCGAGAAAAACGGTAGAGTGCTCTTTGAAGCAAGCAGTGCCGCCAGCGACGGCGTCGAAACTGACCGCAGCGTTTTGAATGTGCAGGACATCGTCGATTTTGCCGAAACGGTCGATATCGACGACGTGCGCGAGCTTCTGGAAAAGCAGATAGAATATAACCTTGCCATATCCGAGGAGGGGCTTCACGGCTCGTACGGTGCGTCGATCGGCAAAACGCTCATCGCAACCAGAGGCGAGGATGTTCGCGTGCGCGCAAGGGCGCAGGCGGCAGCGGGCTCAGACGCGAGGATGAGCGGCTGCGAGCTGCCCGTCGTCATCGTTTCCGGCAGCGGCAATCAGGGCATGACCGCCTCCCTGCCGGTCATCGTCTACGCAAACGACATGGGCGCAAGCCACGAGCGGCTTTTGCGGGCGCTTGTGGTGTCAAACCTCATCACCATCCATCAGAAAACGCCCATCGGCAGGCTCAGCGCCTTCTGCGGTGCAGTCAGTGCAGGCTGCGGTGCGGCCGCCGGTGTCGCATGGCTCATTGACGGCACGACCGAGGCGGTGTCGGCGACGATAACCAACACGCTCGGCATGATATCCGGCACGGTGTGCGACGGTGCAAAGCCCTCATGCGCGGCGAAAATAGCCTCCGCCGTTGAAGCGGGACTACTCGGCTTTGACCTTTACGAGAACGGCAAGGGTCTGCACGGCGGCGACGGCATACTTAAAAACGACGTTGAAAAGACCATCGAATCGGTCGGCCAGCTCGCCCGTGAGGGCATGCGCGAGACCGATGCCGAGATACTCGACATCATGCTCGACGACTGATATGGACGCAAAAACTGCTGCATCGTGTGATGCAGCAGTTTTTTCATTTAATGTTCTAGCGCTGACGGCGCTTTGCGTTTTTTTCGTAAAGTATCGCAAGTCCCTTTAGCAAAAGCGCAGGCTCGTATTCTATCTTCCGCCTGCAATAGGGGACGACAACGCCGGCAAGGCCGCCGGTGGCGACAACGGTGACAGGCTCGCCGAGCTCTGCCTCCATGCGGTCTACCATACCGTCGACAAGTGCCGCCGTGCCGTAGACAGCACCGCTTTTCATGCTGTCTACGGTGTTCGAGCCGATGCACTTAGAGGGCGCTTCTATCGCGATATTCGGAAGAAGGCTCGTGCCGGACGACAGTGCCGTATACGAAAGCTTCACGCCCGGGATGATCGCACCGCCGAGGTAAGCGCCGTCCCTGTCCAGGGCGACGATGGTGGTCGCCGTACCCATGTCGACGATGACGATAGGCGGCTTGAACATCGCAAGCGCGCCGACAGCACCGGTTATAAGGTCGCCCGCGAGCGTGCCCGGGTCGTCAATTTTGACATTCACGCCGGTCTTTATCCCCGCGCCGACGACCATGCAGTCAAGGCCGGTGATCTTCTTTACCGCCGAGCGTATCGCGCGGTTTAGCTGCGGCACGACCGAGGAAAGGATAGCGCCGGTGAAGGCATGATAATCAATGCCGTCAAACTCAAAGCTCTGGCGCATCCTGAGCGCATAGTCGCTTGAAAGGTCGTTGAGATTCGTCGCCAGGCGATAGGAACTCTTGACCTCGCCGTTTTCAACACAGCCGACGACAATGTTGGTGTTGCCTACATCGATGGTGAGTATCATAGCTTTACCTCATTTTCTTTCCGGCACGGATAATTCTCGAAATGCCGGTACTGAGCACCATGTTCACAACGAGCTCAACAAGGAAATTCACGCCTGCAAGTCCGAACACGATATAAGTCACAAGATTTTGTCCGCCCGCCATGGCCGTGAGGGTGTCTGCAAAGAACACCATCATGCCGACAACAAAAAGGCCGGTATTCACAACGGGACACACTATGCCTGCGCAGATGACTGCCGCAAGCTCGTTTTTCTTGGCTATCGCTCTGTAGCACAGTCCGGAGAGCCAGCCTGCCGCCGTACCCTTGCCGAGGCAGGTGACGAGAAGTCCCGGAACGCTTATGCCCATGAGCAGCATGACAAAGCCGCCATCCCATCCGGCAATACCGGTGAGGACGACGACAACGCTGAACACGAAGCCTAAGATCGCGCCTGCGCCCGTTCCGTAGATCGCAGCGCCGATGATGATGGGCGCAAGCGAAAGCGTGATGGAAACGGGACCGAATTTAACGAAGTTGCTGAGGATCTGAAGCACGACGATTATCGCACTCAAGATCGCAATGCCGGTCATGCGGCGGGTCTTGTCTGTTCTGTTTGTATTCATTTTTAACCTCCTGCTGTCGCTCCACCTATCGGGCTGGCGAAGCCTGCCCGTGGATGCGGCGCTGATGCGGTGAGCTGACGGGAGCCGAGCCCCTGCCGTCTGTCAGCTCAATACGAGCAAATACTACAATATTCCCAGTGCTTTGTCAATAATATTGCAATTGAATGATTTGCACATTTATGATAAAATATCCTCATATTTGACGGATGGGAGAATTTACTCATGGAGAAAAAAAGCTGGTACAAAGAAATGGCGGTCTATCAGATATGGCCGAGGAGCTTCTGCGACGGCAACGGCGACGGTATCGGCGACCTGTGGGGCGTTTACAGCAAGCTTGACTACATCGCCTCGCTGAATGTTGACGGCATTTGGTTTTCGCCGCTGTACCCCTCGCCGAACTCCGATTACGGCTACGATATCTCCGATTACCGCAGCATCCACCCCGATTACGGCGACCTCGACATCTTCAAGAAAGTGCTTGACGGTGCGCACGAGCGCGGTCTGCGCGTATTCATGGATCTTGTCGTGAACCACACCTCCGATGAGCACCCGTGGTTTGTTGAGAGCAAAAAGGGCAAGGATAACCCCTATCACGATTATTACTACTGGCGCAAGGGCAAGGGCAAAAATTCGCCGCCGAACAACTGGGACAGCCTGTTTGAGGGGCGCGCGTGGGAGTATGACAAGGACCTCGACGAATGGTACCTGCACGTTTTCTCCAAAAAGCAGCCCGACCTCAACATGGCAAACCCCAAGGTGCGTGAGGAGGTCAAGGAAATCATGCGCTTTTGGCTGGACATGGGCGTTGACGGCTTCCGCGAGGACGTCATCACCTACATCGCCAAGGCAGAGGGGCTTCCGAGCGCCAAGGTGAAGCTCCCCGCCGCAACAGGCATGCAGTATTACACCAATCTCCCCAAGGTGCACGATTACCTTGCCGAGTTTAAGCGCGATGTTCTGGACTTTTACGACTGCTTCACCGTCGGCGAAGGTCCCCGCATGGAGCCCTCGGTCGCACTGAGCTATGTTAAAGAAGGCCCCGACAAGGTGCTCGACATGATGATAAACTTTGCCCACATGGAGGCAGACTGCTTTATAACGGACTTCCTGCAGCGCCCCTTTAAGCTTACAAAGCTCAAAAAGGCGTTCACAAAGTGGCAGAAGGAGATGTACGGCAAGGGCTGGAACGCGCTGTACCTTGAAAACCACGACCACCCCCGTGTCATCAGCCGCTACGGCAGCGAAAAGTACCGCGTCGAAAGCGGCAAAATGCTCGCTGCAAGCTATCTGTTCCAGCAGGGCACGCCCTTTGTGTATCAGGGTCAGGAGATCGGCATGATAAACACGCCGCTTTCCTCCCTTGACGAGTACAAGGATATTATGACGAAAAACAACGCCCGCATAGCCCGCAGTCTGGGTCTTTCCAAAAAGACCGTTCTGAAGCTTGCGCAGAAGGCCTCACGGGACAATGCGCGCACCTGCATGCAGTGGTCGGACGGCAAGAACGGCGGCTTTTCCGAAACTCAGCCGTGGTTCGTCGTGAATCCCAATTACCCCGAGATAAATGTTGAAAGTCAGCTCGACGATCCCAAGAGCATTTTAAACTTCTACCGCGATGCTTTGCAGTTCAGGCGCGATAACCCCATCGTCATTTACGGCGACTACACGGAATATCTGCCCAAGAGCGAGCAGCTGTATGTCTATGAACGAAGCTACAAGGGCAAGAAGCTTCTTGTTATATGCTCGTTCACCGAAAAGCCCGTGCGCTTTGACGCGCCCGACGGCGTGACGCTCTCAGAGCAGGCACAGGTTTTTGGTAACTACGATGCTAATTTTGTGATATCCAACGGCTTTACCACAAGGCCGTATGAAATGAGGGTGTACTACTTCGATGCGTAAGTTTGACAGAGAAATTAAGGACTTAAACGAGATTACCGAGCTTATAGATAGCTGCGACACGCTGCGTGTCGGCTTTAACGACGAAGGCTGCCCGTACATTGTGCCGCTGTCGTTCGGCTATGAGGTCGTTGACGGTGCGTTCGTGTTCTATGTCCACGGCGCGAAGGTGGGGCGTCGGCACGAGCTTGCCGCGAATGCGGAGCTTGTGTGCGTGGAGGCGGATGTGTGCAAGGGCTTTGTGACCCTGCCCGGCGGAGATCAGACCGCCGACTACCGCAGTTTTATCGGCAAGGGCACCATCGAGACCATAACCGGCGACGACGCCGTGCATGCGCTGACGGCGCTTTGCCGCCACTGCGGCTTTGACACGATGCACTGCACGCAGGCGGTAGTCGACGCGACCTGCGTTGAGAAGATAACCGTCAAAGAGTTTACCGCAAAGCAGAGATTCAAATGAGCCGGTATAACGCGCTCAGCGACTATCTCAAAGGCCGATTCGGCAAGAAGATGTACAAGCTCGCCGTTGACGGCGGCTTTACCTGTCCGAACCGCGACGGAACGAAGGGCGCCGGCGGCTGCATTTTTTGCTCGGCGGCAGGCTCGGGCGACTTTGCCGAGCATGGGGCGGATATAAAATTGCAGCTTAAAAGCGCAAAGGAGCGCATAAAAAGCAAGCTTCCGCCAGACTGCGGCTTTATCGCCTATTTTCAGTCGTTCACGAACACCTACGCGCCGGTTGAGAGGCTGCGCAGCTTGTTCGAGGCGGCGCTCGAAACTGACGGCGTGCAGGCACTGTCGATAGCGACCCGCCCCGACTGCGTGGATGAGGAAAATGTGCAGCTGCTTGCAGAGCTTAACAAAAAAGCTCCCGTATTTGTCGAGCTCGGACTCCAGACCTCGAACGAGAAAACGGCGCGGTACATTAACCGCTGCTATCCAAACTCGGATTTCACAAACGCCGTACAGCTTCTGCGGGAGCGCGGGATAGAGGTCATCGTGCACATCATAATCGGCCTGCCGAACGAAACCGAGGCGGACATTCTAAACACCGTCAGGTTTGTGTCATTGCACGATGTGCAGGGCGTGAAGCTCCAGCTGCTGCATGTGCTCAAAAGCACCCGCCTTGCCGAGACGGACTATGTGCCTCTCGGGATAGACGAATACTATCGGCTTCTCGGCCTGTGCCTTGAGCATCTGCGGCCAGATATCGTCATCCACCGGCTCACCGGTGACGGCGACAAGCGGCAGCTCATTGCGCCCATGTGGAGCGGCGACAAGCACCGCGTTCTGAACGGCTTTATGCGATATATGGACGAGCACGATATAATTCAAGGCTCGAAATACGAAAACAGCAGTCTTTATTGACTGCTGTTTTCCTTTGGTATGAACTAACGACGAGGAACAAAACGCCCTTTAAGCTCACCGAGCCGCCGCTGTTTTCCGCGAGCGTTACAACGATGATGCCGGCAATGTCGAACCTGTGCGACAGCAGGACAAACGGCGTTGCGACTCGTTGTCCGACCTTGGAGGCAAGAAAGCTGAAGCCCCACAAAGCGTGTACACACCCGCGGCAGCAAGTATCGCCTTATAAAAGCTTTTGGTTTTCATGCCGCTTTCTTCGTGACCTCCATTCCGTTGCTGAATATGATGATGCTGCCCTCAAGATCGGTGCGGCAGACCTTCGCGCCGCAGTCGTTTAGGCGTGACAGTGCCTCCTCGTGCGGGTGGCCGTAGCTGTTGCCGGTCTCGCAGGAGATGACGGCTATCTGCGGTTGCGCCTCGTACAGGAAGCGATAGCTGCTTGAGCCGGACGAGCCGTGGTGGCCGACCTTCAGGACATCGCACTTTACATTTGCGCCGTCCTCAATTAGATCGCGCTCTGCCTTGGAGGTCATGTCGCCGGTGAAGAGAAAGCTCGTGTCGCCGTACTCCAGGCGCATGACGAGGCTGTCGTCGTTTAAGTTATCATACTCCTCAAGCGGGCCTATGAACTCGAACCTCGCTTCGCCGAGGCTGTAGCTCTCGCCGAGCTCGGGAACGGTCATGGCAAGACCGTTTGCACTTACTGCGTCGGAAAATATCTCATACGAGGAGGAGTTTCCCGGGTAGGGGGATGTGAGCACCGTGCCGACCTCGAAGTTTTCCACCACTGCGTCGAGTCCGCCGCAATGGTCGGCGTGGCCGTGCGAGCACACGACATACTCAAGCCTTTCGATGCCGTGGTCGTTTAAGTAATCGACCACCGTGTCCGATGCGCTCGGCTCGCCCGCGTCGATGAGCATATACTCGCCACCGCAGCAGATAAGCTCGCTGTCGCCCTGGCCGACATCGATGTAATGCACATACAGCCCGTCCATGGGGATGGTGACCTTGTTTGCATTATTCTGCACGCTCTGGAATACGAAAATTCCGACGACTATTACGGCGATGATGACCGCAAGGATGGGATAGCGCTTTGCAAAGCGCACCATGCCCTTAACGTCACTTTTGCTCACGCTTGTCTTTCTCCTGCCCATGTCTTCCTCCAAAGCGATAAAATTCAACACCGATTTTCTCATATCCGCGTTAAAAATGCAAGTTTTTGCTTTTCAAAACGGGTAAGTTATTTTATAATGGGTGCATTAATTACAAAGGTAGTGTTAGCATGAAATACATTCTTGTTATCGGTGACGGTATGGCAGATGAGCCCGTGCCCGAGCTCGGCGGCCTTACGCCGCTGGAATACGCGAAAAAGCCGTTTATAGACGAGCTCGCTGCAAAGGGCGAGGTCGGTAATGTCCTCAACGTGCCGGATAATCTTCCCGCCGGCAGCGACACGGCCATCATGTCCATCTTTGGCTGCGACCCGAACCTTTACTTCACCGGCAGAGCCCCGCTCGAAGCGGCGGCAACGGGCATCATGCTAAACCCCGGTGATGTCGCCTACCGCTGCAACATGGTGACCTACGACACCGGCGACATGCCGTTTGAGGAAAAGCGCATCTTGTCCCACTCGGCAGGCTCCATTGACGGCGCTGTGTCCGACGAAATTATAACCGAGCTTTTTAACGAGCCCGAGTTTGCAGCTCTTGCCGAGAAGGCGGGCATGACCGTGAACCTCGGCCACTCGTTCAGACACATTGCCGTGCAGGCGCAGGCGGATATAAAGGGCATTAAGCTCATTCCGCCGCACGACCATTTGGGCGAGAAGATCGGCCCCCTGCTGCCCACGGGCTGCCAAAACGCCGATGTGCTGCGCGCGCTCATGGTCAAGGCAAATGCGCTTCTGGAGAAAAGCCCACTCAACGCGAAGCTCGTCTCCGAGGGCAAGATGCCCGCAAACGGCATTTGGTTCTGGGCTGAGGGTACGGCAGTAAAGCTGCCCGATTTCGTTGCGAAAAACCACCACACGGGCGCAGTCGTCTCCGCCGTTCCGCTGTGCCACGGCATTGCGGCGCTCGTGGGGCTCGGCATCGTGTGCCCCGAGGGCGCAACGGGCGAGATCGACACCAATTACGAGAACAAAATGCAGGCAACGCTCGACATTTTGGAGGATAACGACTTTGCCGCCGTGCATGTCGAGGCTCCCGATGAGTGCACGCACAACGGCGACCTCAAGGGCAAGATACGGGGCATTGAATGGCTCGACATGAGGCTCATCCGCCCCATGGTCAAGGCACTGAATGAACGCGGCTGGGATTTCAGGATGCTGTTTTTGTCCGACCACAAGACGCTAACCTCCACGCGCGGCCACGCAGGCGGCTATGTGCCGTACATGCTGTATGACAGCCGTGAAAACTCCGGCTGCGGCCTGTCGTACACCGAAAAAAGCGGAGATCTCGGCCCGCAGGTAAACTCCGGCGTGAGCCTTATGAGCATGCTGTTTGAAAAATGAAAAGTATAACCGAAAAAGCCTACGCAAAAATCAATATCTCACTTGATGTGACAGGCCGCCGCCCCGACGGCTACCATGAGATGCTCATGGTCATGCAGTCGGTCACGCTGTGCGACGATGTGACGATAACGCTCACCGAGAGCGCAGGAAGCCACGCCGAGTGCAACCTGCACTTTGTTCCGGGCGATGAGCGCAACCTCGCAGTGAGAGCGGCAAACCGTTTTTTTGAGCGTGTCGGGATAGAAAACACCGGCGCGCACATCGTCATCAAAAAGGACATCCCCGTCGGTGCGGGCATGGCGGGCGGCTCGACCGACGCTGCTGCCGTACTGCGCGGACTGAATAAGCTCACAGACGCGAACCTGAGCTCCCCCGAGCTTCACGAGCTTGCGGCCGAGATAGGCTCTGATGTCGCCTTCTGCATAGCAGGCGGCACGCAGCTTGCCTCGGGCCGCGGCGAGGTGCTGTCTCCTCTTCCGCCGCTTCCCGATTGCAGTATCGTTATCTGCAAGCCGGATTTTTCGATATCCACGCCCGAGCTTTTCAGAAAGCTCGACTCGGTGAAGCTGCGCTGCCATCCCGACACTGCCGGAATTTGCGCCTGCCTAGAGGCCGGCGATCTCGGCGGCATTGTCCGCCGGATGTACAATGTCTTTGAGGATGTGCCCGACCGCCGGTGGGCTGCCATTGCCGGGATAAAAAGCGCCATGCTCGACAGCGGCGCGCTCGGCTCTATCATGACCGGCACGGGCTCCGCCGTCTTTGGCATCTTTGACGACCCGGACACCGCAAAGCGCGCCTGCGATAAGCTGCGGCGTGAGTACGAGCACTGCTTCCTTGCAAAAAATATGCCCAGGTTGACGGAAGCCGAATACTCTCGGTTTTGACGGGCAGCTTTCCGAGGGATTTTCGGCTTTCTTTGGTGAAGGCGTGTCGTAACCCGGCAAGACAAAAAAGGCGAAAATAACCGAAAGGGCACACTGACAGACGATGGGGTTCGGCTCTAAGTCAACTTACACCCTCGATGTTTAGAAAAGCGCAAAACCGCCGATACTATGACCAGTACATAGTAAAGGCGGTTTTCGTTATGACAAAAAGCAGGATAAAAATTTGGGAGCTCTCACTTCTTCTGGCGCTGTGCTTTTCGCTGTGCCTCGGCACCTGGGCGCAGGCAAAGCAGACTACGCTGAGCTCGGGACTGGTGCGTCTGCATGTCATCGCCGTGTCGGACGATGAGTACGAGCAGGCACTGAAGCTCCGTGTGCGTGACGAGGTTCTCGCCTACATTTCCCCGAAGCTTGACTGTGTTAAGTCTGCACATGATGCTCAGAAGATTATTTCCGCCGAGCTTGACGGGATAAGGGCCGCTGCCGAGACCGCCGCCGAGGGCAGGAGCGTGCTTGTCACGCTCAGCGAGGAATACTACCCCACCCGCAACTACGAAAAATTTTCGCTGCCTGCCGGCAGGTATCAGTCGCTGCGTGTCATACTCGGTGAGGGCAAAGGTCACAACTGGTGGTGCGTGGTGTTCCCGCCGCTGTGCATCTCCGCCGCCGAGCAGGAGCAGGCGGTAGAATCGATGAGCGACGACATGAAGGGCATCGTCACCGAGGACGAGGGCTATGAATATAAGTTCCGCATCCTTGAGCTCTGGGGCGAGTTCATGGAGCTGATAAGAGCATAAAAAGTTCGGGTCAGTGACCCGAACTTTTTACTTATTACTCTACCTCAACAACGCCGTCGTCTTTTACGGTGACGGTCATGCCGGTTTTTACATAATCCAAGAACTCATCGCCGAGGGTATCGACGACCGGCATTTTTGCGTCCGTCCACACATCGCCCAAGATAGCGCCGGAGGCAGCGAGCGAGTCTATAGGCTTTGAAAACAGCATGCACGCAGGCTGTTTTCCCGACGAGCACACAGTGAACAGCACCATGCCGCCCGTTGTAGAGCCGATGGTCATCGGCAGGCACAGCGCCTTGCCGATCATGGGCTTTTTATAAATATCGGGATTATTCTGATCGCCGCATTTCATCTTCTTGTCGCCGAACATCATGCCCATCTGGTAGCTTGCAAGGGTGTTGAAGCCGCCGTGGGAGACCAGAGCCTCAGCGGTGCAGGTGCCGGGAACTACGACACGGCCTTTGAAAGTTTTCATTTCCTGCCCTCCTTTGCCGTCGTGATGGTTTTGAGGATCTCGGCCTCGGTGTAATATCTTGCACTGGTGTAGGTGCGCAGCTTATTTGAGCAGGTGATGACCGCCTTTTTCTTGCACAGGGGGTTATTCATGTACATAAGCGGGCAGATGTAGCTCAAAATGATGCCCTGACGCTTGAGCTGCTTTGCGTACGGGGTCTTTTCAAACTCCTTGATAACAGGCGTGGAAGCGGTGAACACCGTGGGAACGGTGACCTTTTTCAGGCCGTTTGCCTTAAGCTCATTGCCGACGTTCTCCGTCCAGTCGATAAGCTGACGCAGGGTAAGATGCGGGCAGCCGACAAAGCAAAGCTGCGGGTCGGCATCGGGGTTTTTCCAAATGACGGGGTAGCTTGCCTTGACGCGTTCAAGCTCTGCATCGTCAATGACGTAGACCTGTGCGTTCTCGGCGATGATGCCCTCGCCCTGCTCGACCGCTTCGGGCGTGAGGTTTTCAATGTGGTACAGGCCGACTGCACCGTTGGAGGCGGTCGCTGCGCCGAAGTCCTTGAGATAAGCGCAGGCTTCCTCATCAAGCTCTGTGCCGAGCCACTTGTCAAGTCCCTTGACATACGGCACTTCCTCCATGACCTTCATGCCGATGGCAGAGCCAAGCAGCTGTGCCTCGGGCTTGTGCTCGCACTTGACCTCGACTATCCATGTCGCCTTGCGTTCCTCGTCAAGGAGCAGGCCGAACTCGGGGACAAAGCCCGCTATCGAGCCCATGAGCTCTATCATGCCGGAGTTGCGGTTGCAGCGGGCACCGAGCACGGAGTTTGCGTACACGACCGCAGACGACTCAGCCCACGACAGGATATCGCCCTTGTTGGGCTTGTTGCCGACCTGATCGAGGTAGCAGGTGCAGGTGTAGTCATCGTCATTGGTGATGCCAAGCTGAACGAGCTGCTTTTCGTAATCATCCTGAACGGTGTACATGAATTTCTTGAAGACAAGATCCTCAATGAGGCTGCTGGGGACATGCTTATCCAGCGGCTTGGGATCTGCGGTGAATTTCTGGTCGGCGGTAAGACCGGCATCGATTATCTCCTGATACAGATCATACACCGGCTTCATGACCTTAAGGCCGAAGCTGATGACGGTGTGGCCGTACTTTGAGGTGATGGGCACCATACGCTTTGCGCCGAAGGTCTCGCCGTACATGACGAGGGTCTTGACAACCTTTGCCATCGTTTCACCCTTTTCGCCGTTTAGCATGGCCTGCTGTTCGGGGGTTAGTAACATGGGCAATTCACATCCTTATATCAATTATTTTTGTTACCGAATTAACAATTCTATTTTATAGCAATCGGCCGATAAAGTCAATCAATATGTGAAAAAACGCACCGATACCTCGGTGCGTTTAAAAATCATGTTGTCATTTTGACTTCGGGCATCATATCGTCGGAAATTTTGCGCAGCATGAAGGAAAACTGCGCCGCTTCCTCGGCGGAAAACTCCTCCTCGATGCGGCCGAGAACGGTTTTCACATAGCTTCGCATAATGTCGGTATACTCAAAGTATTTCTCCGACAGCAGCAGATGGTATTCACGCCTGTCGGTCTCGGAATTCTGCTTTTTAAGATAGCCCTTTTTGATGAGGTTATTGACCTTGTAGGTCGCATTGGACTGCGAAATGTTCAGAAACTCCGCAAACTGGCCTATCGTCGGCTCGTGCAGGGCATGGATGACCTCGATGGAGAACGCCTCCATGGCGCTCAGCGAGCCCTCACGCTCCCGAACAAGCTCAAATATCCTGCGGAAAAACTCCAGCTTAAACTTGTCATAAACCTCGAGGAAATTCTCCTCCAACATACTCCTTCTCCCCCTTGCGAGTAGTTTTAGACTATTTTATTCTAAAATCTCCCGTTTGTAAATAAGTGTTTTGGCTTTTGCGCAAAAAAACTCCGCGGCCATCGCCGCGGAGTTTTGCGGTTTTACTTTTTGCGTTTGCCAAAAATATTTTTCTGCTCCACGGTCTCGCCCATGGTCTGAGCGTACTTACGCAGAGCGTCCTTCTGGGCCGATGACATGCCTCTGGGCACTGTGACCTTGACGGTGACGAACTGGTCGCCGCGGCCGCCGTTGCGCAGGAAGGGAACGCCCTTGCCCTTGAGCCGGAAGGTCGTGCCGGTCTGCGTGCCCTCGGGAATATTGAGCTTGACCTTGCCGTCAAGCGTCGGCACCTCGATCTCGGCACCGAGAGCGGCCTGTGAAAACGAGACCTCCTGCTCAAGCAGGATCGATGCGCCGTCACGCTCGAAGCGCGCATGCGGCTGCACCAAAACAGTAATGAGCAGATCTCCGGCAGGGCCGCCGTTTAAGCCGGCATTGCCCTGACCTCTGAGTGAGATGGTCTGGCCGTCGTCGATGCCGGCAGGGACGCTGACGGTGACCTTATGCTGAAGGCGCACGCTGCCAATGCCGCGGCAGGTCTTGCACGGGGAGTGGATTATCTTGCCTCTGCCCTTGCACTTGGGGCACTGCTCGCTCGATTGCACCATGCCGAAGGGAGTGCGCTTTGTGGACATGACCGTACCCGAGCCCTTGCAGTCGGGGCAGATCTCGGCGGTCGTGCCTTCGGCACAGCCCGTGCCCTTACAATCGGGGCACTGCTCTATCTTGGCAACGAAAACGTCCTTCTTGACACCGAAGGCAGCCTCCTCGAACTTTATGTTGACAGTTGCACGCAGATTATCGCCCTTGCGGGGTGCATTGGGGTTTCTGCCGCCGCCACCGCCGAAGCCGAAGCCGCCGCCGAAGATGTCGCTGAAGATATCTCCGAAGCCGCCGAAGCCCTCAAAGCCGCCGAACCCACCGCCGCCAAAGCCCTGGCTGGGATCAAAGGCCGCATGGCCGAACTGGTCGTACTTTGCCCGCTTATCGGGGTCGGACAGCACCTCGTATGCCTCGTTTATCTCCTTGAAGCGAGCCTCGCATTCCTTGTCGCCGGGATGCAGGTCGGGGTGATTTTCCTTGGCAAGCTTTCTGTATGCTTTTTTCAGCTCGTCCTCCGACGCGCCCTTTTTGACGCCGAGAACCTCATAATAATCTCTTTTTTCTGCCATAAACTTACCTCAAATGTGGGCGTACCTTGAGTACGCCCACATCTTATTACTTGCGATAATTACTTGTTGTCGTCATCGTCGACCACAGTGTAGTCAGCATCGTAGTAGTCCTGACCGCCTGCTGCGCCTGCGTCGCCGCCTGCTGCTGCGTTGGGGTCAAAGCCGGCTGCGCCCTGAGCTGCCTGTGCAGCTTCGTAGAGCTTGCCGAACACATCGGTCAGCTCCTTGGTGGCCTGCTTGATGCTCTCGGTGTCGGTGCCGGTGAGTGCGGTCTTAAGAGCCTGGAGCTTGGTCTCGATCTCGCCCTTAACTTCGGCCGGGACCTTATCGCCCATGTCCTCAAGGGTCTTCTCGGTCTGGTAGACTATCTGATCGCCCTGGTTGCGGACATCGATCTCTTCCTTGCGCTTTGCGTCCTCTGCTGCGAACATCTCTGCGTCCTTGACTGCCTTATCGATATCCTCCTTGGTCATGTTGGTCGAGGAGGTGATGGTGATGTGCTGCTCCTTGCCGGTGCCGAGATCCTTAGCGGAAACATTTACGATGCCGTTTGCGTCGATATCGAAGGTGACCTCGATCTGAGGAACGCCGCGGCGTGCCGGTGCGATGCCGTCGAGGTTGAAGCGGCCGAGGCTCTTGTTGTACTGAGCCATCTCACGCTCGCCCTGAAGGACATTGATCTCAACAGCGGTCTGATTGTCGGCTGCGGTGGAGAAGATCTGGCTCTTCTTGGTCGGGATGGTGGTGTTGCGCTCGATGAGCTTGGTGCACACGCCGCCGAGGGTCTCGATACCGAGGGACAGCGGGGTTACATCCAGAAGCAGAACACCCTTTACATCGCCTGCAAGAACGCCGCCCTGAATTGCAGCGCCGATAGCGACACATTCATCGGGGTTGATGCCCTTGAAGCCTTCCTTGCCGGTGAGGGTCTTGACCATTTCCTGAACCGCGGGGATACGGGACGAACCACCGACCATGAGGACCTTGGAAATGTCGCTTGCCGACAGGCCGGAGTCGGCCAGAGCCTGCTTTACAGGACCCATGGTCTTCTCAACAAGGTGATGGGTAAGCTCATTGAACTTTGCACGGGTGAGAGTTACATCAAGGTGCTTGGGGCCGGTTGCATCGGCTGTGATGTAAGGCAGGTTGATGTTCGAGGTGGTAACGCCCGACAGCTCAATCTTTGCCTTCTCGGCTGCCTCACGCAGACGCTGCATTGCGACCTTATCGCCGGACAGGTCAATGCCCTCTGCCTTCTTGAACTCATCGACGAGGTACTTGGTGATGCATGCATCAAAGTCGTCGCCGCCGAGGCGGTTGTTACCGGCAGTTGCAAGAACTTCGATAACGCCGTCACCGATCTCGAGAACGGAGACATCGAAGGTGCCGCCGCCGAGGTCGTAGACCATGATCTTCTGATCGGTCTCTTTATCAAGGCCGTATGCCAGAGCTGCTGCGGTAGGCTCGTTGATGATACGCTTTACATCAAGACCTGCGATCTTGCCTGCGTCCTTGGTTGCCTGACGCTGAGCGTCGGTGAAGTATGCAGGAACGGTGATGACAGCTTCCGTTACGGTCTGGCCGAGGTAGCTCTCTGCGTCTGCCTTCAGCTTCTGAAGGATCATTGCGGAGATCTCCTGCGGGGTGTAGTTTTTATTGTCAATAGTGACCTTGTGAGAGGTACCCATCTCACGCTTGATAGACGAGATGGTGCGGTCGGGGTTGGTGATGGCCTGGCGCTTTGCGACCTGACCTACCATACGCTCGCCGGTCTTTGCGAATGCGACGACTGACGGAGTGGTGCGAGCACCCTCTGCGTTTGCGATTACGACAGCCTCGCCGCCTTCCATGACGGC
>JALFUQ010000003.1 GCA_022784505.1 Bacillota bacterium
CAGAACTCATCGATTACCTCGACTACTATAACAACCGCAGGATCAAGCTAAAGCTAAAGGGCCTGACACCTGCTCAACACAGATACCAGACCCTTCTGGTCGCTTAATAAATATTTTGTCTAACTTTTGGGGTTCACTTCATTTTTGCCCGGGTTCGGGAGCTTTTTTAACATATTTTTCTTCAATTGTTTCGGTTTTATTAAGTTTTTCACCTTTTGCTGGAATTCCTAAATAAACTGTGTTATACTTTGCAAGATATAGAAGTTTGGCTGTTTTCAGCAGATTGGAGAACTTTTTATGCGTAGAATAGCTGCCATGTTACTGGCACTTTTACTTGTGCTCGGTCTTTGCGCCTGCGGCAAGAAGGTCGAGTCCGTCAAGGAACGTGACTGCGGCGTTTATGTCACCATTGAGGCAAACGATGTTTACACCGTGTCATACGGCACCGATGCAGGCTCGGAATCGACAAAGCACGCAGACGATACCCCGCTTGACGCGGGCGAGGTCGTGCACTTTGACTTTGCAGGCGATGCCGCCGAGGGCACGGCAAAGGCGATCATCGATTACAGCATCTGCATATACGACAAGGCGCTCAATATCCTCGCCGTTGAATCGTTCAGCAGCGATTTTTCGAACATGGCCCGCATCGATATAACCGTTACGGCTGACCACCGCATCATAAACGCGAGCGATAAGCTCGTATGCGGCGGCGATACGATCGTTGAGATGGCGGTAACGAAGCCCGAAAAAGGCGTTTTGCTGACTGTCCCCACCGTGACGATGCCCAATCGCCCCGAGGCCGCAAAGGCCATTAACGACAGCATCACCGCCGTCAACGAGACCTTTACCGGTGAGCAGCTTAAAAGCAGCCGCAAGGCATACAACGACCTTGCCAAGGAAGCCTCGGACGGCGAAAAGCTTGACGCTTTCAGCCAGAACCGCTATGTGCGCGTCACCCGCGGCGACAGTACGGTGGTATCGTTCAGAATGTTCGACAAGGCAAACCTCGGCTCAGGCTCGGCAAGCGCAATAACCGGTCACAATTATGATGCCTACACCGGCGCTGAGCTTAAGCTCGCGGATATCACGGATAACACCGAGGAGTTTGTAAACACCTGCTCAGAGGAGATATTCAGCATTCTTACCGATGAAAGCAAGTACGCTGACCTGCTCTTTGTAGAGGGCTACACCGACAAGGTCAAGGATCTTGTGTCAGACGGCCACTGGTACATGAATAACGACGGCGTTGTCATCGCCATTAATCCCGGCGAGATAGCCGACTCCTCGGAGGGCGCATTTGAGTTTACCGTAAAATACGATGTTCTCGCGGGCAAGATAAAGGATGAGTTTATCCCCGCAGAGCTTGACGGCTCGACCGGTGATATCGCGGCCTCGCTTGCAAAGGATGCAGACGCCTCCTCGCTCACCATGGTCGGCAGCGAGGCAAACAAGGATATCAAATCCGCCCTTGTGACCGTAACCGGCAAGATTTATAATATCAGCGTTTACAGTGCAAACTACTACAAGTCCAGCGGCAAGTACTCGCTCGAGACCCAGCTTTGGTATTGCAGTGACCTTACCGAGGGTGCAGCGTTTGCGATAAACAAGGAGCTCAAAACTACCCCAAGCATTTTTATCGGCTTCACCCGCCCCGACGGCACGTATGAGCGCCGCCTACTCTCTGCCGACAGCAGCGGAAAGGTCACCATCCTTGACCCTGACGGCGGCGAGACCGGCACGCTTATAAGCGGCAAGCTCCCCTACTCTGTCGACATTAACAGCGACGAGACGCAGGAGAAGATAAGCACGGCCACCGATGCTGAGGGTCTGCTCACGCTCATTGTTGAGTCCGGCGGCAGCACCTTTGAAGAGGCCACGACTATCAAAACCGTCTCAAGCATTCGTCTTTATGATATAGATGCCGACGGTAAGAGCGAGATATTCATCGACGGCAAGGCCGCCGACGGCAGCACCATGACCCACGCATTTAAGTTTGACGGCGAGCTTAGCGCCTGCTCCTTCGGCGAGAGCGACTACGCAAGCGGCGCAGTCAAGGAGTTTACGCACAGCAAGCTTTACCTCAAGCGCACTGTGGACATTCTCGGCACCTACACCGCAGAGGTCGGCTACACCTACTCTGGCGGCGCGTTTAAAAACGATTCTCCCATTTTAAAGCTCAGCGGCACAAGCTATGTGACGACCTCAAAGGATCTCACGCTGGCTGACGGCAAGATAATTCCCTCCGGCTACAAGCTTAAGTTCACCGAGACAGACGGCAGCTCGTACATTGACTTTACGACCGATCAGGGTCTCACCGGCAAGATCGCGATCAAAAAGGCCGAGAGCGGCTGGACGATAAACGGCAATGCCGACACGAGCTATTTTGAGTCACTGCCATATAAGAAATAACACTTACGGCGCACTTATTGTGCGCCGTATTTTTTCATTTTGTTTTGCAAAAGCTATATCCGAGGTGAATAAAATGAACTCAAAAAACGGTAAGGATATCCCCTTGGGGCTCGGCATGGCACTTATGCAGAACGCCGACGCATTCTTCTATTTCTCGGGGCTGGATGCCGAAAAACAGCAGAAGATCATCGATGGCTCGCATGGAATAAAGTCTCGGGACGAGATGCGCAGCTATGTAAGCGACATCAGCTCACAGGGCTGAGTTGACTCGGTGTGCGGCAGTGAAAAGCTTATGTCCGCGTTGTGCGTACAGACTGAATTTTTGTTGCCGCTACATAGACATTTTGCGTTCAGGCTATTGCGTTTTGCTCTTTTATGCGGTAAACTTTTCTTAGATACTTAAATAAAAAACATATTGTGAATGAGGTGTTTTCCGTGGATCTGCCCCTTAGCGAATTTGAACTTGCGGCAAAGAGACTTGCCCCCATGCTGCACCACACCGAGCTCGACCTGTCCTCGACCTTTTCAGGGATGACGGGCGGCAGCATTTATCTCAAGTGTGAAAACCGTCAAAAAACCGGCTCTTTTAAAATAAGAGGCGCAAGCAACAAGATAGCCGCTTTGATGGAAAACGGCGGTGTGAGCTCCGTTGTCGCCTCCTCGGCAGGCAACCATGCTCAGGGCGTTGCATGCGCGGCAAAGAAGTTCGGTATCCCCGCGACTATCGTCATGCCCAAGACCGCACCGATAGCCAAGGTGCAGGCCACCGAGGGCTACGGCGCAAAGGTCGTTTTGGCCGGTGACTGCTATGACGATGCTTACAAGGCGGCGTGCGAAATTTGTGAGACAGAGCATGCAACCTTCCTGCATCCGTACAATGACCTTGACGTCATTGCCGGTCAAGGCACGCTCGGCCTTGAGATTGTCGGTGACCTGCCCACGGTGGATATGATAATCGTTCCGGCTGGCGGCGGCGGTCTGCTTGCAGGCGTTGCAGCCTGCGTTAAGCAGATAAATCCCCGCATCGAGGTCATCGGCGTACAGGCCGAGGGCGCAAACGCGATCGCGCAGTCGTTTAAGGAGAAAAGATATATCTCGACCGACACCGTTTCGACCATCGCAGACGGCATTGCCGTCAAAGCCCCCGGCGACATTACCGTTGAGCTTATAAACCGATATGTTGACGATGTCGTCACCGTGACTGATAACGAAATTTCCGAGGCAATACTGCTTCTCATGGAGCGCTGCAAGCAGATAGTCGAGCCCTCCGGTGCAACGCCCGTTGCCGCCGCCCTGAAGGGTAAGGTCGATGTCAAGGGCAAGCGCGTCGTGTGTCTGCTGTCCGGCGGCAACATCGATGTCAGCTTCATTCAGTGCATCATCGAGCAGGGTCTTGTTGCCCGCCACCGCCGTCTGAGATTTACCGTGAAGCTGCTCGATAAGCCCGGCAGCCTCAGCCATCTTCTCAACCACATTGCAGGTCAAGGCGCAAACATCGTTTCCGTTGCGCATGACAGACTCAGCACGGCGCTGAGCCCCAACGAGACGAATGTCTCGATAACCTGCGAGGTCGGCGGCGCAGAGCACGGCAAGGTCGTCGTGAGCTCGCTTGAAGGCCTCGGCTACACCGTAACTATTAATTAATGGAGGACAATAAAATGAAAACCGTTTCTACGAACAAAGCTCCCGCAGCCATCGGCCCTTATTCTCAGGCTCAGATAGTCGGTAACATGGTCTACACCTCCGGTCAGATCGGCATCATCCCCGAGACCGGCGAGGTCGCAGTCGGCGTTGAGGCTCAGGCTCATCAGGTGTTCAAAAACCTCTCCGAGCTTCTCAAGGCCGCAGGCAGCGACATGTCCAAGGTCGTCAAGACCACCGTTTTCATCAAGGATATGAACGATTTCGGCACCGTCAACGGCATCTACGCTCAGTATTTCACCGAGCCGTTCCCCGCCCGCTCCTGTGTTGAGGTCGCAAGACTTCCCAAGGATGTTCTCGTTGAGTGCGAGGTCATCGCAGAGCTGTAATGCATAACAAAAAGACAGGCAATGCGTTTTGCATTGCCTGTAATTTTATTTTGCGTGTATTTTGTGCTTTCTTAGGCTGTCAAACACGAACAGGATGACTGCCGCACAGACGAAGGCAAAGTTCGTGGCGTGCGTTTTCGTGAACGCTTAAGCTTGATTTGTTCATTACAGTCCGGGGTAAAGCGGGAACCTGTCGCAAAGATCAATAACACGGCTCTTTACATCCGCCACGGCTGCGTCACCCTCGTTTATGAGCTTTACTATCATGTTGCCTATCTCGACCATCTCATTTTCGCCCATGCCTCTTGTGGTCACGGCCGGAGTCCCGAAGCGCATACCGCTGGTGAGCTTGACCGACTGCGTGTCAAATGGGATGGAGTTTTTGTTCGCGGTGATGTGGGCTGCGTCGAGTAGCTCCTGCACCTCCATGCCGGTTCTGCCGAGGCTCATGGTGTCGGCAAGTATAAGGTGGTTATCGGTGCCGCCGGAAACGAGCCGGATGCCGCCCTTGGAAAGGGTATCGGCCAAGACGGCTGCGTTTTTGACGACCTGGGTCTGATATGCCTTGAACTCGTCGCTCATGGCTTCCTTGAAGCAGACTGCCTTACCGGCGATTATGTGCATGAGCGGGCCGCCCTGCGTTCCGGGGAACACGGCGCTGTTTATCTTCTTTTTAAGCTCGTCCTTGCAGAGAATGATAGCGCCTCTCGGGCCTCTGAGGGTCTTGTGGGTGGTGCTGGTGACAACATCGGCATATGGCACGGGGCTGGGGTGAACGCCCGCTGCAACAAGGCCGCCGATGTGCGCCATGTCGACCATGAGATATGCGCCGACCTCGTCGGCTATCTCACGCATCTTGGCAAAGTCGATAAAACGGGAATATGCGCTTGCACCTGCGATTATGAGCTTGGGCTTGCACTCACCTGCTATCTGCATCGCCTTTTCGTAGTCGATGCGCTCGGTCTCGGGGTCAACGCCGTAAAAATGAGCGTCAAAGTATTTGCCGGAAATGGAGGCTTTCGAGCCGTGGGTCAGGTGGCCGCCGTGGCTGAGGTCCATACCGAGGATGGTGTCGCCTGGCTTTAAAAGTGCAAGATATACCGCCACATTTGCCTGCGAGCCGGAGTGCGGCTGGACATTGGCGTGCTCTGCGCCGAAAAGTGCCTTTGCTCTGTCGATGGCAAGCTGCTCAACAACATCGACATATTCGCATCCGCCGTAGTATCTCGCCCCGGGGTAGCCCTCGGCGTATTTATTGGTAAGATGGCTGCCCATCGCCTGCATGACGGCGCGGCTTGTGAAGTTTTCCGATGCGATAAGCTCGATATGGTCACGCTGACGCTGAAGCTCGTTTTCCATTGCATCATAAAGCTCTGCATCGTAGTCTCTTATAAATTCGTAACTCATGGTGCACCTCCATATGTGGTATTTCCAGTTGATTATACGCTAAATGTATCCCCATATCAAGCGAATTTGGGCGTTTTTCGTCAATTTTCGCTTAATAAATCTTGAATGGCACATTAAGCTGTGGTAATATGCTTTAAGTGAGGTGAGGCAAGTGATTAAAAAAATATCTAAGATCCTGCTTATTATAATTGGTATTATCGTTCTGCTTGTCGCCGGTTTCGTGCTTTGGCTGAGCATCAACGAATTTAATCCCGAACCTGTTTCGGATGCTGATATCGAGCTAAACTCCCGGATAGGCGAGCTGTCGCCCTATGAGGGGCAGAAAATCTCACTTATCAGCTGGAACATCGGCTACGGCGGTCTCGGCAAGAATGCCGACTTCTTCATGGACGGCGGTGAGGATGTCGTGACCTATGATCACGACGGCGTTACCGCAAACCTTGTCGGCATTTACAAGACTTTGTATGATGATGGCGACTCCGCGTCTGTCTTCATGCTTCAGGAGGTCGACAATGACTCGAGCCGTACCTACGGCATCAGCGAGAGGCAGTATCTCGGGATATACAATTCGGCATATGCGATGAACTACTCTTGTCCCTATGTTCCCTTCCCCCTGCCTCCTATCGGCAAGGTCAACAGCGGCCTGCTCACGACCTCGCTTTTTGAGATAGACCACGCCGATCGCATTTCGCTGCCCTGCCCGTTCAGCTGGCCTGTCAGCGCCGCAAACCTCAAGCGCTGCCTGCTGGTGAGCTACCTGCCCATCGAGGACTCGGAAAAGCAGCTTGTGATCGTTAACCTCCACCTTGAGGCGTATGATGACGGCGAGGGCAAGATTGCGCAGACTAAGCAGCTGCGCGAGTTTATCCAGTCTGAATACGAAAAGGGCAACTATGTCATTGCCGGCGGTGACTTTAATCAGATATTCCCCGGCGGACTTGATAAGTACCCCAACGAGCATGCCGACCTTTGGGAGCCTGGCATCATCCCCGAAGATATCGTTCCCGAGGGCTGGACGCTTGCATACGATCTGGATACGCCGACCTGCCGTTTGCTCAATCAGGCTT
>JALFUQ010000007.1 GCA_022784505.1 Bacillota bacterium
CCCTTTGCCGACCACTGGTCAACGAAATCTGCCATGGGGCTGGACGGGGTGATGGGGTATATTGCCGCTACCTCTGTAAACGCATAGCTTACATGTGCAGCTGCCTCGTTGCCGTCCATTGTTTTGAATTTTCTTGCCATAATTTCATCTCCACAAAAGTATTTTTATACTTAATTAAAGTTTAACACTTTGAAAAACGCCTGTAAACAGCAAAATACTACTATTTGCGCATTAAATTTTCCTTGCCCTTTTGGGGACACTGTATTATAATATCTTAGTATTTGTATCAACTGGTAACAATGCATTGAGAGGAGACGTTTCAATGGTTCATATATCAAACGAAAAGGGCACGATAAGTATCACCAGTGAAGTCTTTACGAACATTGCCGGCGTCGCGGCGACAAGCTGCTTCGGCGTGAAGGGCATGGCGGGACGCAGCAAGGAAGGCGGCCCTCTCCAGCTCCTGAGGAGAGAATCCATGTCCAAGGGCGTGGAGACCCACTTTAACGATGACGACACCCTGTCGCTGGAGCTGCATATAGGCGTTGACAATGGCGTTAATATAAGCGCTGTGTGCCGCAGCATTATAAAGGAAGTCAGCTATAAGGTCGCAAAGGCCACCGGCGTTCCGGTAAAGAGCGTTGACGTGTATGTTGACACTGTGATAATCGGCTGATCATAATACTACTAATTCCTCCCGGAGGTGCTTTCTTTGAGAGATTACATCGATGCCGCAGCGTTTAAAAATATGATACTTTGCGCTGATGCGGCACTTGCAGAAAATACACAGATGATAAACGAGCTGAACGTGTTCCCCGTTCCCGATGGCGATACCGGCACGAACATGGGCCTTACCATGAATGCCGCCGCCACCGAGCTTCGCAAGAAGGAGCACTATTCCGTCGATGCCGTGGCCGACTGCGCTGCAAGCGCGCTTCTGCGCGGGGCACGCGGCAACTCCGGCGTTATCCTGTCGCTTTTGTTCCGCGGCATTTCCCGCAGATTAAAGGGCATGGAGACCATCGGCGCTAAGGAGCTCGCCGCCGCCATGAACGACGGTGTTGAGGCTGCCTACAAGGCGGTCATGAAGCCCGCCGAGGGCACCATCCTCACGGTTGCACGCCTGGCTGCTGCTTCGGCAGTTGAGTTTGCAAAGACCTCTGAGGATGTCGAGATGATGCTCGAGGTGTCCAACAAGACAGCTGAAGAAGCACTTGAGGACACCGTTAATCAGAACCCCGTTCTGCGCAAGGCAGGCGTGGTGGACGCAGGCGGTAAGGGCTACATAGTCATCTTCGGCGCTATGCTAGCCTACCTCAGAGGCAAGGTACAAGCCCCCACCAAGGCTATTGATCACTCCGCCATCGCAAACGAAAGCGGCGCATTTGATGTCTTTGACACGTCCGAAATCACCTATGCGTTCGACACCGTGTTCATCGTTCGCAAGAACGAGCCGAATGTCGACCTCACCCCGTACCGCGCCTATCTTTCCAGCATCGGCGACAGCCTTGTTATAGGCGAGGACGACGAAGCGTTCAAGGTGCATGTCCACACCAATATCCCCGGCGAAGCGCTCACCAAGGCGCAGAAGTACGGCACTCTCGAGCTTGCAAAGATCGAGAATATGCGCACGCAGTACGAGGATATCATGGCAGGCCGCAAGGCGCAGAGTACCGACGATCTTGACGCTATCGAGCGTGAGCTCGAGGGCGAGGAGACCGTTGCCGCTCCCGTAAAGCGCTGCGGCGTTGTCGCCATCTGCGCGGGCGAGGGTATGGCGCAGCTGTTCCGTGAGCTCGGAGCGGACACCATTGTCACCGGTGGTCAGACCATGAACCCGTCTACCGATGATATACTCAAGGAGATAAACCGCACCCCGTCCGAGGTCGTGTTCGTTCTCCCGAACAACAAGAATATAATCATGGCGGCAGAGCAGTGCATCCCCATCTGTCAGGATAAGCAGGTCGTTGTCATTCCCACAAAGACCGTGCCGCAAGGCATCACCGCGATGCTTAACTTCAACCCCGACGACGAGGTCGAGGAGATCACCGAGACGCTCGGCGAGGCGATAAAGAGCGTGCACACCGCGCAGGTCACCTATGCTGCCCGTGACTCGGACTTTGACGGTCACATCATCCACGCAGGCGAGTATCTGGCGCTGCTCGACGGCAAGCTCATCGGCAGCTACACGGATATGAAAAAGCTCATGGATGAGCTTGGCGAAGCGGCGTCGGAGCTTGACCCTGAGCTTGTGACGGTGTACTACGGCGAGGATGTCGACGAGGATACCGCGAACGAAACGGCGGCGGCTCTGGAGAGCGGTTTGCCGGATGCCGAGGTAACGGTGGTAAACGGCGGTCAGCCGGTCTACTACTACATGATCTCAATAGAATGACACAAAAGGCAGTTCGGATGAACTGCCTTTATATTATTGAAAAGAAAAATGTTATATAATATAATAGTATGAAAACCTCATTGGAGCGAGCTATGGATACACTTAATTTGAACATTCCCATTACGACGGAGCTCATTTTCGGGCTTCGCATCGTGCTTGCAGGCGTGTGCGGTATGCTCATCGGCATCGAGCGCACCCGCAGACTCAAGGAGGCGGGCATACGCACCCATGCGATGGTCGCCTGCACGGCATGCCTTTTGATGATACTTTCAAAATACGGCTTTTCCGATCTCGTTAACGCCGACGGAAGCTTATACAGCGGCGTTGACACCGCAGACCCCGCCCGCATAGCCGCGCAGGTCATAAGCGGCGTGAGCTTTCTCGGTGCAGGCGTTATCTTTAAGGCCGGCAGCACTATAAAGGGACTCAACACCGCGTCCGGCATCTGGGCAACGGCCGGTATCGGCATGTGCCTCGGCGCAGGGCTGTACCTTGCGTCGATATTCACGACGATTATCGTGCTTGCACTTCAGTACATGTTCCACCGCTATAATTTCAGCAAGGACACCTATGTGACCAATGTCGTGTCCGTCACGATGCGCAATTGGAGCACGGGCATAACGCAGATGCGCGCCATGCTCGACGAGATGAACGCCAGCGTTTTTGAAAGCGAGGTCATCCGCAACGAAAACGGCACCGTCACCTTTAACCTCAGCTTCAAGTCGCCCAAGGCGCTGACCTCGGAGTCGACGCTTGCGTACATGGACGCGCACCCCGAGGTGCTGTCGTTCGAGTCGCTGCCTATACTGTAAAATTCGGAGGAGAGCCGATATGAAAACTGTCGTCATCATCGGCGGCGGCGCATCGGGTATGATGGCGGCGCTGTCGGCAGCGGAGGATCCAGACAACAGAATAATCCTGCTTGAGCGGCAGCAGCGCGTCGGCAGGAAGCTTCTTGCGACCGGTAACGGTCGGTGCAACCTCACAAATGTGGGCGCTGCGCCGGAAAATTATCACGGTGAGCAGCCGGACTTTGCCGCACCCGCGTTGGAGAGCTTTCCGCCGGAAAAGGTGCTGGAGTTTTTTCGCGGGCTGGGGCTTCTTACGGTCACGGAGTACGGCGGCAGGGTCTACCCAATGTCAAACTCGGCAAACAGCGTTGTAGATATCCTGCGCTTTGCGCTCGAGCGCGACAACATCGAGGTGCGCACCTCGTGCCCGGCGCGAGGGATCTACAGAAACGGCGAGGGTTTCAATATAAAAACCGATGACGGCACGATAAGCGCCGACTATCTCATTGTCGCCTGCGGCGGCGCTGCCGGCGCGAAGATAGGCGGCGTGACAGACGGCTACGAGCTTTTAAAAATGCTCGGCCATAAGCGCACGGTGCTGCGTCCGTCACTCGTGCAGCTTGTGACAGACCCTACATATCCGCGCTCGTTAAAGGGCGTGCGCGCGCAGGCCGCGCTGCGGCTGAGTGCCGGCGGCGAGCTTTTGGCCGGCAGCCGCGGCGAGCTTCAATTCACCGAAACGGGGCTTTCCGGCCCAGCGGCCTTCGATATCTCCCGAGCAGCCTCGTTCTGCGGCGAGGGCGGCACGGTTCACATTGACCTGCTGCCGGACTACGGCGTTGACGAGATTGTGAAGCTTCTTACGGTTAAGGCGAAGGCGCTGCCGAAGCTATCTGCCGAGGAGCTTCTGACCGGCGTTGTACATAATCGTCTGGGCAAAATGCTCGTGAAATTCGCGCAGATAAGCCCGAGCCGCAGGCTCGGCGAGCTTTCGGAAACCGAGCTGCGCACCGTGGCAGAGGCATGCAAGAATTTTGAGATAAAGCTCCACGGCGTTGAGGGCTTCGACTCGGCGCAGGTGACGGCGGGCGGCATTAAGACCACCGGCGTTAATCCGCAGACGATGGAGAGCTGGTTTACGCCGCACCTGTTTATCTGCGGCGAGGTGCTGGACGTTGACGCCGACTGCGGCGGCTACAATTTGCAGTGGGCGTGGGCGAGCGGCTACACGGCAGGGAGGCTCGGGAAATGATACTTGTGCGAAACCTGCGGCTCGGCATAGATGAGCCCGAGGCCAAGCTCAAAAAGCTTGCGGCAAAGGAGCTCGGCGTTCCCGAGCGGGATATACTGAGCCTTAAAATTACGAAAAAATCACTGGATGCGCGCAAGAAAAACGACATCCACCGGCTGTATGCCGTGGCGGTGAAACTAAAAGGCGAGGAGCGTGTTCTCAAGAAAACACGCAGCAAAAATGCCTGCCCGTATGAGAAATACAGCTACGAGATACCGAAACTGAACGCCGGAAAACGCCCCGTCATCGTCGGCTTCGGCCCTGCGGGACTGTTTGCGGCACTGGTGCTGTCAAAGGCGGGGCTGAGACCCATCGTCATCGAGCGAGGGCGTGATGCCGAAGCTCGTGCGCAGACAGTTGAGCGCTTTCGCAGCGGCGGCGCGCTCGACCCCGAGTGCAATGTGCAGTTCGGCGAGGGCGGAGCGGGCACATTTTCCGACGGCAAGCTCAACACCGGCATAAAGGATAAGCGCATCATCTGGATGCTCGAGCAGTTTGTCGAGCACGGTGCGCCCGAGCATATACTTTACGATGCAAAGCCGCATATCGGCACGGACATTTTAATCAATGTCGTGCAGAGCATCCGCAAAACCGTCATCGCAAACGGCGGCGAGGTGCGCTTTTCAAATAAGCTCACGGGACTCAAAATTGACCGCAACCGCCTTGCAGGCATCGAGGTCAGCTCCCCCGATGGGGCGTATATCATCGACTGCGACAGCGTCATTTTAGCCATCGGTCACTCGGCGAGAGACACATTTGAGATGCTCGACAAAACCGGCGTTCCCATGCAGCCCAAGGCGTTTTCCATGGGCGCACGCATCGAGCATAAGCAGGCGGACATAGACCTTGCACAGTACGGCGCAGAGTTTCACGGCCTGCCCGCTGCCGATTACTCGCTGAATGTCCATTTTGACGACGGCGAGAGCGCATACACCTTCTGCATGTGCCCGGGCGGCGAGGTCATCGCCGCAGCATCGGAAGAAGGCGGCGTTGTCACAAACGGCATGAGCCGCTCAAGGCGCAACGGCGAGAATGCAAATGCAGCACTGCTCGTGACCTTAACGCCTGAGGACTTTCCCTATGACGGCGTTCTCGGCGGAATGTACTGGCAGCGAGAGATCGAGAAAAAGGCGTATGAGATAGGCCATGACTACAAAGCCTGTGCACAGACCGTTGGCGACTTTCTCGCCCGCACGCCGAGCACAAAAGCGGGCTCGGTCACGCCGAGCTACAAGCCCGGTGTCAACTGGGGCGACATTCGCTGTGTCCTGCCCGAGAAGATAACCTCCGTCATGGAGCGGGCGATACCCGAGCTCGGTAAAAAGCTCAAGGGCTTCGATGCGCCCAATGCGGTGCTTACCGCGCCCGAGACGCGCTCGTCCTCACCGGTGCGCATTTTGCGTGATGTTGACCGGCGCTCGGAAATCCGGGGGCTGTACCCCTGCGGAGAGGGCGCAGGCTACGCCGGAGGCATAACCTCCGCCGCCGTCGACGGCATGAAATGCGCCGAAAGCTTAATGAGCACATTATAAATCATCAAGACAGTGCACAATATTTTGTGCGCTGTCTTGTCTTGTGTTCAAAAAATTTTTGAACACAAGATATAGTTTTGCTCATGATAACAAAGTATGTGCAAATTGTGAACGATGCCAAAACCCGCTACGCCTTGATAATTCGGCATTTTTAAAAGATAGTCAAAACTCACCATTACAGAAAGCGGCAGAAATGATAACTGAGCGTAAATCCTGCGACACAATATTTTGTGGTCAAAGCGGTTACAAAGCGGTAAAACCACACAATATTTTGTGCCTGCACTCTTGACAGAGCACAAAACTTAGACTATTATAAGTTCTGCTGACTACGAAGGGGAACGCTATGAAGATATCAGGAATTCAAAAATTGACCCTTCTCGACTACCCGGGCAAGGTCGCGTGCACGCTGTTTACATCCGGCTGCAACTTTCGATGCCCGTTCTGCCACAACGCGGGGCTGGTACTGCCGGATAAGCTCGAGGAAGCGTCGATAAGTGAAGACGAGGCCATGAGCTTTCTCAAAAAGCGGGCAGGCATGCTCGATGGTGTGGCGATAACCGGCGGTGAGCCGCTGCTGCACACGGATATGCCCGAATTTTTGGAGAAGATAAAAAACCTCGGCTATAAGATAAAGCTCGACACCAACGGCTCGAACCCGACTCTGCTGAAGGACATCGTTAACGCCGGCTTAGTCGACCGTGTGGCGATGGACATTAAAAACGCACCGGATGAGTACGAGAAAACGGCAGGGTGCAGTGTCGACATGGAAAAGATAGAAGAATCTAAGGACTTTCTTCTTACCGGCACCTGCGACTACGAGTTTCGCACGACCGTGGTAAAGGGCATACATACAAGGGAAAGCCTTATCGCCGCCGCAAAATGGATAAGCGGCGCAAAGGAATATTATTTACAGCAGTTCAAGGATTCGGGTAATTTGATCGAGCCCGACGCTTTTGAACCTTTCGATGAAAAAGACATGCATGAGCTGGCCGATGCGGTGAGACCGTTTGTACCCGCCGTTCAGGTAAGAGGTGTTTAAGGAGGAAAATATGTACCAGATAATCAAGAGAGACGGAAAAGTTGTTGACTTTGACATCAACAAGATCGCGAATGCGATAAAAAAGGCGTTCGAGGCCACAGAGACCGAGTATACCGATAACATCATCGATTTCCTCGCACTCAAGGTCTCCGCAGACTTCCTGCCGAAGATAAAGGACGGCTTTGTCGCAGTTGAGGATATCCAGGACAGCGTCGAGGCGGTGCTTTCCCGCGGCGGCTACGAGGGCGTTGCCAAGGCATACATCCTCTACCGCAAGAACCGTGAGAAGCTGCGCAACATGAAGAGCACCTACCTTGATTACAAGGAAACTGTCAACAGCTATGTCAATGTTCTTGACTGGCGCGTCAAGGAAAACTCCACTGTCACTTACTCCGTCGGCGGACTTATCCTCTCAAACTCCGGCGCCATCACCGCAAACTACTGGCTCAGCGAGATATACGATGAGGAGATCGCAAACGCACACCGCAACTGTGATATCCACCTGCACGACCTGTCGATGCTGACCGGCTACTGCGCAGGCTGGAGCCTCAAGCAGCTTATCCAGCAGGGCCTCGGCATCCCGGGCAAGATCAATTCCTCTCCGGCAAGCCACCTTTCCACCCTCTGCAACCAGATGGTGAACTTCCTCGGCATCATGCAGAATGAGTGGGCGGGCGCACAGGCATTTTCGTCGTTTGACACCTATCTTGCCCCGTTTGTCAAGGTCGATAACCTGACCTACAAGGAGGTCAAGCAGTGCATCCAGTCGTTTGTTTTCGGCGTGAACACCCCGTCCCGCTGGGGCACTCAGGCACCGTTTTCGAATATCACCCTTGACTGGACGGTTCCCGCCGACCTCAAGGATATGCCCGCTATCGTCGGCGGCAAGGAGATGGACTTCACCTACGGCGACTGCAAGGCCGAGATGGACATGGTCAACAAGGCGTTCATCGATATCATGATCGAGGGCGACGCAAACGGCCGAGGCTTCCAGTACCCGATCCCCACCTATTCCATCACCCGCGACTTTGACTGGTCGCCCACCGAGAACAACAGAATGCTGTTCGAGATGACCGCAAAGTACGGCACTCCGTACTTCTCCAACTACATCAACTCCGATATGGAGCCCAGCGATGTCCGCTCCATGTGCTGCCGCCTGCGCCTTGACCTGCGTGAGCTGCGCAAAAAGTCCGGCGGCTACTTCGGCTCGGGCGAGAGCACCGGCTCTGTCGGCGTTGTCACGATAAACATGCCCCGCATCGCATACCTTGCAGCGGACGAGGCCGATTTCTACAAGCGCCTTGACAAGCTCATGGACATTGCCGCACGCTCCTTGAAGATAAAGCGCACAGTCATAACCAAGCTTCTCAACGAGGGACTGTACCCCTACACGAAGTACTATCTCGGAACCTTTGATAACCACTTCTCCACCATCGGCCTTGTCGGCATGAACGAGGCAGGCCTTAACGCCAACTGGATAAGGGCCGACATGACCACCGAGAAGTGCCAACAGTTTACCAAGGATGTTCTCAACCACATGCGCGAGCGCCTGTCGGATTATCAGGAGCAGTACGGCGACCTGTATAACCTTGAAGCCACTCCCGCAGAGAGCACCTCTTACCGCCTTGCAAAGCACGATGTCGAGCAGTATCCCGACATCATCACTGCTTCCGAAAATGGCGGCACTCCGTATTACACCAACTCCAGCCACCTGCCCGTCGGCTACACCGATGATATCTTCAGCGCACTTGACGTTCAGGACGAGCTCCAGACGCTGTACACCTCCGGCACGGTGTTCCACGCCTTCCTCGGCGAGAAGCTGCCCAACTGGGAGGCTGCCGCAAATCTTGTCCGCAAGATAGCGGAAAACTACAAGCTTCCGTACTACACCATCAGCCCGACCTATTCCGTCTGCAAGAACCACGGCTACCTCAACGGCGAGCAGTTCACCTGCCCCGAGTGCGGCGAGCCAGCCGAGGTATACAGCCGCATCACCGGCTACTACCGCCCCGTGCAGAACTGGAACGCAGGCAAGACCAAGGAGTACCACGACCGCAAGGAGTATAATATCGGCACGAGCGTTCTCAAGCACAACGGCCCCATTGTCCACGAGGAAAAGCACACCGAGGAGTATCATGAGGCAGTACCCGTCAAGGGCGAAAAGAGGACGATCCTCTTTGCGACCCCGACCTGCCCGAACTGCCGCATTGCCTGCAATTACCTTGATAAGGCCGGCGTTGCTTACGAAAAGCTCATGGCCGATGATAACGCCCAGCTTGCACTGTCGCTCGGTGTGAAGCAGGCACCCACTCTCGTCATCATCGACGGCGAGAATGTCGAAAAGTACGCAGGTGCAGGTGCGATAAAGCAGTATCTTGCAAAGTGAGAAATAATATGTACGATGTATTGATCGTAGGCGGAGGGCCGGCAGGATTAACTGCCGCCCTCTATGCCTTGCGAGCGGGCAAAACCGCAATGATAATCGAAAAAAGCGCCTTCGGCGGGCAGATAACATGGTCGCCCAAGGTGGAAAACTTCCCGACGATAGAGTCTATCTCCGGCACCGAGCTTGCCGACCGGCTTATGGAGCAGGTCATGAACCAGGGTGCGGAGATGGAGCTCGACGAGGTCACCGAGATCGAGCTTGACGGCAGTGTAAAGCGTGTAAAGACCGAGTTTGGCGGCGAGTTTGAGGCAAAGACCGTAATCATCGCCACCGGCGCGAAACCCCGTATGCTCGGTGTTGAGCGTGAGGAGGAGCTTGTCGGCGCAGGCGTTTGCTTCTGCGCTGTGTGTGACGGTGCGTTTTACAAAGGTCGTCCCGTTGCCGTGAACGGCGGCGGAAACTCCGCGCTTCAGGACGCAATGCTCCTTTCCGACACATGCAGCAGGGTGTATCTTATCCACCGCAGAGACTCCTTCCGCGGTGAAGCAAAGCTCGTCGAGGCGCTCAAAGCCAAGAACAATGTCGAGTTCGTGCTCGATAGCCATATAACCGCCCTGCACGGCGATGGCGAACTCACCGGCATCACCGTGACCGATAAGGACGGAAATGAGCGCGATATCGCAGTTGACGGCCTTTTTGTCGCGGTCGGCCATGCGCCAGATAACGGCATTTTTGCGCATCTGTTTGACCTTGACGAAGGCGGCTACGCGGCCTCGGACGAGAGCTGCCTCACCAAGACCCCGGGCGTGTTCGTCGCCGGGGACTGCCGCAGAAAAAGCGTGCGCCAGCTCACCACCGCCGTCGCCGACGGCTCTGCCGCAGCACTCGCAGCGTGCAGCTATATAGACAGCTTATAAAACCATCCCCGAAACGAAAAGCGTCGTTTCGGGGATTTTTATGCGCAAAATGGAATGTTTTTGTTGCTTAACGGGGCTTGTTCATATATAATTAACATACTCTACATACTCTCGCTTGAAAGGCAGCAACATAATGAATAATGATTCAATGCAAAGCCGTGACGGCTTTAAAAGCAGAGGCGGCTTTATCATTGCCTGCATAGGCTCTGCGGTCGGTATGGGCAACATCTGGCGCTTCCCCATGCTCGTGTCGACATGGGGCGGCCTGACCTTCCTTATACCGTATTTCATCTTCGTTATCCTCATCGGATCGACCGGCGTTATCGGCGAATTTGCCCTCGGCAGAGCGGGCGGGGCAGGCCCCATGGGCTCGTTCGGTATGTGCACCGAGCTTCGCTGGGGAAAGCGCAAGATCGGCGAGCGCATCGGCTATATACCCATCCTCGGCTCGCTGGCGCTTGCCATCGGCTACACCTGCGTCATGGGCTGGATATTCAAATACACATTTATGGCATTCTCGGGCGAGCTTTTGGCCATGGGTCAGGACATGGACACCATCGTCGGCACCTTCGGCTCGACCGCCTCGGCGTGGGGCGCAAATGTCTGGATAGTCGTCGCTGTCATCGTGAGCTTTATTATCATGTCCTTCGGCATCGCAGGCGGCATCGAAAAGGCCAACAAGGTCATGATGCCGGTGCTTTTTTTCCTGTTTGTCGCTTTGGGTGTGTACATTTTCACCATTCCGGGCTCTTCCGGCGGATATAAGTACATTTTTACGCTCAACCCCAAGGGCTTACTTAACCCGCAGCTTTGGCTGTTTGCCTTCGGTCAGGCGTTTTTCTCCCTGTCGGTTGCCGGTAACGGCAGCGTCATCTACGGCTCGTACCTCAGCAAGAATGAGTGCATCCCGAGCTCTGCGAGAAATGTTGCCTTTTTCGACACGCTCGCTGCGCTGCTTGCGGCATTCGTCATCATCCCCGCTATGGCAACAGGCGGCGCTCAGCTTGATGCGGGCGGCCCCGGGCTCATGTTTATCTACCTTGTCAATGTCATAAACGGCATGGCAGGCGGCAGGATAGTAGGCATAGTGTTCTTCCTGTGCGTGACATTTGCAGGCGTGTCGTCTATAATCAATCTCTATGAAGCACCCCTTGCGTTTTTGCAGGAAAAGTTTAAGCTCAAGCGCATACCCGCAACAGCCATAATCCATGTCATCGGTCTTGCCGTTGCACTGTGTATACAGGCGATAGTCTCGCAGTGGATGGATGTTGTGTCCATTTACATCTGCCCCCTCGGCGCACTGCTTGCAGCCGTCATGTTCTTCTGGGTGGCGGGCAAAAAGACGGTGCTTGACAGCGTCAACCTCGGCGCACGCAAGCCAATCGGCAAATGGTTCTACCCCCTGAGCAAATATGTCTACTGCGCCTGCGCACTTCTGGCACTCGTCGCCGGTGCGATAGTCGGCGGTATAGGCTGATAACTGAATTAAAATACGGTCGGTGTTAACCGACCGTATTTTTTGCACAAAAAAATTGAACAAATGCTGAGTATATGATATTATTCTCATTGGAAGTGTGGTGTAATTTTTGGATAGTGAGATATATATTAGACCGCATATGCTGCTTTACAGAGCTGCTCAGCTTGTTGCAGAGGGCTTTGCGGCGACGGTTTTCAAAAGAAAATATATAAGAAACGAGATAAAGGACGCCCAAGGCCCATACGTCGTAATCGCCAATCACCAGGCAGCGTATGACTTTGCAGGGCTTATCGGCGCAACGAAAAGACCGCTGACCTTCGTTATCAGCAACTCCTTTTATAATTCGCTGCCCATCACCGGCATTCTGCGCAAGCTCGGGGTAATTCCGAAGCAGCAGTTCCAGACCACGGTGAGCGATATGCGGCGCATAAAGGCCGTTTTAGAAAACGGCGAGTCGCTGGTCATATATCCGGCGGGGCTAATGTGCGAGGACGGCATCTCAACGCCGATACCGCAGGCGACGTATAAGTTTCTGAAGTGGCTGGATGCCGATGTGTATGTTGCCCGTGCAAGCGGGACATATTTCACCATGCCCAAGTGGACAAAGGGCTTCAGACCCGGCAGAACTTATATGGATATCTACAAGCTCTTTGACAGAGCGGAGCTTAAAAAGCTCAGCGTGAATGAAGTCAAGGAGCGCACCGACGGGGCGATACTTTTTGATGCTTACCATGAGCAGGAGGGCATCCGCTCAAAATACAGCAATAATGATAACATCGAGGGGCTTGAAAAGGTGCTGTATGCCTGCCCGAACTGCGGGAAGGAGTTCACCATCAAGGTGAGAGACGGCAATATAATCTATTGCACCGACTGCGGCTTTGCCGAGCGCAGCGATGAGTACGGTTTTCTGCATAAGATAGGCGAGGGCGAGGAGCTTCGCTATGTCTCCGACTGGAGCAGACTCGTTTACGAGCGGCACAGGGACATGCTAAAGCAGCACCCCGAGTACACCCTGAGCGCCAAAACGAGGATATACATGCTTGACTACGATAAGCATAAATTCACATGGGTCGGGCTGGGCAAGCTCACGTTAGGCAAGTCGGCGTTCAGGCTCGAGGGCGTTATAAACGGCAGCAGCGTCGACAGGTTGATACCATCGACGAAGCTCCCTACGCTTCCGTTCAAGCCCGGCAAGTACCTTGAGGTGCAGGACGGCGGCGACATTTACCGCTGTGAGCTTGACGACGGCAAGCTGGTCATGAAATTTATAAACACCGTAAAGGCGTTTTTTGAGCTTAATACTTGATTTGATAGGTGACTTGAGCCGAGGTATATGGTATGATGAATGTAACAGAAGTCGCAGCGGCGCTCATTTGGGAAAACGGCAGGTTCATGATCTGCCGCAGACCGGCGCATAAGGCAAGAGGTCTGCTGTGGGAATTTGTCGGAGGCAAGGTAGAACCCGGCGAGACCAAACAGCAGGCGCTCGTGCGAGAGTGCATGGAGGAACTTGCGGTCAAGGTGACGGTGGGCGATGTATTCATGGAGCTTGTGCATGAGTATCCGGATATCACTGTGCGTCTCACGCTTTTTAACGCCTCTATCGCCGAGGGGGAGCCGCAGCTGCTCGAGCACTGCGACATTAAGTGGATAACTCCTGCGGAGATAGGCAATTACGATTTTTGCCCCGCAGATGAGGAAATACTAAAGAAAATAATAAATGAACATAAGGAGAATGATTAAATGGATCTTAACAATGTCAACTGGAACGTCGCACGCAAGGGTGTGCTCGTCATCTGGGCAGGCGCATTTGCCCACACTGTTCTGAAGAAAAACCCCATAATGCCCGCAATTTTGCTGAGCATGCATCTTGCCGAGTACCTCATCGTTGCAAGAAAAGCAGGCAAGGCCGTTTGGTATGACGATCTTCGCTGCTTCCTGAACACCGCGCTCTACGGCTTCACCTTCTGGCTTCCCATGAAGCTTGAAATCGAGTAAGAGTAGAATTATCCCCCTTGTAACCGAGGGGGATTTATCATAACTCGGAGGTGTCTCAGTGGAAAAGACAGACAAGTGGGACAGAGTTGCTGCCGATTATCAAAAGGTCTGCGCCCAAGGCGGCAACGATTATAACGATAAGCTCATTGCGTTTTTGCTCAATGAGGGCATGCTGCGCCCGGGATGCAGGGTGCTTGACCTCGGATGCGGCGTGGGCAAATACGGCAGAGTGTTTGCAAGCCTCGGCTGCGATGTGACGCTTGCCGATATCTCGCCCAAAATGCTCGAGTTTGCGGAAAAGAACATGGCGGAGTTTAAAACTCCGTGGCGTACACTGCTGTGCGATTTTGACGAGATAAGTGCCGAGGATGCGATGCCGAACGGCCGGTACGAGCTGTCGATATCGACCATGAGCCCTGCCGTGCGCAGTGTCGAGACGGTTAAGAAGTTTGCCGCCATCACCGATGGCTGGTGCTTTATCGCCGCCTTTTCGCAGTGGAGCGAGCCGGACAGGGACGAGCTGTTTAAGCGCATGGGTGTTGAGCGCCAAACCTTCAACGGTAACGCAAGACAGGAGTGCGGCGAGCTCATCCAAAGCGTGTCGGCGGCGGGATTTACTCCGCAGGTGAAGTACATCGACTACTGCTGGAGCGACGAGCGCAGCGTGGACGATACCGTGCGGTATATGTCAGAGCGCTATTTTGAGCCGCCCGAGCAAACAGCCGAGCTTCGTGAGAGCCTGCGCAGCGCCGTGACGGAGCTTGCGCAAAACGGCGTTTTTACCGACCGTGTGAACACCAAGGTCGCTTGGATTTTTTGGAGCACAAAAAAATAGACACGGGCGGCAGACTATGCTAAAATGTTAACATATTTTAAAGAGAGGGTGATACGGTGTCAATACTTCAAAGGCTCAACAGCCCGACGATGTATCTGATATGCGGCGGGATAATCTTGTTCGTCGCAATAGTGTGTGTGTTTTTCATGGTGAGGGCTTACAGAGCGGGCCTTGCCATCGGAATGGACAAAACGAAAATGAAGCGGACCATAACCGCAAGCGCGACATTTGCGGTGCTGCCCAGCGTGGGCATTCTCCTGGGCGTTATCGCCCTGTCCGGCAGTCTGGGAACTCCGCTGCCGTGGCTGAGACTATCCGTCATCGGTGCTCTGCACTATGAGACGCAGGTCGCCGTCGGCGCTGCCGAGGCCATCGGCCTGTCGGGACTCAATGCCTCCGAGATGACGGCGCAGGCGTTCACGACCATTGCGCTCGTCATGAGCTTCTGCATCATGTGGGGCATGGTGTTCTCCGTGTTTTTCAACAAGCGCTATCTTAAAAAGCTCAAGACCCCGAAAAACGCAAACACCGGCGCACCCGGCTTCGGCGACAGCGCCATGACGGCCATGTTCATCGGCCTTGTAAGCGCATACATCGGAAGCTACATAGGCTCATTTGTCTCCGGCGGAGCGGGCGGAATGTTCAGCTTCACGGGCTCATGGCTGCCCTTGGCCGTTGCGGTCATAGCGGGTGCTGTGATGGCGGTGTTTATATGGCTCGCGGAAAAGAAAAAGGCCGCTTGGGTGGAGAGCTTCTCCATTGCAGGCAGCATGATAATCGCAATGGCGGCCGCCGTCGTGATAAACGGACTTGTTAAGTAAGGAGGTGCGGAAAAATGACCGAAACGGAAAAGAACGAGCTGTTTGAAAAGTATAATGACCGCACCCATGTTTACGGCAGGATAGCCTGCATCGTGACGCTTATCCTGCTCATCGGCGCACCGTTTGTTATGGGGCTGTACCTCGGCGCAATGCCCAGCATGCCCGCCTTCGGCAAGGCGTTTCTCGCCGTCGGCATCGTGTGGTTTGTAAGCTGCATTGCCGAGTATCTTGTCTACACGCCGATGCTCGGTGCCGGCGGCAGCTACCTTGCATTCATGACCGGTAACCTTATCAATATGAAGATACCCTGCGCCGTCAATGCGCGCGATATCGTCGGCGCAAAGACCGGCACGCCCGAAAACGAGATAATCTCGACCCTGTCCATCGCAACTGCTTCTCTCGTGACGGTCGTAGTCCTCGCGCTCGGCGTTGCACTGCTCATCCCCTTGCAGCCTATCCTGCAGGATCCGGCGCTCCAGCCCGCGTTTGAAAATGTTGTCCCCGCGCTTTTCGGCGCAATGGCGTACAAGTATTTCCGCAACAACATGAAGATCGCGGTCATCCCGCTGACGGTCATGAGCCTGCTGTTCATCTTCGTGCCGAGCCTCACCTCGTCGACGAGCTTCATGATTCTGCCCAGCGGCGCTATCGCCATCGGCATTGCATATCTCATGTACAGAAAGCGTTATAAGGTGGTAGCAAATGAAGATTAAAAAACTCGGCATGGCCGCGGCAGTGCTCTCTCCGCTTGCAGTTGCCGCCGTGCGCACGGCACTCATGCCGAAAAAGGTATCGGACTACGCACCGCAGCCGGATAGTGAGCGCACCGAGCTTTACGCAAAAAAGCTTGCGCAAATGGTCAGGTACGAGACAGTGTCCGACCCCGGTGACCCACAGATAGAAAAGTTTTTGGGCTTTCACAAGGTGCTGGAGGAGCTGTTCCCGCTCGTGCACGAAAGGCTCGAAAAAACCGAGATAGACGGCAATCTCTTGTATTACTGGAAGGGCAAAAGCTCGGATAAACCCGTTGTGCTCATGAGCCATCAGGATGTCGTCACGGCCGACGGCGTGTGGGAGCATGAGCCGTTCTCCGGCGATATCTCAGACGGCAAGGTCTGGGGCAGGGGAGCGGCGGACACGAAGTGTACCGTCATGGCGTTCTTCCAGGCCGTGGAGGAACTGCTTGAGGCGGGCTACACGCCCGAGCAGGATGTGTACCTCGCCTCGTCCTGCACCGAGGAGTGGGGCGGCGACGGCGCACCGAAGATAGTTGCCGAGCTCAAGCGCCGCGGCGTTGCGCCATTTTTAGTCTGCGACGAGGGCGGCGGCATAATCTCCGAGCCGGTCGGCGGCATCAAGGGCAACTACGCCATGATAGGCGTGTTTGAAAAGGGTCAGGGCAATGTGAAGTTCACCGCCCACTCCGGCGGCGGACATTCGAGCGCGCCTCCGAAAAATTCGCCCATCGCAAGGCTTGCCGCTTTTGAAAACAGCGTCGAAAAGCACAGCCCGTTCAAAAAGCGCTTCCCGCACGAGGTCGAGGCGATGTTTAAAACGCTCGCACCGTATGCCGGCTTCGGCATGAGACTTCTTTTCGGCAACATGTGGCTGTTTAAGCCGCTTTTAAAGCTCGTGCTGCCGATGGTGTCGGCGCAAGCTGGTGCAATGCTGCAAACGACGATAGCGTTTACCATGCAGTCGGGCTCGGATGCGCGCAATGTGCTCCCGACGGAGGCGTCCGTTTGGGCGAACATGCGCTTTATCCCGCATCAGGGCATGGACGAGAGCCTCAGGCTCATTAAAAAGCGTGCCGACAAGTTTGGCCTTGAGACCGAGGTCATCTCGGCAAAGGACTACACGGAGCCTGCCGACATTCACGGCGAGGGCTGGCACTTTGCCGTGAGCGTCATCGAAAAGACCTTCCCCGGCCTTGCCGCAAGCCCCTATGTCATGACCGGCGGCACGGACACGAGGTTTTATCAGGAGATATGCCCTAACTGCATCCGCTTCGGCCCCGTCATCTACGGCCCCGAGCAGCTAAAGGGCATGCACGGCTTGAACGAAAACATAAGCTGCGACTGCCTCCAGGGCGCTGTCGACTTCTACAAGAACTTGATCAACATGAATAAATAAAAAACGAGCTTCAGGTTTGACAGATGTTCGTAAAACAGGTTTAGACCGAAATTACGAAATGAGCATCTGTCAGGCGGGATTGGCAACGAAATAACGGGTATCTGGTGAGAGCCGGATACGACACCACCGGCAGCACCGTCAAGACGGACTTCATGCGGAAGTGGCATCATAACCGCTCCGGCAAGCCGATTTCTATTGACGAGATGATGGAAAACGAGGACGGCGATATTTTCGAAGTATCCGAACCTCGCGGCGAGTTTGAACAGAATGTTATCTCCGAAATGCAGATTGCCGCCTTTGCCGAGCAGGAGGCAGCGAACAGCCATGTCTATGAGCGCGCGGCCAATGAGCGAAGCGGCGGCGAGCGCTGGAAGGAGCTGCGCGACAACCGCGACCGGACGCGGCTGGAGCACTGAAAAAGCGATAAGATGGAAGAAAGAAGAGAAAGGGCCCGACTGAGTCGGGCCCTTTCTCTATCCGTTTCCGCGGGAAGACGTGAGGTGCTTTTGTTCCGCAGCTTCCACAGGGCGATCAGTTCCTGTGGAAAAGGAGCGAAAATTTTTCCGTCCCGCCTGTTGACAGGGGGGACATCACAGACTATAATACTTCAAAAACGAACAGTTCAAAAATGAACGGAGGAAGAGCATGAACCGAAGCATATCGATCTCCCGAAAGATCGCTCTGGCCTACAGCGAAGTGTGCAAGCCGCTCTGCAAGGAGCTGGGCCTGCCGCAGACGGCCTTCGACATCCTGATGTTCCTGGGGAACAATCCGGCCTATAAAACGGCCAGCGAGATCGTGGAGATCCGCCGCCTCAAGGCGAATCTCGTATCGGTCAATGTGGAAAAGCTCGTGCAGGAGGGCTATCTCACGCGCTGCGCGGTGGCGGGCGACCGGCGGAAGACGGAACTTCTGTGCACCGAAAAGGCAGCGCCCATCCTCGCGCGCGGGCGGCAGCTCCAGAAGGATTTTTCCGAGAGCCTCTTTGCCGGCATGGACGAAGCGCGTCGGGAAGCCTTCGCCGCGGCGCTCGCGGAGATCGAAACCAATCTTGATGCAATTCTGGAGGCAAACGAACCATGAGTATCCTGACGACCCTTCTGGTCACATTTTTTGCGGGCATGGGCGCGGGGCTTGGCACCGGCTTTGCCGGGATGAGCGCCGCCGCAGTCATCAGCCCCATTCTGATCACATTTCTGGGCGTTGAGCCCTACATGGCCGTGGGCATCGCGCTCTCGTCCGATGTGCTCGCGAGCGCCGTCTCGGCCTACACCTACCACAAAAACAAGAATCTCGACATTAAAAACGGCCTCATCATGATGGCGAGCGTGTTGCTCTTCACCGTTATCGGCAGCTACGCGGCAAGCCTCATCCCCTCGGCGACGATGGGCGGCTTCTCCGTCTTCATGACGTTCCTGCTGGGCGTCAAATTCATCCTGCGCCCCGTGATGACCACGAAGGAAACGATGGCGCAGGTGGACGCGAAAAAGCGCGCGGTGCAGTCGCTCGTCTGCGGCGCGATGATCGGCATGATCTGCGGCTTCATCGGCGCGGGCGGCGGCATGATGATGCTGCTCATCCTCACGAGCGTCATGGGCTACGAGCTGAAAACGGCCGTCGGCACGAGCGTTTTCATCATGACCTTCACCGCCCTGACCGGCGCCGTTTCCCACTTTGCCATCGGGGGATTGCCGGATACGCTCACATGGGCGCTGTGCGTCGTTTTCACGCTCCTCTGGGCGCGTATTGCCGCAGTCTTTGCCAACCGTGCGCAGCCCAAGACCCTCAACCGCGCAACGGGCGTGGTGCTCGTGGTGCTGGGCATTGCCGTGATGGGCTTTCAGCTGCTTGCGTGAAAATATGCCCCTTTGACGATCACTTCGCTTTTCTTCACCATCACAAGACCTCCTGCGTCCCTTCGTTTTTTTTGATAGGAAGGAAGTCCGGCGGCAAGCGGGTACAGCACATCCACATCAAGTACGATGGACTGGGTTTTATCCCCCTGAATGAGCTCATGAAAAAGGAAACGGCGTGACCGAAGTCACGCCGCCCCTTGAAAACACAAGGTTTTCACCATTTTTTGATTTTACTGTTTTACGACCACCCGGTATTTACCGAAGCTCGTTTTTTGGTATCTATAACTGTCAGGAGAGCAGTATTTGATCGGATTCAATCTGAGTACCTGCGACCTGCGCAAACTTGTCCATCAGCTCGTGCTTTGTGAGCTTGGCCTTTTCCTCGCCCTCAACATCGAGGATGATGTGTCCCTCGTGCATCATGATAAGGCGGGTGCCGTGGAGGATGGCGTCCTTCATGTTGTGGGTTATCATCATGGCGGTGAGGTTATTTTCCTTGACGATGCGGTCTGAAAGCTCAAGCACCTTTGCCGCTGTTGCGGGGTCGAGAGCCGCCGTGTGCTCGTCAAGAAGCAGAAGCTTCGGCTTTTGCATCGATGCCATGAGCAGAGTCAGCGCCTGACGCTGACCGCCCGAGAGGAGACCGACCTTTGCCGTCAGTCTGTCCTCAAGGCCGAGGCCGAGGGTGCTCAAAAGCTCGCGGTACTGCTCGCGCTCGGCGTTTGTAACGCCCCAGCGGAGGGTGCGGCTCTTGCCTCTGCGCAGAGCCAGCGCAAGGTTTTCCTCGATCTGCATGTTGGGCGCGGTGCCCATCATGGGGTCCTGGAACACGCGGCCGATGTAGGCGGCTCTCTTGTGCTCGGGCTGACCGGTGACATCGACGCCGTCGATGATGATAGAGCCGGAGTCGACCGGCCAGACGCCTGCAATGGCGTTTAACATCGTTGATTTGCCTGCACCGTTGCCGCCGATGACGGTGACAAAATCGCCGGGCTTAAGATGAAGGCTCAGGTTTTGCAGAGCCTTTTTTTCATTTATCGTACCTGCATTGAATGTCTTGCAGACAGATTTAAGTTCCAGCATGATTTGCCTCCTTTTTGCTTTGCTTTCCGGCAAGCTTAAACGAGCTTTTTGACTGTGAGCGGATGTACGGAACGGCAAGGAATACCGCAACGATGACGGCGGTGAACAGCTTCAGGTCGTTCGGGTCGAGCTTGAGCCACAGAATCACGACCATGACGAGGTAGTAAACTATGCCGCCGAGCACGACGAACGAAAGACGGACATAAAACTGGCTGCCCTTGCGGAAGATAGCGTCGCACAGCACCTCACCGATGATGACCGCTGCAAGACCGATGACGATAGCACCTCTGCCCATGTTGACATCGGCAAAGCCCTGATACTGAGCCATGAGGCCGCCGGACAGGGCCACCATACCGTTTGAAAGCGAAAGACCGATGAGCTTCATGTTGTTTATATTGATGCCCTGCGCACGGCTCATTGCGGGGTTAGAGCCCGTGGCGCGGATGGCAGAGCCCTGCTCGGTGCCGAAGTACCAGTACAGTGCGGCAATGATAACAATTGCGAAGATCGCGCCCTTGACTATCGCCGAGGGGATGTTTCTCAGGGTGATGAGGAGGTCATACGCATCGGGGTTCGCGGGTTTGTTTGCCGACATGCCCATGATGCGCAGGTTAACGGAGTACAGCGCAAACTGTGTCAGTATACCGGCGAGGATGGCGGGTATGCCGAGCTTCGTGTGCAGAAGTCCGGTGCAAAGACCGGCGAGCATTCCGGCGATGACCGCAATGATGAGCGCCACATACGCAGGGTAGCCTGCGATGATGAGCATGACCGTAACGGCACCGCCCGTAGCAAACGATCCGTCGACCGTCAGATCTGCAATATCCAGCAGACGGAAGGTCAGGTACACACCCAGAGCCATTATGCCCCAGATTATGCCCTGCGCCACGCCGCCGGGCATTCGTGTCATCAAATTTGGCAGACTTAAGGCTGCAAGCAGTGCCGTGTTCATAGCTTTACCTCACAAAATTTATTTGTTGTTGATTTAATCAGTCGCTGATAGCGGTGTAGCCCTCGGGGATGGTGATATTGAGCTTGGAAGCGATATCGGCGTTGTACTTCTTGACGGGGTTGGGGTAGTACTCTATGGGCATCTCGGAGACATTTGCCTCGCCCTTGAGGATCTTGACGGCCATCTGACCGGTGGTGCGGCCGAGCTCGTAGTAGTCGATGGACAAAGTCGCAACGCCGCAGCCCTTGCAGATGCCTTCCTCGCCTGCAACGATGGGAACACCGGCGGGCAGTGCAACTGCGCTTATAGCCTCGGTGCAGGAAGCGGCGGTGTTGTCGGTGGGGATGTAGATGACATCGCTGTTTGCGCATGCGCTGGAGGTGACGGTGGAAACATCGTTGGAGTCTGCGAAGGTGTAGACCTCGACCGCGATGTTCTTCTTCTCGAGGCAATCCTTAACGACCTTGGCCTGGTATACGGAGTTCGGCTCGCCGGAGCAGTAGAGGATGCCGACATTCTTTGCATCCGGGAACAGCTCGGTTATCATGTCGGCCTGCTGATCGAGGGGAGCGAGGTCCGAGGTGCCGGAGATGTTGTTGCCGACGGTGCCGTTAAAGTTATCAATGCTCAGTGCAACGCCGTATTCGGTGACGGCAGTGCCCAGAACGGGGATGGAGTCGGTTGCGGAAGCGGCTGCCTGAAGAGCGGGAGTGGCGTTTGCGAGAATGAGGTCAACGCCGCCGGAGACGAAGCCGTTAACGATGGTGGCACAGTTTGCACTGTCGTTGGAAGCGTTGCCTTCCTCGAACTTGACCTTGTCGCCGAGGGCTTCGGTCAGAACGTCCTTGAAGCCCTGAGTTGCGGCGTCAAGTGCGGGGTGCTGGACAAGCTGGCAGATACCGACGGTGTAGGTGTCGTCGGCGGATTCGCCGCCGCAGGCCGTGACTGCACACAGCATCATAACTGCAAGGACTATTGCAATTACCTTTTTCATTTTGAGTTCCTCCTGAATTTTTTAAAAAATAAAAACCGTACAGAACATTGTCTGCACGGCTCGTAAACAAAAACAAAAATCAACACGATTTATGAGCAGCACAAACAACCATTACTCTCAAAGTAAAAGTAATAGTAAAAGCCGTTCGCAATAAATCGGTTGAGCTTCATGACTTTGTCCTCCTGTTGGAATGAGGTCACTTTACTCCTTTTAATCGTAAAAGTCAATACCCTTTTTCAACTTTTTTCGTTCCGTTTAAATCGCTAAAGATTTTGACGGCTTTCAATCAATTCTTGCAGCAGTCTGCACAGTGTTGTATAATGGTAAAAAACGAAAACGGAGGTAAAGAGGATGGATTTTGACCGAAATGCGGCCGCAAGGCTTGCCGAAAAATACGAAAGCTTCTATCTTTATGACGAAGGAGCGATACTCGACAGCATCGAAAGGCTGCGCAAAAGCTTTGACGGTGTGCGCTTTTTATATTCCGCCAAGGCAAATCCGCACCCGGGCGTGTTGAGTTGCATCCTCTCCGAGGGCATAGGCGTTGACGCTGCGTCCCTGCGTGAGGTGCAAATGGGCAGAGAAAACGGCTTAGGCAAGCACGATATCTATTACTCGGCACCCGGCAAGAGCGTGCACGATATCGACGCTGCGCTTCCCGACTGCGTTATAATCGCCGACAGCGTCAACGAGGTCGAGCGCATACAGACTCTTGCCGCCGGCCACGGCATCGTTGCCGAGATCGGCATTCGCATAAACCCGAACTTCAGCTTTGACGGTGCAGTCGGCACGGCAAACAAGTTCGGCATCGACGAGGACACGGTGTTCGAAAAGCTTCCCGAATGGAAGGCCATGAAGCATATTAAGATTACAGGCATCCATGTCCACTCCCGCTCGCAGGAGCTCGACGGAACGCTCATTGCCGGCTACTACGCCAAAATGTTTGAGCTTGCCTGCCGTGTGCAGGACGCATTGGGCGAGAAGCTCGGATTTGTCAATATGGGTTCCGGTATCGGTATCCCCTACGCCGAGAGCGACAGACCCGTCGACCTTGCACGGCTCGGCGACGAGATGACACGGCTCATGGGCGTTTACCGCAGCAGGCTGGGTGCGCAGATACTCATCGAGACCGGACGCTTCCTTGTCGGCAAGGCGGGCGTTTATGTGACGCATGTGCTGGATAAAAAGGTATCGCACGGCAGGACCTTCGTCATTCTTGCAAACACACTCAACGGCTTTGTGCGCCCGTCCATGGCACAGATGGTCGAAAGCTACACGGTTGATGCACATCCGCACAACTCGGAGCCGATGTACACCGGCCGCAATGCATTCGGCTTCGTGCCGCTTGCTGACACCGCCGGGACCGAGACCGTCACCGTTGTGGGCAATCTCTGCACCGGCACGGATGTCATCGCAAAGGATATCACTCTGCCGAAGCTCGACTGCGGCGATGTGTTCGTCATCACAAATGCCGGAAGCTACGCTGCGGTGCTTTCACCCATGCAGTTTGCGTCCCTGACCCCGCCTGCGCAGATACTTCTCAAGACTGACGGCTCGACCGTGATCATTTGAAACACGCAAAAAGACGGAGTGCTCAGCACTCCGTCTTTTCATTTATCACGGTATCCGTTGGGATTTTGCGTCTGCCAGTGCCAGCTGTCACGGCACATATCCTCAAGGTCGAGACCGGCTTTCCAGCCGAGCACCCGTGCGCTCTTCTCCGGCGAGCAGTAGCATATCGGCAGGTCGCCCGCACGGCGGCCGACTATCTTATACGGCACGGTGAGCTTGTTTGCATTTTCAAAGGCATGCACCATGTCGAGCACGCTGTAGCCCGTGCCGGTGCCGAGGTTGAACACGCTCTCGCCCTTGTGCTCGTCCATGTATGCAATAGCTGCGACATGACCCTTTGCAAGGTCAACAACATGGATATAGTCACGCACGCCGGTGCCGTCGGGGGTGTCGTAATCGCCGCCGAACACACGCAGATATTCAAACTTGCCGATGGCCGTCTGTGAGATATACGGCATGAGGTTGTTGGGAATGCCCTTGGGATCCTCGCCTATAAGGCCGCTCGGGTGAGCGCCGACGGGGTTAAAGTAGCGCAGCA
>JALFUQ010000008.1 GCA_022784505.1 Bacillota bacterium
TTGGCCACGATTTTGGCGAGTGGACGGTAACGACCAAGCCCACCTGCACCGAAAAGGGCACAGAGACCAAGTCCTGCTCACGCTGCGATGCGACCGAGACGAGAGAGGTCGCGGCACTCGGCCACGACTATGAGCACGGCAAGTGCACACGCTGCGGCGAAAAGGATCCGAACTATATTGCTGCTCCCGTGATAAAGATCACGACATCGGCGGGCAAGCCTAAGATTTCTTGGAGCAAGGTTGACGGCGCGGTGAAGTATAAGGTGTATCGCAGCACCGATGGCAAGAAGTACGACCTGCTTGCTACTACCACGGGCACGAGCATTACAAACACCAAGGCCAAGATAGGCACAAAGTATTACTACAAGGTCAAGGCGGTGAACGCCGGCGCCGAATCCGAGTTCAGCAACGGCGTGAGCATCAAGTGCATACCGGCGACCCCGACTGTGAGCATCAGCCGTGTAAGCGGCAAAGCAAAGCTCAGTTGGAAGGCAGTCTCGGGCGCAACGAAGTATTACGTTTATCGTTCGACTGACGGCGTGAAATATAAGCCCTACTACACAGTGAGCAAGACGAGCTTTACCGACAGCAAGTCCGCCTCCGGCAAGAAGTATTACTACAAGGTGAGGGCTGTCACGGTCGTAAACGGCAAGGCGATAGTCTCCGGTTACAGCAATGTGAAGAGCATTTTCACCTCACTTGCAAAGCCGACAGTGAAGATCACGACAGTAAGCGGCAAGCCGAAGCTTAGCTGGAGCAAGGTCACCGGCGCGGATAAGTACTATGTCTACCGTTCGACCAACGGCAAGAATTACACGATCCTTATCAAAACGACAAAGACGAGCGTTACCAACACCGGCGCAAAGAAGGGTACCAAGTATTATTACAAGGTCAAGGCAATTTGCTCTGCAAACACCAAAGCAAACTCCGCATTCAGCACGGTCGTCAGCATCAAGGCAACGAAATAAACCAATAAACAACAAGCATCCCAACTCATTTGGGATGCTTGTTAAAAACAAAGAAACAATGAAGGAGAAAAAATGAAAAAGAAGGTACTGAGCATATTCCTTGCAGTCTGCTTCGTATTCATGCTGCTGCCTTTTGGCGCATATGCGGCAACATATACGGGCGGCACCTGCGGCAAGAACCTCGAGTGGACACTCAAGGGCACCACACTCACCATTTTCGGCAATGGAGCAATGTCCAATTACGACTGGGATGCCCCGTGGAGTGAAAAATGCGAGTCAATAGTAAACATTGTGATAAAAGACGGCGTAACAAGCATCGGAAACAGCGCGTTTGCCAGCTGCTTTAATCTGAAGAATATCACAATCGCCGACAGCGTTCAGAAGATAGGAAGCGAGGCATTTCAGTACAGCAATGTGCTTACGAGCATCACTCTTCCCACCAGCTTAAAGAGCATCGGTCAGAATGCTTTCTACGGCTGTATAGGCCTTCAGGATGTCAACTACTCCGGCACGATGGCTCAGTGGAAAAAAGTGAAGGTTGCGGCGGACGAGGCGCTGATCTCCGCCGCGATAATACACTGCACCGACGGCGATATGGACAATCACAGCGGTACCTGCGGCAGTAATATCAACTGGGATATCACCGATGGCATCCTCACAATCTCCGGCAAGGGAGAAATGATGGGCTACGACGAAGGAGAATATGCCCCTTGGAGATATAGAACCAATTCGATCACTTCGGTAGTAATAAATAACGGCATAACGGTCATAGGCAGCGCAGCGTTTATGGGCTGCAATAAAGTTACGAGCGTTTCAATCCCTGCCAGTGTTAAATCAATTGAATACGAGGCATTCTACGGCTGTGAAAGCCTCGAGACCATCGAGCTTCCCGGCACCTTGAAAACCATTGGCGATGTTGCATTTCTGGGATGCGGATTTAAGGATTTAGTTGTGCCCGAAGGCGTCGAGTCCATCGGCTACCTTGCGTTCACACTTTGCGATAAGCTTGAGACAGCATCCATTCCCAGCAGCGTTAAGAAGATCGGCTGGGCTCCTTTCAAAGGCTGCAAGAGTCTAAAAAGCATAACTGTAGCTAAGAAAAATAAAATTTATTTTTCTAGTAATGGAATATTGCTCGAGAAATCAGGCTTGAATATAGTCGCATATCCGGAAGCAAGGGAGCTGAGCGCGTCCTCTCCTGCTCTTAAGGTCACGACCGCAAACGGCAAGCCGAAGCTCAGCTGGAACAAGATAGACGGAGCGGCAGAATACATTATTTACCGTTCAACCGACGGCGTTAGATTCAATTTCTATAACGGCACCGAGAATACAAGCTATACCGACAAAAACGCTAAGGCGGGTACGAAATATTCATATATTGTTGAGGCGGTAAATGAGTATACCGAAGCACTTGACTACAGTGCGATCAAGAACGTCCAGTGCAAGCCTGCAGCACCGACCGTGAGCATCAGCCGCTCCGGCGGCAAGGCAAAGCTCAGTTGGAAGGCAGTCTCGGGTGCGACAAAGTATTACGTTTATCGTTCGACTGACGGCGTGAAATATAAGCCCTACTACACAGTGAGCAAGACGAGCTTTACCGACAGCAAGTCCGCCTCCGGCACGAAGTATTACTACAAGGTGAAGGCTGTCACGGTCGTAAACGGCAAGGCGATAGTCTCCGGTTACAGCAATGTGAAGAGCATTTTCACCTCACTTGCAAAGCCGACCGTGAAGATTACGACAGTAAGCGGCAAGCCGAAGCTTAGCTGGAGCAAGGTCACGGGCGCGGATAAGTACTATGTCTACCGTTCGACCAACGGCAAGAATTACACGATTCTTATCAAAACGACAAAGACGAGCGTGACCAACACCGGCGCGAAGAAGGGTACCAAGTATTATTACAAGGTCAAGGCAGTTTGCTCGGCAAACACCAAAGCAAATTCCGCATTCAGCGCCGTAGTCAGCATCAAGGCAACGAAATAAACAACAGAAAACTGTCTGAGATGGCGCTGAATTCGTTCGGCGTCATCTTTTTTCGCTTTCTGACAAGAAAAATGCATAAAAGGCAATTGTATTGTGTCGAATTTAGAGATATAATGTAAATTATGAATAAAAAATGAAGGGAAAAGCTAACATGAAAAAAAGGATCATAAGCGGATTTCTCACACTTTTAATTCTTATATCTCTGCTGCCGACGAGCGCCTTGGCTCAAAACGTCGCAATACAAAGCGACCCTGCAGCCGAGCCTGTCAGCTCGGATGAGGAGTATGTGGCGCCAATAGCGAAAACTATCGATGAAGCAGCCGATCTCCTGGTGAAAAGTGCATGGGAGCATTATGTAATAACAGAAATTCGCTGGGATAATGACGAAACTGAACTTACATATGACATGGTGAATGAGATCATAGAGCTGGCCGAACGGAAGAGCGGTGGCTTTCCTTTTGGCGAATCGAACATGCAAGGTGATATTGAAAAGGGAGTCGGAGAAGATGGCGTGCCCTATGTGAATATCGCTTTCATTTGCCAGTACTATGCTACGGACGAGCAGAACACGGAACTATGCAAGCAGGTGGATGAGGTTCTTAGCAGCCTCGACATTACCGACAACTCAAGTGAGTACGAGGTGGTCTGTGCGATCTATGACTACATATGCTCAAGTGTCACTTATGACTACGAAAATTTGGACAATGATGATTATAAGCTGAAATACACGGCTTATGCTGCTATGGTAAACAAGACAGCTGTATGTAATGGCTATGCGATGCTTGCGTCCCGCATGCTGACGCAGGCGGGTATCAGCTGCTGCTTTGTAACCGGTACTAATCTGAAAGGCTGCCCCCACGCTTGGAACATAGTCGGAATAGACGGTGTCTATTACTATGTTGACACCACATGGGATGCAGGGAAAAAGCCTGAAAACTATGCATATTTTCTCCGCGGTGAGAGCGATTTTACGGGGCACATTTTCGACGATGAATACACCACCGATGAGTTCAAGAGCCTGTACCCTATGGCGGAAACAAGGTACATTGAGTGCCCGGAGCACAGCTTTGGCGACTGGACAGTCGAAAGCGCGGCGACCTGCACCGAAAACGGCATCAAGACAAGGACATGCACCAATTGCGGCAGGCTCGAAAGGCAGGAGATTCCCGCACTCGGCCACGATTATGCTGAATGGGTCGTGACGACCGAGCCCACATGCACCAAGACCGGCGTCGAGACCGGCACTTGCATCCGCTGTGGCGCGACCGAGACAAGAACGGTTAAAGCCCTCGAACACGACCTCGTTCACCACGATGCAATGGCACCCAGTTGCACCGAGATCGGTTGGGAAGCATATGACACCTGCACCCGCTGCGATTACACGACCTATAAAGAGATTCCCGCACTCGGCCACGATTATGCTGAATGGGTCGTGATGACCGAGCCCACCTGCACCGAGACCGGTGTTGAGACCGGCACCTGCGCCCGCTGCGGCGCGACCAGGGAAAGAGAGACAGCGGCACTCGGCCACGAATACAAAAACGGCGTCTGCACCCGCTGCGGGGATAAAAACGAGGACTATGTTGCCGCACCGGTGATCAAGATAACGACCGTGAAAGGCAAGCCGAAGATCAGCTGGAGCAAAGTTGACAGCGCGGTAAAGTATCAAGTTTATCGCAGCACCGACGGAAAAACCTACACTTCTCTTATAGTCACTACTAAGACCAGTGTGACCAATACCAGTGCGAAGATCGGCACGACCTACTACTACAAAGCTGTAGCTATCAGAACCGACGGCGCCATGTCCGATTACAGCAACGTAAAGAATACCGTGTGCAAGCCCGCAGTGCCGACGGTGACCGTCAGCCGCTATAATGGCAAGGCAAAGCTCAGCTGGAGCAAGATCGACGGCGCGGATAAGTATTACATCTACCGCTCGACTGACGGCAAGACTTACGAATACCGCACCTACACGACGAAGCTGAGCTATAACGACACAAAGTCGGCCTCCGGCACGAAGTACTACTATAAGGTCAGAGCTGTCGCGGTCATTAACGACACAGATGTTGCATCGGCCTACAGCACGGCAAAGAGCATCAAGACCAGGCTCGCAGCGCCGACGGTTACGATAACGACCGTGGACGGCAAGCCCAGCCTCAGCTGGAACAAGGTCACCGGCGCGACGGGATATTATATCTTCCGCTCGACCGACGGAAAAAACTACAAATACCTTACATACACGACCAAAACCAGCTACATCAATAAAAATGCCGGCATAGGCTCTACCAGCTACTACAAGGTCAAGGCCGACGACGGCGACACGGACGCAGCGACCGACCCGACCTTGAACAGAACGGCGGAAAAGCTCGTTGATCAGGCAAGGGCATGGCTCGGCTGCAAGGAGGCAGATCTCAGCAACAAGGAGATCATCGACATCTACAACCACCATGAGCCTGTGGCAAGGGGCTGCAAGCTCGGCTACAGGGATCCGTGGTGCGCGGCCTTTGTGTCGGCCTGCGCGATCAAGACCGGCATGACGGATATCATCCCCACCGAGTGCGGCTGCGGGTCGATGGTCAAGCTTTTCCAGAAAATCGACTCGTGGGACGAGTCCGATGACAGAATTCCGAACGTCGGAGATATCATCTTCTTCGACTGGGACGACTCCGGCTATGGCGACAACAAGGCGCTTCCCGGCCATGTCGGCATTGTAGAGCATGTGTCCGGCTCGACCATCACGGTCATTGACGGCAATAATAAGGACGACGCTGTCGGCCGCAGGACCATCAAGATAAACGGCAGATTCATCCGCGGCTACGGCGTTCCCAAATACGACAACCCGCCCTCCAGCGACACCAGATCCCTTTACAGCAACGCCGTGAGCGCATTTTGCAGGCCCTCGGCTCCGGTTGCGAAGATAATGACCTATGCAGGCAAGCCCAGGCTGAGCTGGAAAGCGATCGACGGCGCGGACAAGTATTACATCTACCGCAGCACCGACGGCGAGACGTTTAAGTACTACGAGAAGACCACCAAGACGAGCTACACCGATACAAAAGCGAAGGTCGGCACGAAGTATTACTACAAGGTCAAGGCTGCAAGGAACGTGGATGGCGTAAATATCGGTTCGGCATACAGTGCGATCAAGACGGTCACGGCAACGCTTGCAAAGCCGACTGTGAAGATCACGACAGTAAGCGGCAAGCCGAAGATCAGCTGGAGCAAGGTCACGGGCGCGGATAAGTACTATGTTTATCGTTCGACCGATGGCAAGACATTCAAGCACTTTGCCACGACAACCAAGCTTAGCTTTATCAACACCAGCGCAAAGAAGGGCGTCAAGTATTATTACAAGGTCAAGGCAGTTTGCTCTACAAACACCAACGCAAATTCCGCATTCAGCACGGTCGTCAGCATCAAGGCAACTAAATAAAAACTTTTTTTTAAAAAGATGTCCCCGAATGCTTGTCGGCGGACATAGGGAAGATAGAAGGGGCTTTTTACCGGTTGAAAGCTCCTGTCCTCAATCTCCTTTATACAGGAGGCAGCGGCAGTTTTAACTGCCGCTGTTTCCTGTTATGGCAGCAAAAAGCTCGGTAATGCATTTTGCAATACCGAGCTTTTAAGCTTTAATTTAATCCCCCATTTCGGGGAGGCAGTGCATGTGCACCGGGCCAAGGACACGGAAGCCCTCGGCGGCGGGGGAGAGGCAGCGCAGACCGAAGGTTATAGAGCGCAGCTTGAGATACAGCTTTATCGCACCGCCGCTGCTGCCGGGAAACTGGCTTAGGTGGCAGGCGAATATCGCGTCGAGCTGCTTATCCAAAAAGCCTTTCGTTTTCACAAAGCGGTTTGCCTTCGCCGTCATGTAATACGCCAGCGCGGCGACGGGGGCAGGCTCTGCGCCATGTTCTCGCATGATGCCGGCATAGGGGGCAAAATACGCAATGCGCCGTGCGGCGTTGCCGACATTCAGGTGGTCGGTGTGGCACTCGCTCGTGACGCAGGGGTCGGGCGCAAAAATGACATCGGGCTTAAACTCACCGACAGTCTGCGCGATGCCGCGCACAAGCTCATTGGGCTTATAAAAGCCGCCGTCTGACAGGTCGAGAAACCGCACATCCGAAACGCCAAGCGCCTTCGCCGATGCTAAAGCCTCCTGCTTGCGTATCCCGACAAGCTCCTCGGGCGGTATCGTCTCCGAACCGTAGCGCCCGTCGAGACAGATAAGAAAGCACACGCTTTTGCCCCGGGCTGCCAGCTTTGCCGCCGTTGCGCCCGCGCCGATCTCGATATCGTCCGGATGCGGGCCGATAAAGAGATAGCGGTCAAATTTTTCAATATCCGGCAGGGGCGCTGCCGCCTTAAGTACAAGCTTTAAGATGCTCATGCATTCTGCTTGCGGGCGTCGAGCTCACCGCAGATGCGCTCATACTCTTCCTCGTCGAGCTTGTAGTGATTCTTGTACAGAATGTACGACAGGAGCATAAGCACGCAGGGGATGACGACCATGCAGATGAGCAGCGCAAGGGGCTTGCCCGGCTCGATGCCGTTTATGACGCTGCCGATGGAGCTTATCTTGTCCTGCTCGGTGATGAGATTTCTTGCGCACGCGTTTTCAAGGTCGGAGATCTTGTTGGTGTACTTGGTAACACCGAAGACCATGTAGGCGACATTGGTAATGAGAACGATAAGCGCCGAGCTCATCTTCGTCAGGAACGGGCGCAGCGAGGCGATGATAGCCTCGTCACGGTCGCCGGATTTATATTCGTTGTACTCGACGGTGTTGATGATGGAGATCATCATGACCAGATAGAAGCCGTACTGGCCGAAGTTCGAGAGCATGTAGCCCACGGTGACGGCCCAGAACTTGGGCATCTCGGCGGGCATTGCAAGACCTGCGATGAGCATAAGCGCATAGCCGACCAAGGAAATGGCAAGCAGTACGCTCATGAACTTTTTGCGGGGCAGCTTGCGGGAAATGGCGGGGTAAAAGATCATGAGAAATGCGGTGACTGACATGCCGACAATGGTAAACAGCGAGAACAGGCCGCCGTTGTAGCCGAAGTCAAAGTATATGTATGTCGAGCCGATACCGCCGACGATGAGGCCGTTGCCTATCTGCTGGAGCAGGAAAATGAGGCTTATCCACAGCAGCTGATCGTTGCCGATTATCGTCGTCCAGATCTTTTTAAGGCTCACCGGGGGAGCGTCGTTGTACTCGCGCTTTTCACGCACGCCGAAAATGGTGAAGCACAAAAACAGCGGAGCGATGATGCAGATTATAAGCGATATCACGCCGTATGCGGTGGTGGTGCTGCCGCCGATGGCCTTGTCGCCGATGGTGAACATGGGGATGAGCACGCTCGCAAGCGTGCCGCCTATGCCGGCAAACAGCGTTGCGCGGGAGGCGAACTGGTTTCTTGCGTTTGCATCCGACGACAGTGCCGGTACCATACCCCAGTAGGAGATATCATGCATGGTGTAGGCAATGGAATACATGAAATAGATAACGCCGAAGAACCACACGAAGCTCCAGCCCTGAAGGTCGGTGTTGAAGGCAAGATACACGACGACGGAGGTCGAGATTATGCCGATGACGAGCCAGGGCTTGAACTTGCCCCAGCGGGTGCGGGTGCGCTCGATAATGTTGCCCATAATGGGGTCGTTGAGTGCATCGAAAATACGTGCGGCGACAACTATGGCGGTTATCGCGCCGAACTGTGCGTTGGTGAGGTCGCGGGTGAAGAGAACGAAGGTCATGATGCAGCTGGTGAACAGGAAGTACACCATGTCACGGCCGACGGTGCCGAGGGGGAACATGATCAGGTTCTTTTTCCTTGTTTTAAGGTCGTCCATATAAATGCTCCTATACATCTTGATTACAATTGTACATTGTATCAGCTTTCTGCTATAAAGGCAAAGCTTTTGCACGGGTTTGTGACTGTTGAACAAATTAGAAGAGCAAATTTATAAAAGATTGACAAAAACTCGGTCTTGCGAAAAGGGTCGAAAGACGCTAAAATTAAAGCATCTTTGATGGGAGTGATAAAAATGCAGGAGCTTATCGAGCGCATAAGAAAAGACGGAAAGATCAAGCCGGGCAATGTTTTGAAGGTCGACAGCTTTTTAAACCACCAGATAGACCCCAAGCTCGCCTACGCGATGGCGCAGGAAATAAAGCGGCTGTATGCTGATGAGACCGTGAACAAGGTGCTCACGATAGAGGCCAGCGGTATCGGCCTTGCGGTTTTGACAGGTTATCTTTTCGAGTGCCCGGTGGTGTTTGCGAAAAAAAGCAAATCCAGCAATGTTTCGGACGATCTTTACACCGCAAAGGTTCACTCCTACACCCACGGCACGGATCACACCGTCATCGTGTCGAAGTCGTATCTCAATCCCGAGGACAGGGTGCTCATCGTCGATGATTTTCTCGCAAACGGCGCAGCGCTCGAGGGGCTTCGCAGCATCGTTGAGCAGTCCGGCGCTCTCGTTGTCGGCGCTGCCATTGCCGTCGAGAAGGCGTTCCAGCCCGGCGGAGCAAGGCTCAGAGCCGAGGGCATGCGCATCGAATCTCTGGCAAAGATAGCCTCCATGAGCGACGACAGCATCGTGTTCTGCGAGGAATAAAGGCAAGTTTCACAAAAATAAGTACGAAAAAATATTAAACTTGTCTAAATCGGGGCTTGACTTATCGGGCCTGCCTTGATATGCTTTAAGCACAAGTTGAAAAGTCAATACTTTCGATATATAGCAAATGATATGGATTTGAAGTCTCTACCCGGACGCCGTAAATGACCGGACTATCGAAGTTTTACATAAAAGGAAGAAGTGCTTCTCCCTTTAGTTGTGTATTTTCTTCACCGGCTGCATGTCATTTGCGGCCGGTGATTTTTTGCATCACACTTCCCGCAAGGGAGTTTGATAATAAATGAATTTCTATTGGAGGAAAACTGAAGATGAAAAAGCTTACTGCAATTGTCCTCGCTCTCGCCATGGTGTTTGCACTGTGCGCATGCGGCGGCAATAATGACAACAAGGATGACAAAGGCGGCGAGACCGCAAAGATCAAGGCCGGCCTCATCTGCCTGCATGACGAGAACTCCGGATATGACGCAAACTTCATCAACGCATTCAAGGCTGCCTGCGAGGCTACCGGCGTTGATTACGAGATCAAGACCAACATCGAAGAGAACCAGGCCGCTTACGATGCAGCAGCCGAGCTTGCAGACAACAAGTGCAATGTTATCTTTTCAGACAGCTACGGCCACCAGCCCTACATTCTTCAGGCCGCAAAGGAATTCCCCAATGTTCAGTTCACCTCCTGCACCGGCGATACCGCACTCAATGACAACGTTTCCAACTTCCACAATGCATTCGCAAAGATCTTCCAGGGCCGCTATGTTGCAGGCGTTGCAGCAGGCCTCAAGCTCAACGAGATGATCGCAAACAAAGAGATCACCGCAGAGCAGGCAGTCATCGGCTATGTCGGTGCAATGCCCTACGCAGAGGTCAAGTCCGGCTACACCTCCTTCCTCCTCGGCGCACAGTCCGTTTGCCCCTCCGCTACCATGAAGGTCGTCTTCACCGGTTCCTGGTACGATGAGACGCGCGAGATGGAGAGCGCACAGTCCCTCATCAAGCAGGGCTGCGTCCTCATCAGCCAGCACGCCGACTCCATGGGCGCTCCCAACGCATGCGAGACCGCAAAGGTCCCCAATGTTTCCTACAACGGCTCCACTCAGGAAGCCTGCCCCAACACCTACATCATCTCTTCCCGCATCGACTGGACTCCTTACTTCACCTATGCAATCAAGGCAGTTCAGAACGGCGAGAACTATGACACCGACTGGTGCGGCGACCTGTCCACCGGCAGCGTTGCTCTGACCGAGCTCAACGAAAAGGTCGCTGCCAAGGGCACCGCAGACAAGCTCACCGAGGTCGAGAACGGCATCAAGGACGGCAGCATCAAGGTCTTTGCAACCGACACATGGACCGTCGGCGGCAAGGCTCTCGAGACCTACGAGAACGAGTTCTTCAAGGGCCACGAGTGCATCAAGGATGGCGTGTTCGCCGAGTCGACCGACCGCTCCGCACCTTACTTCGATATCGACATCGACGGCATCGAGATCCTCCAGTGATTAAAATAATCTAAACTTAATGAGAAAGCCCTGCGTTTATGCAGGGCTTTCTTATTCATGAAATATGGAGATCGTCTTTTCACCCGGGAAGCGCTGAATTTATCAGCTTTGCCCGGATGAAAAGAAGAGATAAGACAATAAAGGAGAAAGCACAGTGGAAAAAAGAACCCCGACCGTAAAAATGCGTGATATAACCAAGCGCTTTGGCTCCGTTCTTGCAAACGACAAGGTGTGGCTGGATATCTACCGTGGCGAGGTGCTGGCGCTGCTCGGCGAAAACGGCAGCGGCAAGACCACGCTCATGAATATGCTCTCGGGCATTTACCGTCCCGATGAGGGCGAGATATATGTTGACGACAAGCTTGTCGATATCCGCTCGCCGAAGGATGCATTTGACCTCGGTATCGGCATGATACACCAGCACTTCAAGCTCGTGGATGTTCTCACCGCAGCGGAGAATATCACCCTCGGCCTCAAAGAGAAGTACGACCTTAAGGCAGTTGCCGAGCGCGTGCGTGAAATTTGCGATAAGTACGGCTTTGAGGTTGACCCCGACCAGAAGATATACGATATGTCCGTTTCGCAGAAGCAGACCGTCGAGATAGTCAAAGTTCTTTACCGTGGAGCGGATATCCTCATTCTCGATGAGCCCACCGCCGTTTTGACTCCGCAGGAGACTGACAAGCTGTTTGCCGTTTTACGCAACATGCGCAACGACGGTAAGGCGATAGTTATCATCACCCACAAGATGCATGAGGTCGAGGCGATATCCGACCGTGTTGCCATTCTCCGCCACGGTCAGTTTGTCGGCGACATGCTCACCAAGAACACCGACGCACAGGAGATGACCAACATGATGGTCGGCCATGCGGTCACGCTGAACATTGACCGTCCCGACCCCGTTGACCCAAAGCCCCGCATCGAGGTCAAGGGTCTCACCGTCCGCAGCATGGACGGCATTTTGAAGCTCGACGATGTGTCCTTCACCGCCTATTCCGGCGAAATTCTCGGCATCGCAGGCATTTCCGGCTGCGGCCAGAAGGAGCTGCTTGAGGCCATTGCGGGCTTGCAGCCCACCGAGTCCGGCAGCATCAGCTATATAAACGACGACGGCGAAAGGGAAGAGCTTTTGGGCAAGGATCCGCTTGCGATCGCCGACATGGGCGTTGCACTCTCGTTCGTGCCCGAGGACAGGCTCGGCATGGGTCTTGTCGGCAACATGGATCTTTCGCAGAACATGATGCTGCGCTCGTTCAGACGCGGCAAGTCTATTTTCACCGACCGCAAGAGCCCCAAGGCACTGGCCGAGACCGTAGTCGAGGAGCTTGAGGTCAATACCCCGGGCATCACAACCCCCGTGCGCAGGCTCTCCGGCGGCAATGTGCAGAAGGTGCTCGTCGGCCGCGAGATATCCTTTGCACCAACGGTGCTGCTTACTGCCTACGCCGTGCGCGGCCTTGATATCAACTCGTCCTATACCATTTATGACCTTATAAATCGCCAGAAGCAAAAGGGCGTTGCCGTTGTGTATGTCGGCGAGGACCTGGATGTCCTGCTTGAGCTTGCCGACCGTATTCTCGTTCTGTGCGGCGGCAAGGTCAGCGGCATTGTCCCCGGCAGAGGCGCAACAAAACGCAACATCGGCATGATGATGACAAAGCTCGGAGGTGCAAGCGAATGATCCAAATTTCAAAGCGCGGCGCGGTCAGCCGCAAAAGAAACATTGCAATCAGGCTTGCGGCGATAGTGCTTGCCATCATAGTGTGCGCCATCATCACGATGGCGACCACGGGCACCGACCCGTTTGCCGTCTTCTCGGCGTTTATAAACGGCTCGTTCGGCTCTGAGCGCAAGCTGTGGATATTCCTTCAGGACACCGCAATTTTGCTCATAATCTCCCTTGCCGTCACGCCCGCGTTCAAAATGCATTGCTGGAACCTCGGCGCAGAGGGACAGGTGCTTGCCGGCGCAATGGCCGCTGCGGCATGCATGGTGCTGCTGGGCGACACTGTCTCAAACGGAGCGCTGATCGCATGCATGGTGATAGCTTCCGTCGTCACCGGCGCAGTCTGGGCAGGCATTCCGGCACTTTTCAAGGCAAAGTTCAATACCAACGAGACGCTTTTTACCCTCATGATGAACTATGTTGCAACGCAAATAGTTGCATATTTCTGCGTCAAATGGGAAAACCCCGTGGGCTCCTGCACTATCGGCGTTATCAATGCCCAAAACGAGGCAGGCTGGCTGCCGCAGCTCGGCAACAAGTACCTGCTCGTCATCATGGTCGCAATTATAATGACCGTGCTCATATATTTCTATCTAAACTACACAAAGCACGGCTATGAGATAGCCGTCGTCGGCGAAAGCGAGCGCACCGCGCGCTATATCGGCATAAAGGTGCCCCGCGTCATCATCCGTACTATGCTTTTCAGCGGCGCTATCTGCGGTGTTGCGGGACTTCTGCTTGTTGGCGGCATCCACCACACCGTCTCCACCTCGCTCGTCGGCGGCCAGGGCTTCACGGCGGTCATGGTCTCGTGGCTTGCAGCGTTCAACCCCATCGTCATGATACTCACGAGCGCGCTGCTCATCTTCATGGGCTCGGGCGCAAATCAGCTGGCCTCCAGCTGCGGCCTTAACCAGTCGTTCGGCGATATTCTCACGGGTGTACTCATCTTCTTCATCATCGGCAGCGAATTTTTCGTTCAGTACAAGATATCCTTCCGCAAAAAGAGCAAGGAGGCAGTCAAAAATGTTTGATATCGTATCCTTCATTCCCCGCGCCGTCATGCAGGGCATACCTCTCATGTTCGGCTGCGTCGGCGAGACGATAACCGAAAAAAGCGGCAACCTCAACCTCGGTACTGCCGGTGTCATGTATGTCGGCGGCATCTGCGGCGTTATCGGCGCATTTTTGTATGAAAACTCCGGTGCGGAGATGAGCACATTTCTCACCATTGCGATACCCCTTCTGTGCTGCATCCTCGGCTCGGCGCTCATGGGACTTCTGTACTGCTTTCTTACCGTCACTCTGCGCGCAAATCAGAATGTCACCGGCCTTGCCATGACCACCTTCGGCATCGGCGTGGGCAACTTCTTCGGCGGCTCGCTTATTAAGCTTGTGAACATCGATGTTCCCTCCGTCGTCCTCACCAAGACCAGCAATGTGTTCAGCAAGACCCTGCCGTTTGCAGATGATCTCGGCTGGTTCGGCAAGATATTCTTAAATTACAGCTTCCTTGCCTACGCGGCGATAATCATCGCAGTGCTCGCATCGTATTTCCTAAACAAGACCCGCCCCGGCCTTCAGCTTCGTGCAGTCGGCGAAAGCCCGGCGACCGCCGATGCAGCGGGCATCGATGTAATCAAGTATAAGTACATTGCCACAATAGTCGGCTCGGTAATCGCGGGCTTGGGCGGTCTGTACTATGTCATGGACTATGCCTGCGGTGTTTGGTCGAACAATGCCTTCGGTGACAGAGGCTGGCTTGCCATCGCCCTCGTTATCTTCACCGTGTGGCGTCCGAGCCTGAGCATCTTCGCCTCGATAATCTTCGGCGGCCTGTACATCCTCAATGTCTACATCCCTACCGGCACGGACCTTGCCATAAACGAGATATACAAGATGGCGCCCTATGTCGTCACCATCATTGTCCTCGTCATCACCAGCATCCGCAGCCGCAAGGAAAATCAGCCGCCCATGAGCCTCGGCCTGCCGTACTTCCGAGAAGAACGGTAACGATGTTAAATATGAAAAAAGCTCCCCTCGGGGAGCTTTGAAGTGAACCCCAAAAGTTAGACAAAATATTTATTAAGCGACCAGAAGGGTCTGGTATCTGTGTTGAGCAGGTGTCAGGCCCTTTAGCTTTAGCTTGATCCTGCGGTTGTTATAGTAGTCGAGGTAATCGATGAGTTCTG
>JALFUQ010000013.1 GCA_022784505.1 Bacillota bacterium
CAGAACTCATCGATTACCTCGACTACTATAACAACCGCAGGATCAAGCTAAAGCTAAAGGGCCTGACACCTGCTCAACACAGATACCAGACCCTTCAGGTCGCTTAATAAATATTTTGTCTAACTTTTGGGGTTCACTTCACAAACCAAAGCATGAGCTTTTTTGTTATTCAGAAACAGGTATGCATATCTCGGTCACAAACTTTTCGGGGTCACTGGTAACGCCGTAGTCGATGAGCGTTATCTCCCGCGAAAATCCGTTTATGAGCATACTGTGATCTGCTATATATGCAAGGAGCTTGTCGTAATGCTCGGGTGCCTCGGTGTGGCTTCCGCAAAAGCGCAGGCGAACGCACTGCATCTCAGGAAGCGTCAGGGTGTCCTCATTGTAGATATCCTCGTTATCGAGCATGAGGAAAATGCCGTCGTAACGCCGGGTCTTGCCCTCGATGAGATGCTCTGCAGATATGCCGAGCCCCACCTTGCCGAGAAATACGACGGCCTCAGCGTCCGAGCGATCAAGCCTGCGTATCGGCGCTTCCATGTCGATCGAGCCGTCAATTTTCATGGCATCGTCCATCCAAGCTATGCGGCAGGCCGGCGTTCGGATGAGCGTTACGGTATCAAGCGGCACGGTCTGCGCATCGCTCAGCCAATTGAGCCGGTGATCTATCTTGCGCTCAATGCGCTCAAGCTCACGCCGTTTTTGCAAAACGGCTTCCTTTTGCTGCCTGAGCTTTTCCTCGATGCGGCCGATGTCGCGGTTTTTGAGAAAATCCTCGATCTCCGAAAGCGGCAGGTCGAGCACGCGCAGGTAACGTATGGTGTTCAATATCTCGAACTGGCTCGCACCGTAATAGCGGTAGCCGGAGTCAGGCGAGACATACTCGGGCGTTAAAAGCCCGACATTCTCATAGTGTCTGAGGCTGCTGACGCTTATGTGGAACAGCTTTGACACCTCGCCGATGGGAAAAAGCTTCGTTTTGTCCATCCTATACCTCCGCCGCAGCAGCCTTATGCCTGAGAATCGCAAAGGCTATGAGGCACACGGCAACGGACAGCAGCGAGCCGCCTGCAGTCGCCAGACCCATGGGGAACAGCGTTGCCGGAAACAGCTTCGATGTGAGGTATGCGCCCGGGACACGCACGAGCGTGACCGCGAGGATGTTGTGTAGAAACGATAGCCCCGATTTGCCGATGGCGCAGAAGTAGCCGCTGAAGCTGAAGTGGATGCCCGCAAACATGCAGTCCCAAATATAACCCCGGAAATACTGTCCGCCGAGGCGTATGGCCTTGGCATCGTCGGTAAACAGCGCAACGATCTGGTCGGCCACGAACTGCGTGCTCACAGCGACGACAAGTCCGAAGCTCACGGTGATAATAATGGCATAGCGCAGCGTTTTTATCGCCCGCTCGGGCTTGTTCGCGCCGATATTCTGCGCACCCAGCGCCGACACAGCCGACAGCATAGACGACGGTACGAGGAACAAAAAGCTCATTATCTTTTCGACTATGCCGACTGCCGCAGCATCGTTCAGGCCACGGCGGTTTGCGATGACGGTGATGATGATAAACGCTATTTGAATCAGTCCGTCCTGCATGGCAACAGGCACGCCGATGGAAAGGAGCTTGCCCATCGATGCTCTGCCGGGCTTGAGGTCTGACCTTTCTATCGTGATGCTGCGCTTTTTTCTGATAAACGCAAACGCCACTATCACGCTGATAGCCTGAGAAAGCGTCGTGCCGAGGGCTGCGCCCGTCGGACCGAAGTGCATTGCGCCCATGAACAGGTAGTCAAGCGCAATGTTCACAACGCAGGCAATGGCGATAAAGTACATGGGCGTTTTGCTGTCGCCCATGCCGCGGAATACCGAGCTTATGATGTTATACGCCGTGATAAACGGGATGCCGATAAAGCAGACGGTGAGGTATGCCGCCGTGCCCTCGACCGCCTGCGCAGGCGTAGACATGACGGAAACAATGGGGTCAACGAGCAAAAGCAGCACGATAGTGAGCGTGACGGACACCGCCATGAAAAGTGTCACGGTGTTGCCGATAAAGTACGATGTCTTGCGCTTATCCCCTGCACCGACGGCCTGACCAATGCTTACGGTCGTGCCCATGGCAAGACCGACTATCATGACGGTCAGCATATGCATGACCTGCGAGCCGACGGAAACTGCTGTGGTGCTCGCAACGCCCTCATATTGGCCGATTATGAAAAGGTCCGCCATGCCGTAGAGCGTCTGCAAAAAATACGACAGCAGATACGGCAGTGAAAACAGTATCAGATTTTTGGCGACACTTCCGGTCGTAAGATTTCTTTCCATGCACTTCACTTCTTTACATTAAAACTGCACATATTATAAACACTACAACAGTTGTAGAGTCAAGTTTAAAATAACTATTTATTAAAAAAGAGACCTTGGGCGGATTCAGATAAGGAGAATTCGCCCTTCGGGTCTCTTTATGATTTTTCAATTGTGTAAATTGCGCTGCCGAAGTCGCCGAACATGTGAAGCTTGCCGTTATAGCCCGTGCCAAGAAACTGGTTGTTAAGCTTTATACCAGACATTAAAGCCGCGCCGCTTGCTTCAAAGTCTTCTGCCCCGTCGGGCATGGCAAAGAATTTGTTTGCCGTGCGGAGGATAAATCCGTCGGGGTTTAATTCTATCGGCATGACATGCTTGACAAGGCCGCCGAGGCGCTTTATGAAAAGGCTCTGCGTTTTGCATTGTAACCGGTAGCGGGCAGCCTTGTCCAAGCCCTTGACCGGCAACTCATCGTAGCCCTCGGAGGCGGTGCACAGCTTCTGAAAATGGCCGACGATGTGCTCCGAGCCGTCGGGGGCGGATATCTGCCAGTGTACCTTGTTGTCCTTACGCTCGTCAAAGCGGTAAAACCGCCCGAATTGCAGGGTCTTGCGGTGCTTTTTATAAAACTCTATCTGTTCTTTTATCTCCTTGAGCTCAACGCGGCTCATGTACTTGAACTCAAGCTCATAGCCGAGGACACCGAAGGCGGCGACATTGAAGCGTGTGGAAAGCGGCGTGTCCCTGAGGGTCTGCTGGTGCGGCGCGGCGGAAACATGCGCGCCCATGGTCGACTGCGGGTACAGATAGCTCAGGCCGCCCTGAATGTCGAGCCGCTCGATGGGGTCTGTATCGTCAGACGACCAGACCTGCGGTGAGTAGCACAGCATGCCGAGATCAAAGCGGTTGCCACCCGAGGAGCAGCTTTCAAACAGGATATGCGGCCGGGGTCCAAATATTCTGCCGAGGATCTCGTACAAGCCAAGGATATATCGATGGTAAAACTCGCCCTGATTGTCAAGCCGCTTTGAATAAGCATCCGACATATGGCGGTTCATATCCCACTTGACATAGCTTATCTTCGCCGAATCGAGGACAGCTCCGACAGACTCGACTATGTAGTCCCGAACGCAGCTTTGCGTCAGGTCGAGCAGCAGCTGATTGCGGCCAAAGCACGGCTCGCCCTTGGGCGGCTTTATCGCCCAATCGGGGTGCGCGCGGTAGAGCTTTGAATCGACATTCACGCTCTCCGGCTCAAACCACAGGCCGAAGCGCATGCCCATATCCTCAATGCACTTTGAAAAATCACCGAGGCCGCCCGGCAGCTTCCTCAGATTAACATCGTAGTCACCCAGCCCTGCCGTATCGGTGTTTCGATCGCCGAACCAGCCGTCGTCAAGGACGAAAAGCTCTACGCCTAAAGACTTCGCTTTGCGTGCCAGTTTCAGAAGCTTTCCGCGGGTGAATTTAAAAAAACAGGCTTCCCAGTCGTTTATGAGGACGGGGCGCTCGATATTTTTCCAATCGCCCCGAACGATGTTGTTGTTGACAAAATCGTGAAAGTTGTGGCTTAGACCGTTATAGCCCTCGTCAGAGAAGGTCATGACCGCTTCGGGTGCCTCAAAGCTCTCGCCATCGTGCAGCGTCCAGTCAAAGCAGTGCGGATTTATTCCGAGCTGAATGCGTACAAGGTCGTGATTTGACTTTTCGACCATGCCGAAGTGGTTGCCGCTGTAGACGAGGTTAAAGCCCCACACCCTGCCGTAGTCGGCGCAGGCGTTCCTTTCCGACAGCAGAAAGCCCGGGTTGTGGCGGTTTGACGATGCGCCGGTGGTTGAGGAGTTTACATACATGCCGTACTCAACGGGGCGCACATGGCGGTGCGTTTCCTTTATCCAGCCGCCGTCAAAGGTCTCCATATTAAAGCCGCGGTCAGGCATGTCAACGGACATGCTCATGAACCTGCGCAGGGATATATCCGCGCCACTCGCGTTTTCAAGAACGCTTCTGCGGGCGATGACATTGCTGTGCGGGAAAACGGTGTAGTAAAGCTTGAGCTTTACCACATTATTACGCTCATGAAGCGTCACGATAAGCGTCTGCGCCTCGTTTCCGTCGTCATATGCGTTGGGCAGGCTCTGCATGGGCACACAGCCGGAGACGATCTCGTGACTGTCGTAGAGAAAATCGCAGGCAAAGCTGCCGTCGGGCATTTTGAGCTCTATCGGCGTTTGGCGATAGTCTCCCCTACCGACACCCGACCACTCAAGGCACAGGTTATCCATGCAGTAGTTGTCATCCGAAGGGTCGTACATGATGCTGCTGCCAAGCTGGATATCGTGCTTGACGGCAAGGGGCTCTGCATCCCCATCGAGCATTCTCTCGCCGAAGTGGATGTGCTCTAAATGCTTAAATTTTGTTATGCGGAATATGTAGCTTACGGTATCGGTGCAGAGTGAAAATACCCCTGCATTAAACGAAATACTCATTGCCTCACCTCAAAAAACAGGATACCATACTCTGCCTGAACTTACAAGTCACAATCGTCGTGCTGTGTGTCTGTTGGCCTTTTTCGCTGAACAAAATGCGTCCGCACACGCGTGACGATGTACGATACCAATGCTCCGCATATTATCGGAATAATTGCCGCAAGAAAAATGTCGCCGCCCATGCTTTTCACCTCGATGATATTCTGGCTTTTATCTTTACAAAAATTCCGCAAAGGCATTGCCATTTGAAGCCAGAATGTGATAAAATAAAATTTACAACGAATTTTGAGGTGAAGTGTATGATCTCAGTCAACGATCTTTCAATAAATTTCGCAGGCAACATTCTGTTCTCCCGCGTCGACCTGCAATTTACCGCAGGCAACTGCTACGGCATTATCGGCGCAAACGGTGCAGGTAAATCGACTTTTATAAAGATACTCTCCGGCGAGCTTGAGCCGTCGACCGGCTCTGTTAACATCGCTCCGAAAAAGCGTATGTCGGTCTTGAAGCAGAACCAGAACATGTACGACGAGTACACAGTCATGGACACCGTTATCATGGGCAACCAGCGGCTTTACGACTGCGGCAAGGAGAAGGATGCGATCTACGATAAGCCCGATTTCTCCGACGAGGACGGACTGAGAGCCGCCGTTTTGGAGGAGGAGTTTGCCGAGCTCGGCGGCTGGGAGGCTGAGTCCGACGCAAGCCGCATTTTGCAGGGCCTCGGTGTTTCCCCTGCTTACCATGACACGCTCATGAGCGACATGGATCCGAGAATGAAGGTCAAGGTGCTGCTTGCGCAGGCGCTGTTCGGCTCACCGGATATCATCCTGCTCGACGAGCCTACGAACAACCTCGACCTTGCAAGCGTCGTGTGGCTGGAGGATTTCCTCATGGACTACGAGGGCACGGTGCTTGTCGTATCGCATGACCGCTACTTTCTTAACAATGTCTGCACCCACATCGTCGATATCGACTACGGCAAGATAAAAATGTATGTCGGCAACTACGATTTCTGGTACGAGTCCAGCCAGCTCATGCAGAAGCTCATAAAAGATCAGAACAAGAAGGCCGAGCAGAAGATCGCCGAGCTGCAGGGCTTTATCGCTCGCTTCTCTGCAAACAAATCAAAGTCCCGTCAGGCGACCAGCCGCAGAAAGCTTCTTGATAAGCTCACCGTTGAGGAGCTGCCAGCCTCCGGCAGGCGCTACCCGTGGGTCGGATTTAAAGCCGACCGTGAGCCCGGCAAGGACAGGCTTTTCGTCACCGAGGTCAGCAAGACCGTTGACGGCGTAAAGCTTTTAAACAACATAAGCTTCATCGTCGGCAAGGAGGATAAGATCGCCATTCTCGGCAAAAACGAGCTTGCCGTCACGATGCTGTTTAAGATACTCATGGGCGAGGAGGAGCCTGACTCCGGTACGGTAAAGTGGGGCGCTTCCACCACGCAGGCGTACTTCCCCAAGGATCACAACAGCTACTTTGAAAGCTGCGACTACGACCTCATGGACTGGATGCGCCAGTTCAGCGACGATAAGCGCGAAAGCTATCTGCGCACCTTCTTAGGCAGGATGCTTTTCTCCGGCGACGATGTGTACAAGCCAGTCAAGGTGCTCTCGGGCGGCGAAAGGGTGAGATGCATGATAAGCAAAATGATGCTCTCGGGCGCAAATGTGCTGCTGTTTGACCAGCCGACGAACCATCTTGACCTTGAAAGCATTGCTGCCTTAAACAACGGCATGGAGGCGTTTAAGTATAACATCATCTTCGCAAGCCACGACCACCAGCTCACGCAGACGGTCGCAAACCGCATCATCGAGATAACCGATGACGGCATCATCGACCGTATGTGCTCGTTTGACGAATACATGAACCTGACCGGTCAGGAGACCCCGACTAGATAATACTAAAACAGCCTGCTGCGCTTGCAGCAGGCTGTTTTAGTTCACAGATTTAAGACCGAGACCAGAAGCGGTATCGTTATCATGGAAAGCACGGTGCACAAAAACACCGCTTCCGAGGATTCAATGCCGTCGCGGCCGTTTTCAATGCCGAGGATGGTGCAGACAACCGCCGAGGGGCAGGACGAGAGCACGACTATCGTGCCGAGAATGACGGGGTTCGTGACAAAGAAATGCATGACGAACCACACGGCAAGCGGTGCAACAACAAGGCGCATGAAGCTCAGACCGTAAAGCCTCGGATGGACGAAGGCATCCTTGAGGGACACTGAGCCTAAAGACAGGCCGATGCACATCATCGAAAGCGGTACGGTCGCGGCCGCGATGGTGTCGACCGTATCGTCTATGAGTGTCGGCATGGGGATCTTGAACACAAAGATGATGACCGCAATAAGCGTTGCGATCATGGGTGCGTTTATCGCATTCTTGAGCTTGAACTTTTCGCTGTGCCCGTCCTCACGCAGAAACATGACACCCACGGAATACAAAAGCAGGTTAAACGGGATATTCGAGAGTGACGCAAAGAACACAGCTCCCTCGCCGTAGATGGCGGCAACGAGCGGAAAACCCATGAAGCCGTTATTCATAAACGAAACGAGCATACGGTACATGCCGCGGTCGCCATCCTTGATGCGAAGTACAGTCGGACTTATAAAGCCGATGCCGAGGCAGATAAGCACCATAAGCGCCAGCATCAGAAAGCCGGTCAGAGCCTCTGAGCCTGATAGCTCCATGTCCTTATTGATGACCGAGGACAGGATCATTGCGACCAAGAACAAATTCATGACGAGCTTGCTCAGGCCTTTGTTGAATTCGGGGCCGACAAGCTTCATCCTTGCGCATAAGTAACCTAAGGCAAGCAGGAGGACCAGCATTGCCATCTTTTCAAACAAAACTATCATATATGGAGAAACACCTTTGCGATTTCAAGATAGATAAGCAGCGACACAGCGTCGGAGATTGTGGTTATGAGCGGCGTTGCAACGACCGCAGGGTCAAGCCCTATCTTCTCTGCCAGCATAGGCAGGAAGCTGCCGACGACCTTGGCGAACATGACGGTGAACACAATGGCAAGGCTTACTATCAGCGCTATGGTGTAGTCAACATCGGGGTTGCCCAAAAGGAGATTATCCACCAGCAGCATTTTCATAAAATTGACCGCCGCAAGCGTAACTCCGCACAAAAGCGCGACACGCAGCTCTTTCCAGATGACCTTCAAAGCATCCTCTGGCTCGGTATCACCAAGCGACAGGCTTCGGATTATCGCCGTTGAGGACTGCGCTCCGGAGTTGCCGCCCGTGCCCATGATGACGGGGATGAAGCCTATAAGCACCGCCTGCACGGCAAGCGCATCCTCAAAGGAATTGAGTATCATCGTGGTAAATGTCGCCGAGAGCATGAGAAACAGCAGCCACGGCACACGGTTTTTCCACATGTCGATAGGACCGGTACGCGAGTACGGCTTATCCGACGGCGTCATTGCGGCCATGATCTCGAAGTCCTCGGTGGTCTCCTGTTCGAGAACGTCGATGATATCGTCAACGGTGACTATGCCGACAAGTCTGCCTTCCTTGTCGACAACGGGTATCGCCATGAGGTCGTAGTCCGAGATCTTCTCGGAGACCTCCTCCTGGTCATCGTGGGTCATGCAGAAGATGACATTCGTGTCCATGATATTCTCAATGACGGTTTCATCGTCGTTTAAAAGAAGATCCTTGACGGACACAACGCCTTCAAGCTTGCGGTCAGCGGAGGTGACAAAGCAGATATAGATCGTCTCCTTGTCCTCGCCGATGCGTCTGATGCGGGCTATTGCTTCCCGCACGTTCATGTATTTTTTTAGGTCAACAAACTCCGCGGTCATGATGCTGCCGGCAGAGTTTTCAGGGTAATTGAGGTACTGGTTTATAAGCCTTCTCGTCTCGGGCGTTGCCGTGCGCATGACACGCTTGACGACATTCGCCGGAAGCTCCTCCATCATGTCGACAGCGTCGTCGACATACAGCTCTTCGATAATGGCTGACAGCTCAGAATCGGTTATGGAGTTTATTATCTGCTCCTGCTCCGGAGCGTCGAAGTTTGCGAAAACATCGGCTGCCGTCTCCTTTGAAAGCAGGCGGAACACCATTGGCATTCTGTTGTCACCTATCTCGGACAGAAACTCCGCAACATCGAACTCGTTCATGTCCTCAAGGCGGGTTTGAAGCTCCTTCATACGTCGAGAGTCTAAAAGCTCCATCAGCTCGTCAGACTGCTTTTCGTGGATGGCTTCAAAGTCCATGTTCTCAATGTTGTCCATTGCCGAACCTCCTTTCTGGAATTTACTTTGGCATAATTATTTGCCGAGATAGTCGGCCTGAGCGCGGCTGAGAGTGTCTATTTCAACGCCCATTGCCTTCAATTTGCGCCGTGCAACGGCTTCGTCGATATCCTTGGGAACGGCAACAACATCGGCAGCCAGCTTGCCCTTATTAAGCGCCAGGAACCGCGCCGAAAGCGCCTGAATGGCAAAGCTCATGTCCATGATCTCCGCCGGATGGCCGTCGGCCGCGGCGAGGTTCACGAGTCTGCCCTCGGCGATCGTGAACAGCGTCCTGCCGTTGGGCATGACATAGCCTTGGATGTTATGGCGAGCCTCGTATTTCCTGACCGCCATCTTTTCGAGTGCTTCCATGTCCACCTCAATGTTGAAGTGGCCTGCGTTTGAGAGGATAGCTCCGTCCTTCATGAGCGGGAAATGCTCGGCGGTGATGATATCCCTGCCGCCGGTGACGGTGCAGAAGATATCGCCGATCTTTGCAGCCTCGGTCATGGGCATGACCACGTAGCCGTCCATGACAGCCTCGAGTGCGCGCACGGGGTCTGTTTCCGTGACGATGACTTTTGCGCCCAAGCCCTTTGCGCGCAGCGTAACGCCCTTGCCGCACCAGCCGTAGCCGGAGATGACGACATATTTGCCCGCAACGATGAGATTGGTCGTGCGGCAGATGCCGTCCCACACAGACTGACCCGTGCCGTAGCGGTTATCAAACATGTGCTTGCAGTCGGCGTCGTTGACCATGACCATTGGGAACTTGAGTTCCCCTTTTCGTGACATTATTTTAAGCCGGTTTATACCGGTCGTAGTCTCCTCACAGCCGCCGATGACGTTGGGGATGAGGTCGGTATATTTTGTATGCATGAGATGGACAAGATCGCCGCCGTCGTCGATGATGATATTTGGGCCGACCTTGAGTACTTCCTCAAGACACTGCTCATACTGCTCCATCGAGCAGCCGTACTCGGCAAACACATTCATACCGCCGGCAACTAACGCCGCCGCGACATCGTCCTGAGTTGAAAGGGGGTTTGAGCCGGTGACATACATCTCAGCGCCGCCCATTTCCATGACGCGGCACAGGTAAGCGGTCTTTGCCTCAAGGTGCACCGACAGCGCGACCTTCATTCCGGCAAAAGGCTTTTCCCTCTTAAAATCCTCGCCTATGCCGCGTAAAACCGGCATATTGCGCTCCACCCAGTTTATCTTCATCTCGCCGGACGGCGCAAGGCTAATATCTTTGATCCTGCTCATGGTCAAACCTCCAAACTTTTTCTAAGCGATTTATTTTACCACCATATTTCAAACTTCGCAAGTATCGCAGACTCAAATACATCGAAAAAGGCGTGCCATCGGCACGCCTTTCAGGTCGTAAGTTTTTACTTTTCGAGTGTTTCGTTGTACTGGAGCTTTGCGCTCTTGACAACGAGGCTCGACAATGCAACCAGTGCAATGACGTTGGGCAGAACCATGATGTTGTTGAACATATCGGTCAGCTCCCAAACGAGGTCGTTCTGCAGCAGCGAGCCGAGGACGACGAAGATGATCGCAATTATCGAGTAAGGGATGACTGCCTTTTTGCCGAACAGATACTCAACATTGATGCGGCCGAAGAAGTTCCAGCCGATGATGGTCGAGAATGCGAAGAACAGGAGGCAGATTGCAACGAATGCGCCGCCGAAGCCGCTTCCGAACACACTTCCGAATGCAAGCTGTGCCATGTTGGTCTTTGCGATGCCCTCGGGAACGCCGTTTGCAACGCCTGCTGCGAGCACGCCGTCACCGGTGTAGAGGGTGGAGATAACGACGAGGGCTGTCATGGTCAGAACAATGAAGGTGTCGATGAACACGCCCATCATTGCGACGATGCCCTGCTCATGCGGACACTTGACATTTGCCTGTGCGTGTGCGTGAGGGGTAGAGCCCATACCGGCCTCGTTGGAGAAAAGGCCTCTCTTTGCGCCCTGCGAGATAGCTGCCATGAGGGCTGCGCCGATGCTGCCGCCGAGGACTGCGGTGGGATCGAATGCGTACTTAAAGATCATTGCGAAGGTCTCGGGGATGAACTTGATGCGCGCGATGATGATAACAATACCGCCGAGGATGTAAAGAACTGCCATGACGGGGACTATCTTCTCGGTCGCAGCAGCAAGGCGCTGAGTACCGCCGAGGAAGATGAAGCCTGCGACGACTGCAACGATGAGGCCGCTCACCCAGCCGGGGATGCTGAATGCGCTGGTGCAGCTCTCGGCAATGGAGTTGGACTGGACCATGGTGCCCATGAAGCCGAGTGCGAGAATGATGGCAACGGCGAAGAAGCCTGCGAGGAACTTGCCGAACTTGCCCTTGAACGCGGTCTTTATATAGTACACAGGGCCGCCGGAAACGCTGCCGTCAGCGTTGACGACACGGGTCTTCTGAGCGAGAACTGCCTCGGCGTAAATGGTCGCCATGCCGAAGAAAGCGATGATCCACATCCAGAAGATCGCGCCGGGGCCGCCGATGAGGATAGCGCCGCATGCGCCGACGATGTTGCCGGTACCGACCTGAGCTGCGATAGCGGTGGTCAGAGCCTGGAAAGAGCTCATGCCGCTTTTGTGCTTATCGCCCTTGAGGCTGATGTTTCCGAACACCTTGCGCCACGCCTCGCCGAAGCAGCGAACCTGGACGAATCTGGTCTTGATCGAGAACCAGAGGCCGCAGCCGACGAGCAGGAAAATGAGCATGTAGTTGGACAGATAAGTGTTTATCTGACATACAATTTCGTACAGTTTTGCTTCCATCTTTCTTTCCTCCAAAACAAAAAACTGCTGAACAAAATTCAGCAGCTCCGGAGACATAATAGAAAACATATAAATATTTATGCTTCCTCTGTCCTTTGGCCTGAGAGATTCGGCTTTCGCCTTACACCTTCGGCACCCTTTCGGGATTCTCCAGAGCTTCCTCCGCCCCCAGTCTCCTGAGATTCTTGGGGTTTCACGGGAATTGATGAAAATAATCTAGCATATATATTTTTCTATGTCAATAGTTTTTTATTGTTAAATCCGAGATTAATTCATAGTTAGTTAACACAATCGAAGTCGGGTTGTACTAAAATCGTCATACCCCCAGTGAAAGGAAAAATGCTTTATGAAAAAAATAACTTCACTTATCCTCGCCCTTATGCTGGTCGGCAGCAGCGTCTGCTATGCCGACAACATTTCCGACAGCCGCACGGTCATCGGCGCTGACCTTGACAGCGACGAGATCGCCACCGTGTACAAATCCTTCGGCATCGAACGCGGCGAGGTCAAGGAGCTTACCGTTACAAACGCAGACGAGCGCAAGTACCTTGAAGGTCAGGTCGACGAAAGCCTTATCGGCACAAGGTCGATATCCTGCATCTACATTGAGGCGCAGGGCAGCGGTGAAGGACTTGATGTCTCGGTTGAAAACATCACCTGGTGCACTGCCGACATGTACATGAATGCCATGGTCACCGCCGGCATCACCGATGCCAATGTCAAGATCGTTGCACCCTACAAGGTCTCCGGCACGGCTGCCCTCACCGGCATCTATATGGCCTATGAGGACATTACCGGCAAGAAGCTTGACGAGGACGCAAAGCTCGTCGGTACAAAGGAGCTCACCATTACCGCCGAGCTTGCAGATGAGATAGGCAGCGCTGACTCCACCGCGATCGTCAACGAGCTCAAGCTCATCCTCGACCAGACCAAGGATATGACCGACGACGAGCTGCGTGAGCAGATAAAGCAGATCGCCGAAAAGTACGAGGTCACGCTCAACGATTCGCAGATAGACCAGCTTATAAGCCTCTGCCGCTCGCTTGAAAAGCTCGATGTCTCCGCCCTCAAGGAGAAGGTCGAGCAGGTGCAGCAGTACATTAAGAATATTGCCGACACCAAAGGCTCGGTCGAAAAGTTCCTGTCGGAGGCTGCCGACACCGTCACCGAGTTTGTGAACAAGGTCATCGACTTCTTCAAAAACCTGTTCGACTGATAAGCAAAACAAAAGCCGCCTGTGGTCTCACAGGCGGCTTATTTTTCTGTCAAAGAACTAGGAAAAATGGCGCAACAGGCAAAATCCAATACGCAGCAGGGGGAGTGTGAGGGGGACAAGGTCCCGCCTCAAATTAGATTATAGCCATCAAAAACGCCTGAGTTATCAGGCTTTTTGACGAGCATAGCGAGATTTTTCGTGAAGCAAAGCTTCACAAAAAATGTGGCGTGTTTTGAAGCGTGCAAAAAAGTCACAAGACTTTTTTGACACGCTGAAAAGCCGCCTGTGGTCTCACAGGCGGCTTTCTTTTTTTACAGCGGCTGCTTTTTAATTTGTGCCCATTTGCGGGGGTACTTGGGGTGCGTGGGCTTGAGCTTGCGTATCACGACGGCGGTGTGGGTGATGTCCGTTCCGGGGATGGTGTAGGCAACGGTCTTTTCGACCTCGGCACCGAGAAGGTGCAGCGCATTTTCGGCCTCTGTAAGCTCCTGTGCGCAGTCCGGGCCCTTCATGGCTATAAACATCCCGCCGACCTTCACGAACGGCAGACACAGCTCACACAGAACATTCAGGCGGGCGACCGCTCGTGAGGCCGCAACATCAAAGGCGGCATAGAGTTCCTTGGGAGCTTCCTCTGCCCTTGCGTGCAGGCAGGCTACATCGTCAAAGCCGAGCTTTTCGCAGGTCTCGGCGAGAAACTCGATGCGTTTATTAAGACTGTCAAGCAGCGTGAGCCTGATGCTCGGCTCGGCGATCTTCAGTGCAAGACCGGGGAAGCCCGCGCCGGTTCCGACATCGATGACGGTCTTGTCCTTGAAATTGCAAATGCTCAGCAGAGCTGCACAATCGAGAAAATGCAGCCGTGCAACATCTTCCCTGCCGCTTATCGCGGTCAGGTTCATGACGGCGTTGCGCTCCTCAAGATATTCAAAATATGTGTTGTAGCGTTCAAATGCTTTCCCATCCGGCTCAATGCCGAGCTCGGCAAAGCCGCTGCGCAGTATATCTTCCATACAAAACCTCAAAAAGAAAAATGAGCTGTAAAATTTACAGCTCATTTTATCATATTAGTTTGGATTTAGCAATCAGATAAAGAAATTGTGGTCTGCGATGTTGATGACAAACCTCGTGTTCTGACTAATCCAATTGTTGCCGTAGCGTCCCTGCTGGAAAAACAGTGCCTCGCCGACGGTATTGTAGCCCTCAAAGACCATCTTTGCACAGATGGTGCTTATCTCGTACGGGTCAAGGTATATTGCTCCCGTTGCTACGGGTGAAAACTGTCCCTGCTGGAAGATGACATCCTTGACGGTGTTTTTGAATCTGCTGCTTTCAACTCGGTTCATGACAACATTGCCGACGCCGATCTGCCCCGCAACAGGCTGGTTTCCCGATTCGTAGGTGATGATCCTGCTCATCCAGTAGAGATCGTCCTCATCATAGAACTCATCTCCGCTTACAAGCAGGGCCTTGTTTGCCGTGTCAAGATCATAGGCTTCAAGCTCAGCGTCCCAATTTGCCTCGAGGGTGAAAATCTTCTCGATAGCTTCGATGGGAACGACCGCTGCGCCGCCGATCTCCATATAGCCGTCAGGCAGGTAGAAATACCGTCCGTTTGCGCTCATGTACTCGTCATCCCTGCAAACGGTGATCTCGATATCCTCGACCTTAACGGTCAGTGTATTTGTCTCATAGTTAAAGTCCGATTCGGTCTCGTAACCGAGAACTGCGCCGGTGCTCTCAAGCGGCAGATACGTGGTATCGCCGACGGTGTAGCCCCTGGACGACAGCAGCCCGTCAATATAAACAGGCATCTCGGTATACTCGAGCTCGGTTTCCGCCTCGTCTGCAAACGCATTCATGCACAACAGGGCGCACAGCAAACAGGCAACGAATACGAGAGAGATATTGAATTTTCTGATCTTACTCATATAACGCTCCTGACATAATTTTTATGTTCGGTGATTTGCCGAACAATTGCCATATAACTCTCTGGCATATTAATTATATCGGAACGAACGCAAGTGGGTAAATAGTTATATTGCACAAACGGTCTGTGTCGAAATTGTGCAGTATTGCTATATGCGTTTGTCAAATCGCAATATTTTGGGATAATTATTTGTGCTAAACACTGTATTTTGTGGCTTGGTCAAGTTGCACAAAGATATAAATTCGACAACATTTTATAAAAAAACAGCAAAAAATATTACAAATATTAATCATGTGTATAACATTATGTTAATCAATTGCGTTATGCGAAATAATTATGTAAACCAAATCGCATATTTTATATGCATTTTTTTAGTGCCTGAGCTATCTGATCCGGGCACGATGTGGGCTTAAATCCGCAGCGGATACCCTCGAGTCTCGCTATGGCTTCCTCGACCGGCATCCCCACAAGGAGTGCTGAAATACCTTGAAGATTGCCGCTGCATCCGCCCCTGACCTCCACTTTTTCAATTTTACCGTCCTCGACATCTATCGACATAAGCTGTGAACATACGCCCTTCGGCCTGTACTCAATATGCATATTTCCACCCCGTTTAATGAATATTTTAGGTTTACATAACAATATTTATATTTATTTAAGCATCCCGCAATTTGTAATATAAGATACCACATCCGCAGTGCAAAGTACAGATATATTTTCAGTCCACGGCGAATAAGCTGTTAACTGCGGAGGTGTTATAATGCGAAAGAATAAATCACTTGCAGCCGTCGCTCTGGCTGCTGCCGGGTTGATCCTGGGCGCTGCCTGTCTGTATACTGACAGCCCCGAGCTTTTTACAACTACGATATCCATGGTCACGACTACGCCCGAGGTCAGTGCTCCCGACGAAACGCCTCCGGCAGCTTCCCCTCCTGCCATGGCCAAGCCCACGCCGGCACCGAAGCCCGGGCCGAGCATCATCCCGACGACCATATCCGGCGGGCTCGTCATTAAGAACTCGACCGACTACTCCGTTCAGGTGTCCGAGCTAATTAAGCAAGGCAGTCCCGTTAAGCTTAAAAAGGGCAAGCCGCAGATACTTATCATACACACCCACTCCAGCGAGGCCTACTCCCCTGCCGGACTTGACAGATATGTCGACTCCGGCGCAAGCCGCACGCAGGATAATAATTATAATGTAATAAGGATAGGCTCAGAGCTTGAAAAGTATTTTGAAAAGTACGGGCTCAATGTTATCCACGACTGCGGCGTTTACGATTACCCGAGCTACACCGGCTCATATAACCGCAGCGGCGAGGCGGTGGAGAAATATCTGAAGGAATATCCCTCTATTTCCGTTGTCATTGACCTGCACCGTGATGCGATAGGTACAAATGATGTAATTTACAAGACCGTAGCCACGGAAAGCGGTGTGTGCGCATCGCAGCTAATGTTCGTCATGGGCACGGACGAAAGCGGGCTTGAATACCCAAACTGGACGCAGAACCTGCGGCTCGCACTGTACCTGCAAAACGCTGTTCTGGAAAAGTACCCGAGTCTCATGAGGCCGGTGACACTCGTGCCGTACAGATATAATCAGCATTTGAGCACCGGCTCTGTCATCCTCGAGGTCGGCAGCAACGGCAACACCCTGCAGGAGGCACTGGCTGCAATAAGGCTGTTCGGCGAAACGGCAGGCCCTGCGCTTGCAGATCTGGTGGAATAAAATTTGACCTCCCTGGTGATGATTACATCAAGGAGGTCTTGCTATGAAGGTTTTTGATATAATGAGCGAGCACATCGTCACCGTCGGGCTGTCAGAGCCCGTGACGGCGGCTGCCCGCCTATTAAAGCAGCACAACATCGGTGCAGTTCCCGTCTGCGATGACCGTGGTCAGATACGCGGCATGATAACCGACCGCGACATCGCCGTAAGGTGCGTTGCAACGGGAGTTTCGCCCGGCGAGGCAAAGGTCGGCGATATCATGACCCGCGGGGTCATCACCGTGAACGACACGGCATATGTCGGCGAGGCGGCACGGCTCATGGCTGACGCGCAGGTGCGGCGCTTGCCGGTGTGCCGCGACGGACGGCTTGTTGGCATGCTCTCACTTGCCGATCTTGCCCGCAACACCGATTGCGACACCGAGGCTGCCGCCGCACTTGCGGAGATATCCTCAAATGTACGCAGAATCTAAGAAAACTCGGCAGCTTCTGCTGCCGAGTTTTTGGGTTTAATTGGTTTAATTATTTCACATAGACATATGCTGGCATGGAAGGAATGACATCATCTGTAGTCAACTGCTTGTATCCAACAACGGCGTACCAAAGGCCGTTATACTTTCCATTGGCAGTAAAGTTTGTCTTGGTAGTATGACCAATGGGATCCATTTCATCAATGTTCTTTGAATATCCACAGAAGATAACATAGCCACTAACACCGCTTATTGCATCCCACTTTAGCTTAGTGACCTTTGAGGTGCTGACGTCCTTGAGGTTCTTTGCCATCGGATAGACCGGAGTGGCCGCGAACCGGAAAGCTGCCGAGTTAGCGCTGCTGGTCTTCGAGGAGATCGCGATGATCTTGTAGTAATAAACAGTCAAGACCTTTGCAGTTTTATCTGTGAATGTCGTGCTCGTGGTCTCTCCGAGCAGGGTGTATTTGCCGTTTTCGGACTTACTGCGATAAATCTTGTAGCTCTTTGCGCCGGTTATCTTCTTCCACTTGAAGACGGGATTTCCGTTATTGTTGTAATCGTAATCATTGAAGCTGACCATTGCGCAGTCGCATACACGCATTTTCACACTGCTGAAGGCAGAGTTTGCTTCGGTGCTTACTGCCGACAGTGCTTTTACCTTATAGTAGTAGGTAAAACCAGCTTTTGCAGAGCTATTGGTAAGGCTGGTGCCCTTCACTGTGGTGAGCTTGGTGTACTTGCCGGTCTTGGAGGTAGCTCTGTAGACCTCGTACTTTGCAGCGCCGTCAACAGCCTTCCACTTAAGTGTTATCTTGCCTGTCTTGGCATTATTTCCGATGGTCACAACAGGAGCAGCACAGTCGCATCTGCGTGCAACTACCTCGCTGAATGCTGAGTCTGCCTCTTCAGTCTTCGAGGACAGTGCCACTACCTTATAATAATACTTCGTATTTGCTTTCGCCGAGCTGTTGACTAAACTGGTCTTAGCGGTAGTAATAAGCTTAGTATACTCGCCGTCCTTAGATGCACCGCGGTACACAGTGTACTTATCTGCACCGTCAACAGCCTTCCACTTGAGGGTAATTTTGCCGGTGGATGCGACATTGCTTGCAGTGACTACCGGCGCTGCGCAGTCGGCATAGCCGGAAACAACATCGCTGGTCAGGACCTCTTTGCCCTCGGCATCGATTGCCTTGACCTTGTAGAAGTACTGCTCGCCTACGGTCACGCTGGAGTTGGTGAGCTTAAGGCCGGTTGCGGTGTAGATCTTGCTGAACTTGCCGGTCTCTGTCGTGCTGCGGTAAACCTCGTACTTTGCGGCGCCGTCAACGGCGGTCCACTTCAAGGTGATCTTGCCGGTCTTGGCAACATTGCCGACTGTGACTGTGATAGCCGGGACCTCGGGTGTTTCGGTGGGTTCAGGGTTTTCGGTAGGCTCGGGATTAGCAGTGGGTTCGGGATCAACGACCTCGCCGCCTTCCGTGCCGGGAGTCGTAGTCTCTTCTGCAATTGCGGCAGGTGCCATAAGCGAGAACACCATCACAAGTGCCAGAAGAATACTTAAAAACTTTTTCATTTTTTCCCTCCATTTTACTTATAATACAATTTGATTATACGATATGCCGATTTTGTTTTCAATAATCATTTCCATTTTCGGTGATAGAAAAATTACCGTATTTTTTGTCAATTTTACACATAATCGTGCAAAGTCAATTTTCAAAAAAATTTTAAAAAAGGGCTTTACAAATGAAAAAGTCTGTGATATATTATCAATAACGATAATCATTACTAGGAAGTGAGCAGATGCAAGCACGGCGAACAAGTAAAAAACGCTCGGCGATATATGAGGCGCTGTGCAATACCACGGCTCACCCCTCGGCAGAGCAGATATACACCCAGCTCAAGCCGTCGATACCCGACCTCAGCCTCGGCACGGTGTACAGAAATCTGAATGTGCTGATACAGGACGGTCTTATTATCACCGTCGGCAATGTCAACGGTGAGGAGCGCTATGACGCCATTACCAGTGACCATCCCCACTTTGTGTGTACGAAATGCGGGCGGGTCAACGATGTTTTCCTTGATTTATCGATAAATAAAAGGTATTCTAATGTTGAGGAGTTAACGGGCGGTAAGGTCAAGGGACACTCCCTGAGCTATTTCGGCCTGTGCAAAAACTGTTGTGAGTAAGGGCTTTTGCCTTACTAAATATAAAAATTATTTTTATTGGAGGATATTATTATGAAGAAATGGGTTTGCCCCGTATGCGGCTATGTTCACGAAGGCGATACGCCCCCCGAGTTCTGCCCCCAGTGCAAGGTTCCCGGCAGCAAGTTCACGCTCCAGTCCGATGACAAGACCTGGGCTGCCGAGCACGTTGTTGGTGTCGGCAAGCAGTTTGGCGCAGATGTTCCCGCCGAGGTTCAGGAGGAGATCATCAGCGGTCTGCGCGCAAACTTCGAGGGCGAGTGCTCCGAGGTCGGTATGTATCTGGCAATGGCTCGTGTTGCTGCCCGTGAGGGTTATCCCGAGATAGCTCTCTACTGGGAGAAGGCCGGTCTTGAGGAGGCAGAACACGCTGCAAAGTTTGCAGAGCTCCTGGGCGAGGTCATCACCGACTCCACCAAGAAGAATCTTCAGATGCGCGTTGATGCCGAGAACGGCGCGACCGCCGGTAAGTTCGAGCTTGCAAAGCTTGCAAAGCAGTACAATCTCGATGCCATCCACGACACCGTCCACGAGATGGCCCGCGACGAAGCCCGACACGGCAAGGCCTTCGAGGGGCTGCTGAACCGCTACTTCGGCAAGTAAATCACTATAAAACAGAATTATTTAGGGGAAGCGGAATTTCATCCGCTTCCCCTTTTTCGACTTTGTAAAAAAAGCGGGGCATATACCTGAACTGCTTTCTTTTTTTCATAACATATAAAAAATCAGCCGCGGAGCAAAAGCTCACGGCTGATTTTTAATACCTAAACTATATTATACGCTTTGCGCCGGTGTAGTGTTCGGCGTAGTAGTATGAGTCGAGGTCGGTGATGATGACCTGACCCTTTCCGGTGGAGGCATGGATGAACTGGCCATCGCCGATGTACATTCCGACATGGCCGATGGGGTCGACGTTATCCGAGAAAAACACAAGATCGCCGGGCTGGAGCTCGTCCTTATCGACATGCCTGCCGTCCGTTCTGTACTGACTGCCGGCGCCGCGCTGGAGACTATAGCCGTACTGGCCGTAGACATAGTAGACCAGGCCCGAGCAGTCAAAGCCCTTGGGCGATGCGCCGCCGTAAACATAGGGCGTGCCGAGATACTGCTTTGCGGTGGCGACTATCTGTTTGCCAAGTTCGGTGCCGGTGTTGCCGGTGTCGTCGGTCTTGAGCTTTACGTAGTCTGCGGACATGTAACCGCTTTTGCCGTCAATTGTAACCGCGTACCAGTTGCCGGTCTTGCCGGTTATCTCGACCCGCGTTCCCCTGTCGTAATAGCCGACGATGGCATAGCTGGTGGACGGGCCTTTTCTCATGCGAACAGAGTTGCCGTTGACATAGCCGGTCTCGTCCAGTTTCTCGCTGGGTGCGGGAACTGTATTTGTCGTTCCGACGGTGAGCACGCTCTTATTCATATAGCCGTACTTGCCGTTTATATTGACCTCATACCAGCTGCCATAAACGCCGGTCACCTTGGCCTTTACACCGCTGCCGGGTTTGGTCACGACATCAAATTTTGTGGATGGACCCATTCTAAGGATGGCACCGTTGCCGGTAGTACCGGCCTTTGCGGTGCTGTAGGAGGTTTTGGGGACAAGGCGCATGTAATCGCCGCTTACATAGCCGTTCTTGCCCTTATAGCTGACCTCATACCAGCCCTTCTGCGAACCGGTGATGGTCATTTTCGTACCCTTATCATATGTGCCGACGATGGCGTAGCTCGTGCCTGCGCCCTTACGCATGCGTACGTCGGAGCCCGTTATCGTGCCGGTATATGTAGTCGTAGTCGTGGTGCTTGTGCCGGTGGACTTCGGGGTCACGGACAGGGTCATATAATCGCCGCTTACATAACCGCTCTTACCGTTATATTTAACGGCGTACCAATTGCCCTTTGCGCCGGTGACGGTCATCTTCGTGCCCTTATCGTAGGTGCCGACGATGGCATAGCTTGTGCCTGCGCCTTTGCGCATACGCACATCGGAGCCCGTTATCGTGCCGGTGCCGAAATTGCCGCTTACTTCGCTTGCGGCCTTAAGATATGTTTTTGAAGCATAGCCTATGGTATTGTTATACATCACCTTGCTCCAGCCTTTGGAGGTGGAGATGACGATCACTCCGGCACCCTTGGGCATGACCGTGAGGACGGTCGCGCTCGTGCTCGCGCTCTTTCTGAGGTTGAGCGCAGCAGTGGTGCTTGCTCCCAGGGTCTTCTCTGCGGCGGCAGGTATCGCAAGCAGCGACACGCACATCATTACCGCGATTGCTATGCTTAATAATCGTTTTTTCATTATGATCTCTCCGCTTTTTGATTACGCTTAGTAAAATACTGAGTAATCAAATTGTAACACATGGGGCACATTATGTCAACACTTTCGGCCGTTTAAGCCGTTGAAGCCTGTAAATATTCTGTGAACTTGGTCGAAGCGGCGAAGAGCAATATCTTGTGGCCAAGGGCAAATTAAACAAATAGTTATTGTGTATTTTACGGTTTTCTTTTGACGGTTTATATGGTATACTAGAGTTTGATCTAAGCAGTAAGGAACTAAGATAAATGAAAAATAAGCTTTTTAAAAAGGTCATTTCCATGACTGTCTGCCTCGCGATGCTTCTCCCGCTGTGCGCCTGCGGCGACACAAAGGAGCAGAAGCAGGTCTTTGCGATGGACACCGTCATGACGCTCACCGCTTACGGCAAAAACGCAAAAACCGGACTTGACGCTGCGACGGGCGTTATAAATTCGCTCAACACGCTGCTCGACCCCGAGGTTGAGAACAGCGCGGCATATCAGCTCAACCACGCCGACGGACAGAATGTCATCGTAACACCGCAGGTTGCGGAGATACTCAGCGCCGCGCTCAAGGTCTGCAAGCAGTCCGACGGTGCGCTCGATCTTTCGGTCTATCCCCTCTACCTTGCTTGGGGCGAGTTTGACTCGGAAAAGGGCAAGATCCCCTCGTCGGATGAGATAAAGGAGCTTCTGAAGAATGTACGCTTCTCGGAAACGAGCATAACGGAGTTTAACGGCGAATCCAACTACTCCGTGCGTATGCCCGCAGGCACACAGATAAGCTTCGGCGCTGTGGCAAAGGGCTGTGCCTCCAATAGGGCTATCGAGGCCATGCGCAATGCCGGTGTCGAAAGCGGCATCGTTTCCCTAGGCGGTAATGTCCAGACTCTGGGTCTCAAGCCGGACGGCTCGAAGTGGACGGTCGCAGTCGAAGACCCCAACGACACGGGCTCATATATCGGCACACTCAAGGTCGGCGAGACAGCGGTGGTCACCAGCGGCAACTACCAGCGCTGCTTTATCGGCAGCGACGGCATTAAGTATCACCACCTCATCGACCCCAGCACCGGTGAGCCTGCCAACAACGGCCTTGTCTCTGTCACCGTCGTGTGCGAAGACGGCACGATGGCAGACTGCCTGTCGACAGCCATGTTCGTTCTCGGTGTCAACGGTGCGCTGCGCTACTGGCGCAACTACGGCGGCTTTGACATGGTCATGATAACCGAGGACAATGAGGTCATCTGCACGAGCGGCCTTGTCGAGGTGTTTGAGCTCACGAACACCAAGGACTACACCGCAAGATTCACTGAGTAAGGTTAACATAATTTAAGCCACCGTATCGTTTAGATGATACGGTGGCGCTTCGTTAGAGGATTTAGTTTAATGGCATATTTGGACACCGATGTTAGGTACTGCAAGGGTATAGGCGAGAAAAAGGCGCAGCTTTTAAACAAGCTCGGCGTGTTCACCGTCCACGACCTTGTTTCCTATTTCCCCAGAAAATACGAGGACCGCAGCCAGTTTAAGCCCATCGGCCTCACCTGCGACGGCGAGACGGCATGCATACAGGGCATCGTTGCCGACACGCCCCGCCTCGTGCGCATCCGCCGCGGCATGGAGCTTGTGAAGTTCCGTGTGGTGGATGAAAGCGCGTCGGTTGACATAACATTTTTTAATCAACCCTATGTCAAGGACCGCATACGCCGTGGCCAGTGCCTGAATTTTTACGGCAAGATCATCGGTGTCGGCGGAAAGCGGACGATGTCCAATCCCGTGTACGAGCCGGAGGACGCGCCCGACGGCGTAACCGGCAGGATAATTCCCGTGTACAGGCTGACGACGGGGCTTTCGCAGAAGCTCGTGATGAGCGCAGTGCGTCAGGCGCTCGACGCCTGCGGAAGTGAGCTGCCGGAGGTGCTGCCCGAGGCACTGCGTGAAAAATACTCGCTTGCTCAGACGAGCTTTGCCTATGAAAACATCCACTTCCCTGCAGACTTTACCGCCCTCGAGCTTGCGCGGCGGCGGCTGATATTTGAGGAGCTGTTCCTGCTCGCCTGCGCGCTCGGCAGGATGAAGGGGCGTCACAGCAAGGCCGACGGATACAAGCTAAAGCCTTGTGACCTCAACGAATTTTGGTCTGCCCTGCCCTTCGCGCCGACGAATGCGCAGAGGCGGTCGGTAAGTGATGCGATGAGCGATATGCAGTCGGGCAAGGCGATGAACAGGCTTGTCCAAGGCGATGTCGGCAGCGGCAAAACGCTGGTGGCTGCGGCGCTTATCTGGTACGCTGCGAAAAACGGGTACATGAGTGCGTTCATGGCTCCGACGGAAATTTTGGCAAAGCAGCATTTTGACACGCTGCTGGGCATTCTCTCCCCGCTCGGTCTGCGTATCGGCCTCCTGACCGGCGCGATGGCCGCAAAGCAGAAGCGCGAGGTCAAGGCCTCACTCAAAAACGGCGAATTTGACCTTATTATCGGCACGCATGCGCTGTTTTCCGAGGATGTGGAGTACCCAAACCTCGGCCTCGTCGTTACCGACGAGCAGCACCGTTTTGGTGTTAATCAGCGCTCGAGCCTCATTTCAAAGGGCGACCGGCCGCATGTGCTCGTCATGTCCGCAACACCCATCCCCCGCACGCTTGCGCTTATAATCTACGGCGACCTTGACATTTCCGTCATCGACGAGCTGCCCCCCGGGCGGCAAAAGGTCGACACCTTCTGCGTCACGGAAAGCTACCGCGTGCGCTTAAACAGCTTTATCCGCAAGCTCGTTTCTGAGGGGCGACAGGTGTTTGTCGTCTGCCCGATGATAGAAGAAAACGAGGAGCTTCCGCCGAACCTAAAGTCCGCGCAGGAGCACGCCGCCGAGCTGCAGCGCTACTTTCCTGACCTCAAGGTCGCGTGCGTACACGGCAAGCTCAAGGCAAAGGAAAAGGCCGATATCATGCAGTCATTCGTTGCCGGCAGCATTGATATTCTCGTCTCGACGACGGTCATTGAGGTCGGCGTCGACGTGCCGAATGCGGCGCTTATGATAATCGAAAACGCCGACCGCTTTGGCCTGAGCCAGCTGCACCAGCTGCGCGGCCGTGTCGGCCGAGGTAATCATAAAAGCTACTGTGTCTTGGTCTCCGATACCGACAACGAGGTGTCCGAGGCAAGACTCAAGGTCATGACGCAGACGAACGACGGCTTTAAAATTTCCGAAGAAGATCTGCGGCTGCGCGGCCCGGGCGATTTCTTCGGCTCAAGGCAGCACGGCCTGCCTGCAATGCATGTTGCCGACCTGTGCTCGGACATGAATGTGCTGCAAACGGCGCAAGCCGCAGCGCAGGAGCTCTTAGCCGCTGACCCCGAGCTTAATAGCCCTGAGCATCAGGCCCTCAGGCTCGCCGTCGACAGGATGTTTGAAATGAATGCGGATACAATAAATTGACAGGTGATAATATGCGTGAAAATGAAGAAGCCCTCGCCCGCCAACAGGCCGAAAGCCTCAGATGCTTTGCCGAGGACATTTATAGTAATGTAGGCAGCCGCATACCCTCCGCCGTGCTGACGCACGAAAATGAGCTGTGCTACACCCTCGAGTTTAGCACAGCCGACAGCTTTTCGCTCGTTTTAATTGGCAGCGAGACGAATAATGCCGACTGCCTTCAGGCGATGCTCGTGTTTGACGGATTTACCGATCTTCTGATATCCGACCGCAGACCGCTTGAAAGCTTCAAGCAGCGTGTCACTGACCTTGTCTGCGCCATCGTCGGCCGCAAGATGCGCGTTACGCAGATCATCAAAAGCCACAGCGAGCGGTGCATCGAGTACAGTGTTTTTGAAAACGGCACTTGGGAGACCGTCAGCTCCGAGCGCAAGCTCAGCGGCTTCGGTGCCCTCCTCCTGCTATGGAAAAACAGCGAGGAAAGCTTGAATTTTGACCTAACGATAAAAAACAGGCAGTAATTAAACTGCCTGTTTTTCTATATCCCGAATATTTTTAATACCGCGTAGGCAACTGCGCTGCCGCTGAGGGAGGATAGCGCCATTAAAACCCCCGTTTTGGACTTTGGTTTGCGGCGCAGGGTGCTCATGTAGCCTCCTGCGGCGGCTCGTGCCTCGTCCATGAGCTTTGCCTGCGTTATGCCTGCGGTGCGCATATAGTCCTCCCGGACGATGAATATCGCCTCCTCAAACACCTTTTTGTCCGGTGATTTTACGACTATCACCCGTTTTGCCGTGCCCTTTACCACGTCAGCAGCCTCCTGTGATGTTGATCCTTGTTCGGATTTTACCCGTTTTGTCATATCCATATACATCACCCGCGGGTCTGGACCTTGACGGCGAGCACGGTCATGTCGTCGCAGTTGCCGTAAATTTTCTCGGCTTCACGGAGGGTGTCACGGGCAAGCAGCTTCATGTCATCGGTCGCGGAGTCCATGATCTCGCGCAGCCAGCTGTCGTTCGAGTCGCCGATGACGCCGTCGGAGGCGATTATTGCCGTGCTGCCGGGCTTTAAGCGCATGCGCACAACATCGGGCGCAGCGGAGGTTCCGTCGCCGAGGCCGGGCGCAAAGCTCTCGCCCTTTATGCGGCGTATATTCTTGCCGTTCATGACATAGCTGGGTGCAGCGCCGTACTTGTAAAAGCAGGTCTCGCCGGAAAACAGGTCGACGCACATGAGGTCAACGGTGGCAAATCCCCAGTTATCGCCGCTTTTTAAAAGCATCACGGAATTTAGCGTTTTCATCGCAACGGCAGGATCAATGCCCGAGCGCAGGAACTTTTCGAGTATCTCGATGACCTCCTTGCTCTCGCTCGCGGCCTCAGGGCCGCAGCCCATACCATCGGAGAGGATGACGCACAAAACGCCCGAGTCGGTCTTAAAATATGTACCTCTGTCGCCGCTGACCTTCTCACCTTTTTTCTTCATCGCCGCTATGCCGACGGACACCGCAAGGGGCTCTGCCTCAATGAGCGTGAGCTTTGCCATGCCATCGTTTGCCGATCTCTGGCGGCAAAGCCTCAGACCGAGCACCGCTGACAGCTTTTCAAGATAATCGGGATCTTCATACAGCCGCGATAGTGAGCCTGACTCCACCACCGCGCGCAGCCTACCACGTCCGTCACGGTACACCGCCGCGTCCGCTTCAATGTCCATCGTGCGCAGGTAGCGCATGAGCCGCCGCTCGGCAAGGTGGTCGGCACCGTTTATGCTGCCGAGTTCCTCGGCAACGCCGCCGAGGATATCCGCCATGTCCGAATACTGCCCCCACGCCGTGTCACGGCTTTCGCGCAATTGCGCTGCAAAGTGCTTGCGATATGCCGCAGCGCGCAGCTCACCGTTGACGGCGGTGACGAACGCCTCGGGCGTGCGGCACTTTTCGACGAACCTAAGCGGGATATCTCCGAGTTGGAGAGTGCCGCGCTTTGTCATGGCCGCCGTTGCATCATTTAGAGCTGAGAGCGTTTCCATGTACTCGCTGTTCCAACAGCGGTTTTTCTCCTTGCACATGACGCACACGCAATCGGCTGCGCGGTCAAATACCTTTGCCGGGTCTGCGTCGTTGTGGTTTTGTTCGACATTGCGCCGCACTATCTCAAACAGCCCCGCATACGCAGAGCCCAGCTGCGCAACGCGCCGCGAGACATAGCGCCTGAGGCCGGATTCTCCGCTGCCGCCGCCAACGGGCTGGATGATAGTGCCCACCCTGCAAATGACATTCGACGGCAGGAGCATGAACACAACCGAGGCGCAGAACACCTCGACAAGGTCATTTAGCTGCGGGGCGACAGTCCACGCAAGCGCCGCCGCAACGGCGTTTGATAGGATAAACGCAAGCAAAAACGCCAGCCTGCCGCAACGGTTAAAAAGTCCCGAAAGCAGCCCGGAAAAAGCGTATGCCATCGTGAAAAACGGTGTGCCTCCGGTCGTAAGGTCCATCGCAAGACCAAACACCGTACCTACGGTGCAGCCGGTCATCATGCCGCAGCGCAGCGAGCTCATCATGATTATGAGCACCGCCGCAAAGCGCCCAACGGACAGAGTATCAAACAAAACTAACCTCGACAGCGCCATCATGAACACCGCAACTGTTATGAGTACTGCCGTTGAGCGGCGTATCTCGGCAGACTCCGTGGTGGGTTCATCCTTTTTGAGTGCCTCGGCGATAAAGTAGCTCACGCCGAAGGCAAGAACTGTTTCCAAAAACACGATGGCGATAGTCGGCGCATCGCTGAGTATCTGCGAAAAGCTCGACAAAATGCCGGTGGCGAGGGTCACGGCAGCGGCGGTTATCGGCGCAAAGAGGGTGTTTTTATAAAGCTTGGTGTCCTGAAACGAAAACTCTACCGTAAACACGATGACTATCGCCGCAAGGTAGCGTATGCCCCATGACAGGCCGCCGGAGACTATGTAGCCGAAGGCCGCCCCGAACAGGCAGCACACGCCGTTGAGCCCCGCTCCGGCCGCGGCAACAATCGCGATGCCAAACGGCCCCGCCGTCCCCAGCACCCGCGCCGTTGCAAGCACAAAGCCGCTGACAAAATACATAACAGCCCATGCGACAGCGATGACATCCTCTGAATTTCGCTGCACAAAGCTATCCTCAAACGCGGTCTTTATCGCCGCTATCGAGCCTTTTACATTCATAATATCGCCTCCGAAGTTTACATAAGGTATTATTTATTATACTTATGTAATTCCCCGAAGTGCGTCATATGGCGCTGTTGAGAAATGTTTTATCCGCATGGGAAATAAGCGAAAATAAAACAGAGCCAAAATCGGCTCTGTTTTTCAGTCTATCATGAAGCTTTTGCCGAAGGGATACGGATTTCCCCTCTCCTTTTGCATCCAATCGATGATGCCGTCCTTGTCGGTAACGACCATGCCCGACAAGCGGTCGACGCACAGCGTTTTAAGTGCCGGGCACATGGGTACGCTGGGGCCGATAATAATGGTCTTTGCGTTTTCGGATAGCTCAACAAGCCGCGGCATGGTCTTGTTTACCGCTGCGCTGCCTGTGATGATGGCAACATCGCACTCGGGCAGAATGTACTCGCATGCACTGTCCGGCAAATCGCCGTCTCGGGGCTCGCGCTCAATTATGAAAACCTCTTTTGCACCCCTCAGTGCTTCATCGCCGAGCTTTAGGTGGCCGATTAGCGCAATGGTCTTGCCTGCAATATCCATGCCGTCGGTGCAGCTTTTCCCGTCATCTTCAAAGCCAAGCCGCTCCATGCGCTCAGTCGTATTGTAAAATGCGTTTATGACTGCCATTGCCTCGCTCGCCTCGTTAAAGCTCCAGCTCATGACGGCCTTTGCAGCGGTCTTTGCGCCCAGCCCCATGAGCGAGGGGAACATGCGCCCGACGCTCTCGCCCTCGGTGTTCATGGCGATGCCGAAGCTGCCGTTAGAAAGCTCTGCCCCGACCCATGCAACGCCGCGCACGATTCCGGTCACGGTGAGTGTGTCGTCCATGCCGTCTATTAAAATTTTATAAAAGCTCTTCATAGTTTCACCTCTACATATCACTTGCGTTATTATAACAGGCAATGTTATAATTGCGCAAGAGGTGAACGACATGTACTTTGACACCCATGCGCATTATGACAGCGGAGCGTTCAATGCAGACCGTTATGAGATACTCGGCTCGATGCCCGAAAGCAATGTCGGACTCATCGTCGACCCGGGCTGCGACCTTGAAAGCAGCAGGGCGGCGATAGCGCTTGCCGATCGCTTTGAGTTTGTATACGCCGCCGTCGGTTGGCATCCCGAGGATATGGATAAGCTCACGGACGAGGCTTACGCCGAATTGGAACAGCTCGCCGGGCACCCGAAGTGCGTTGCCATCGGCGAGATCGGGCTTGACTACTACTGGGACGATACCCACAAGTCCGAGCAAAAGGAACTATTCACAAAGCAGATAGAGCTTGCGCTCATGCTCAATAAGCCCGTTATCGTCCACGACCGTGAGGCGCACGGCGACTGCTTGGAGATAGTGCGCGACCACCCCACGCTGCGCGGCGTGTTCCACTGCTACTCGGGCAGCGCCGAGATGGCCGCAGAGCTATTAAAGCGCGGCTGGTACCTCGGCTTTGACGGACCTATTACCTACAAAAATGCCCGCAAGGCAATTGAAGTGCTTGAAATGTGCCCGCTCGAAAGAATGGTCATCGAGACTGACAGCCCGTACCTCACCCCCGTGCCGAACCGCGGCAAGCGCAACGATTCGCGGCAGCTTGAATTTGTCGTGCAGAAGATTGCCGAGGTAAAAGGCATGAGTGCAGGTGAAATCGAGGAACTTACCTATAATAACGGCAAAAGATTGTTTGGAATTGGTGAATGAAATGTATTACCCCGAAAAGATACTGACCGGTGCGCCGAACGCCCGTGACCTCGGCGGCATCGAGACCGCCGACGGCAGGCGGATAAAGCCGAACCGGCTTATAAGGAGCGGTATGCTTGCGAGGCTCACGGATGAGGATGTGGAATATCTTAAGTCCGTGGGGCTCAAGACCGTTGTCGATTTTCGCACGAGCGCAGAGCGTGTGCAGAAGCCCGACAGGCAAATTGACAATGTCGAATATATCGTCTGCCCCATGCTTGAGGACAAGACCGAGGGCATCACCCGTGACAAGCCGGAAAGT
>JALFUQ010000055.1 GCA_022784505.1 Bacillota bacterium
GCAGTGCCCCAGTATGGTACAAGACCCCTATTCCGTCCTCGGCGTTTCGCCAAACGCCAGCGACGAGGAGATAAAGAAAGCCTATCGTGAGCTTGCCAAGAAGTATCACCCCGACCGCAACCCCGGCGACGAGGAGGCGGCGCGGAAGATGAACGAGATAAACGCAGCCTACGACCAGATAAAAAACGGCACGGCCAATAACAACCGCTACGGCGGCTACGGCCGGTATGGCGGCGGATACAACCAGTACGGCGGCTACGGCGGTTTCGGCGGCGCGTATGAGCAGCCGCAGGAGCGCGCAGAATGCCGCGCAGCGGTAAATTACATACGAAACGGCCGGTATAACGAAGCGCTCACGGCGCTGTCGCAGGTGCCGGAGAATGAGCGCGACGGCAGGTGGTATTATTTAAACTCCGTTGCCAACATGTATCTCGGTAACCGTATTGCCGCTCTTGACAGCGCAAAGCGCGCCGTCGAACTTTCGCCGGATAACCCCGAGTACAATAAGCTCCTGCAAACACTCCAGTCCGGCGGCACGTATTATACGAATTACAGCGACAGCTCCATGTCCAACTGCGGACTGTGCTCTGACTGCTGCAATATGTATCTGTGCTTTTCCTGCCTCACTCCCTGGGGCGGGTGCTGCTGCTAATAGAACACAGCCGATGGATAACCCATCGGCTGTGTTTTTTAAGTTATGAGTTTTGTCATCTCGCGCTCGGTAAACTCCGTAAGCGCGGTAAAGTCAACATGCGGCTTGTATTCCCCCTCGAGCAGATCGTGATATTTTTTTGCCTGCTTGAGATAGCCGATGCCGCAGTCAAGCAGACTGCGGTACTGCTTTTCGCGCGCTTTGAGCTCCGAGCGGTGCGCGCGGACGATGTCGGGAGCGACGAGTGCGTCCAGCCGTACATGCCGCCACGGATCGTTTACCTGCATGACGCTTGCCGAAACAAAGCCAAGAGCGTGGTTCGGCAAAAGCACTGCATCGAGCTCATCAGGACACAGCGGGGAGGGGCAGACTATGGCGTTTTCACCTCGTTCTGCGACACCGCGTGCAATGCGTTTAAGGTAAGCATTTGCAAGGCCGAGCCTGTCATCAACAAGATAAATTCGTTTACATAACATATTCACCGTGCCGCTCAGGCATATCTCGCCCATGCAGCTTATGCCGCGGATAAAGCGCTTTGTGATGCTTCCGGCATGCGCCGAACCACGCTTTTTGCCGAACTCACGAAGCAAGGCGCTTTCTGCACGACTTTCGGCTAAAACGATGTCATTATCGCTGATAAGCTCAGGTATCTGAACTTTTTTTATCGTTTTTGCAGCCGACAAAAAACCGTATGCAGCCTTGTACATCCGTCTGTATTTTGCGGTGTACTCGCGTATCTTCTCACTTTCAATGTCTTCACAAAATTGACCCAAGTTAACATAACAACTATCAACTGCAAACAGCCTCGGCTCTAGGATGTGCGGCGCAGTTGCATCGGCAAAGCCGAGGTGCAGCGCCGGAATGTAAATGCCGTCGAGGGACTCGGGATCTCCCGAGCACAGTATGTACTCAACGGTGAAGCCTTGCTCCTCGGCTTTAGATGCAAGCTTTTTCATGAAGGTCGACTTGCCGCATCCGGGGCCGGCCTTTATAAGATACAGCCGGTCTCCGGGAGCACAGGCAAAGCTATCATACAGTGAGTAAAACCCGTCGCCGGAGTTTGATCCCAGGAAAAACTGAACACTCATTTTACCACCTCACCCTTTCATTGTATGCGCCAATTGACAAGTGTGTGAGGCGATGTTACTATCTTAGCGACAGGAGTTTGATAAACATGAAAAACTACATTCTTTTTGACTTTGACGGTACTGTTTTCGACACTGCCGAGGGCATCACAAAATGCGTACAGTACGCGCTGGGGAAGATGGGCATAGAGGCTGAGCTTAATGAGCTTATGTGCTTTGCAGGTCCTCCGCTCGTGGAGATGTTCATGCAAAAGTACGGCATGAGCAAGCAGGACGCTGTGCATGCCACGGAGCTGTACCGTGAGCGCTACCTGCCCACAGGCTGGGCTGAGTGCAGCCCCTTTGCAGGGATGCATGAGCTTATGCTAAAGCTCCGCGCCGACGGCAAAAAGCTTGCCGTTGCAACGAGCAAGCCTGAACATCTTGCGCGGCAGATATTGGAGCACTATAACATGACCGACGATTTTGACCTCATCTGCGGCTCGGAGTTTGACGGCACGCGTGGGCAGAAGTGGGAGGTCATCGACTTTGTCCTCAAAAGCTTCGGCATCGAGCCGAGTGACGCTATAATGGTCGGCGACCGCAAATACGATGTCATCGGTGCGAAAAAATGCGGCCTTGACTGCGTGGGCGTGCGCTTTGGCTACGCTGAACCGAACGAGCTTGCCGAACACGGCGCAGTCTACATTGCCGAAACGCCCGATGATCTGTATGATTACCTTACAAAATAAAAAAACCAGGCCAAAGCTTGGCCTGGTTTTTACTCTATCTCGACTTGGATAATCTCAATATCCTTTTCCATGGCGTACCGGACGGTGTTCCATGTGCCGCCGGAGCTACCGTTGTAGCAGGCGATGAGGACGTTGGAGTTGTCGACCATATACCTGTTGCGGCGCATCATGCAGCCCGGCGTGTACGCGTCCTGGATGAGCGTGGTTGTGTCGCAGTGCATGAGAATGCTGCGATATCGCCTGCGGTTTTGCTCTGACCACTTGGTCTCCTGCCCGTCGTATGGCACGGCAGCCTCGAGTGTTATATCGTCAAAGCATTTTTTAAGCTCGATGACACACTCGGCGCAGTACATATCGCAGCCGAGCGCCATGCCGCATATAAAATGCTTTATGCCCGACTCGTATACCGCCTTGATGACGACCGACAGCTTCTCTTTGAATTCAACGCAGCGCAGGTCGAGCTCGTTATAGCCCCAGGGCAGCTTCTGCGGCCTGTGACCGGTGAAGCAGCAGCTTTTGCCGTATTCGGACATAGTACACCTTCTTTCAACGGCATTATATTCCACGATAAGAAAAATGTCAAAGACCTATTGACAAATTGTTTTCAGGGACTATAATAAAGGCACAACCGAATAAACGATATATCTTCAGGGCAGGGTGAAATACCCGACCGGCGGTAAAGTCCGCGAGCCATTTGGCATGAACCGGTGTGATTCCGGTACCGACAGTATAGTCTGGATGAAAGAAGATGTTCGATGTGCGAGCACCTGAGAGATATTGTTCTTTCGGGTGATTTTTTATTTGTGGAGGAAATACCAATGTCACAGTCACTTAAAGACAACCTGAGCTTCATCCTCATCTGCCTTTTGATTTTTGCAGCGATACTTGCAGTTGCATATATCCTCGAAAAGCTGCTCGTTAAGGACAGAAAAAAGCTCGGCAGCACGCATTTTATCTCGTATACGGCGATATTCTCCGCCATGGCGGGCTTTTTGATGTTCCTCGAGATACCGCTGTTTTTCGCACCGGCGTTTTATGAGATAGACCTCAGCGAGATCCCCATTCTGATCTGCACCTTCTACCTCGGGCCCGTGGCAGGTGTCGTCGGCGAGCTTTTGAAGATTGTCGTGAAGCTCGTTTTGAAGGGCACGACCACAGCATTTGTCGGCGACTTTGCAAACTTCGTCGTCGGCTGCTCGTTCGTTCTTCCGGCATCGTGCATCTACCACATGAAAAAGAGCAAGCGCGGCGCGCTTATCGGCATGATCGCCGGTACGCTCGTAATGACGATTTTCGGAAGCCTTTTCAATGCGGTTTACCTGCTGCCGACCTTCGCAGAACTGTTCGGCATGCCGCTTGAGGCGATAATCAAGATGGGCAGCGACATAAACTCGGCTATAAACAGTGTATCCACCCTCGTTTTGTTCTGCGTCGTTCCGTTTAACCTTTTAAAGGGCATTATAGTAACGGTGCTGACGATGCTGCTTTACAAGCGCATATCTCCCCT
>JALFUQ010000001.1 GCA_022784505.1 Bacillota bacterium
GGTCGAAACTATAGCCGACAAGGTCCCCGAGGCTCAGGCTTGGCTGGATACATTTGACGACACCGAGGCAAACCAGGCAGCCTCCAAGGCTCTTATTGCCGCGCTCGAAGCGAAGGACTGCGGCTGCGATACCCGCAAGGCAATTCTGGACTACAAGTCCTACCTCAACAAGAAGAGCTGCTGGATATTCGGCGGCGACGGTTGGGCATTCGATATAGGCTTCGGCGGCGTTGACCATGTCCTTGCTTCCGGCGAGAATGTGAACATCTTCGTGTTCAACACCGAGGTCTACTCCAACACCGGCGGCCAGGCCTCCAAGGCATCGAACATCGGCCAGGTCGCACAGTTTGCCGCAGCAGGTAAGGAAATCAAGTCCAAGTCCCTTGCTGAGATCGCAATGACCTACGGCTATGTCTACGTTGCTCAGATCGCTATGGGCGCAAACATGATCCAGACCCTCAAGGCCATCAAGGAAGCGGAAGCTTATCCCGGCCCGTCCCTCATCATTGCATACGCTCCCTGCGAGATGCACTCCATTAAGGGCGGTATGACCAACTGCCAGGCCGAGATGAAGAAGGCCGTGCAGTGCGGTTACTGGAACCTGTTCCGCTATAATCCCGCAGGCGAGAACGGCAAGTTCACGCTCGACAGCAAGGCTCCCACGGACGGCTATCGTGAGTTCCTCATGAACGAGGCTCGCTACAGCCGCCTGACCCGTGAGTTCCCCGAGAGAGCGGACACGCTGTTCGAGGCATCCGAGGAGAACGCCAAGGCTCGTTACGAGCACCTGCAGCGCCTCATCGAGATGTACAAGTAAGCGATACGACAAAAAAGAAGCAGTTCGTTTGAACTGCTTCTTTTTTATACTTATTTATTTGACGCTGAACAGCAGGTCGCCGTAATTGGGGTACGGCCAGTATTTCTTGGCTGTCAGCGTTTCGAGCTCATCCACGCTCTCGCGCAGGGCACTCATTGCGCCGAGGACATTATCCCTGTATGCGCAGGCGCGGGTTAGAACATCGGTAAGCTCCTCGGCATCATTTGATGCCTTATCGAGTGCGCGCACCTCGTTTAGCACTGCGGTCGTGAGCTTGCTCACCCTTGCCGCAGTCTCGGTCTCGTACACGGACTCGACACCGAGTGCGTTCTTCGCCATCGCCGTGTCGCACAGCTCCTTGGCGAACGCGCTGACGGCAGGCAGGATATCCTGCCTTGCCATGTCGAGCATGGTCAGTGCCTCGATGTGCAGCACCTTGCAGTAGTTATCCAGCTTCATCTTATATCGTGCGGCAAGCTCGATCTCGGTGTACACCCTGTGGCGCGCGAAAAGCTCAACATTCTTTATCGCCAGATAATGCGGGACGCAGTCGGGGGTTGTCGGCAGGTTCAGAAGCCCACGCTTTTCGGCTTCCTTTACCCACTCGTCGCCATAGCCGTTGCCGCTGAAGATAATGCGCTTGTGCTTTCTTATAACTGATCGGATAAGCTCGTGCAGGTCGTTTTCAAAATCGGTCGAACCCTCGAGCGCATCGGCGTACTGGCGCAGCGACTCGGCGACTGCGGTGTTGATGACGACATTCGCGCCGGAAATGGACGAGGACGAGCCAAGCATCCTGAACTCAAACTTATTGCCGGTGAAAGCAAAGGGCGAGGTGCGGTTGCGGTCGGTCGTGTCCTTGGGGAACTTCGGCAGCGCGTGAACGCCGACCTTAATAAGCTCCTTTTCCTTTCCGCCGTAGGGCTCATCCTTTTCGATGGCCTCGAGTATCTCCTCAAGCTCCTCGCCGAGAAACATCGAGACAATGGCCGGAGGAGCTTCGGCAGCGCCGAGGCGCAGGTCGTTCGACGCGCTGGTGACGGAAATGCGCAGCATGTCCTGATAATCGTCGACGGCCTGAATTACCGCGCAAAGCATGAGCAGAAACTGCGCGTTTTCATACGGAGTTTCGCCGGGCTCGAGGAGGTTCACACCCGTGTCGGTCGTCATCGACCAGTTATTGTGCTTGCCTGAGCCGTTAACGCCGGCAAAGGGCTTTTCGTGCAGCAGACACACCATATCGTACTTGCGTGCAAGCTTTTTCATAAGCTCCATGGTGATCTGATTGTGGTCAGCGGAGATATTCGTCGTCGAGAACACCGGCGCAAGCTCGTGCTGAGCAGGTGCTGCCTCGTTATGCTCGGTCTTTGCCGAGACACCGAGCTTCCACAGCTCCTCGTCCAGCTCCTGCATGAACGCCGAAACGCGGGGCTTTATCGTGCCGAAATAGTGGTCGCCCAGCTCCTGAGCCTTGGGTGGCTTTGCGCCGAAGAGTGTGCGGCCGGTGTACATGAGATCCTTGCGCTTTTCGTACACGGACTTGTCGACAAGAAAATACTCCTGCTCCGGGCCGACGGTGGTCTTGACCGCCGTGACATCATGGTTTCCGAACAGGCGCAGCACGCGCAGGCACTGGAGATTTATCGCCTGCATACTTCTAAGAAGCGGGGTCTTTTTATCCAGCGCCTCGCCGCCGTAGGAGCAAAACGCCGTGGGGATGCACAAAACACCGTCCTTTATGAACGCATACGAGGTCGGATCCCAAGCGGTGTAGCCCCTCGCCTCAAAGGTCGCGCGCAGGCCGCCGGTCGGGAAGCTGGATGCGTCCGGCTCGCCCTGGATGAGCTCCTTGCCGGAAAACTCCATTATCACTCTGCCGTCGCCGATGGGGTTTAAAAAGCTGTCGTGCTTTTCGGCGGTGATGCCGGTCATGGGCTGGAACCAATGGGTAAAGTGCGTAACGCCCTTTTCTATCGACCAATCCTTCATCGCATTGGCGACGACATCGGCGGTCTTGCCGTCGAGTCTTTCGCCGAGCTTTATGCACTGTCGGACCTGCTCATAAACCTCTTTCGGCAGCCGAGCCTGCATCACGGAATCGTTAAAAACCATGGAGCCGAACATCTCGCTTAAATTTTTCATGGCAGATCCGCCTTTCATCCTACATTTAAATAGCCACTTAGTAGAAAAAATTATATTACCCGCCTGCAATATTTGTCAAGCAAATAAATTTTTACGGGGGACTTGACAAGGGCGTGTATTGTGCATATACTAACTGTGCGGCTTTAGGCCATACAGTTAGAGCGCATATCGTTTTTTCCTTCACATTTGCAGCAGTGTATGATATGATTGAAAAGTGTCGGATAGAAAAGTAGCATGTATGAAAAAATCAACTAAAAACCTATTGTGGCTTTTGCTGCTTATCGTCCTTACGGTCTGCACCGTGCTTATCATCACCTCGTGCAGCAAGGGCTTCAGCTTCAAGGGCTTTATGCATCTTATATCGAACGCATCGCCCGTGTGGATGCTCTTTGCCGCCATATGCGCCTTCGGCTTCGTGTTTTTCGAGGGCATGGGGCTTAAATGCACCTGCAATTTCCTCGGTGAGCCGATCACGACCGGCAAGGCGATACTCTACTCTGCGACCGATATCTATTTCTCAGCACTGACCCCCTCGGCCGCAGGCGGACAGCCGGCTGCGCTGCTTATGATGATGAACCACGGCGTTTCGGCTGCGGTGTCGGCAATTGCGCTTTTATTAAACCTCGTGATGTACACGGTGTCCATCATACTCATCAGCACCGTGTGCTTTATCGTCTACCCCGATATGCTGTTCAGGCTTGACACAGGTGCGCTAATCTTTATAATCATCGGCGCGGTAGTGCAGGTGCTGTTCATCGTGCTGTTTGTAATGTGCATTTTCAATGAAAAGCTCGTTCTCGCGGTGTGTCGCTTCTGCCTGAAGCTTCTGTGCCGGATGAAGATATTCCACAACTATGACGAGCACTATGAAAAGCTTCTTGGCATAATAAAGCAGTACAAGCAGTGCGGCATTTTGCTGCGGCGCAAGACGGTGCTGCTTCTGAAAGTGTTTTTCCACAATCTCATGCAGCGGCTTTCCGTTATAATGGTCGCCGTATGCGTGTTTATTGGCGTGGGCGGTGCGCCCTCAAAGGCATTTGAGGCCTTTTCGGCGCAAACCTTTGCTGTGCTCGGCTCCAACGCCGCGCCCGTCCCGGGTGCGGTCGGCATCGTCGACTACATTTTTCTGAACGGCTTCGAGCATCTTGTTGCCGACCCCGTGAGCGTGGAGCTTCTAAGCCGTGGACTGTCGTTTTACTGTAACCTCATCTTCTGCGGCATTTTGATGTTTGTGAATTTTATTCGCATGAAACCTAAAACAGGACTGGAACACAATGACTAAAACTGCTATGACCATCGGTCTTAAATATTGCTATACGAAGATCGGCAAGCCCACCCGCCGGATTCTGACAAATCCGCTGCTGACCGCCGTCGTCGGCGCATATATGGATACGAAAAGCTCGGCACGGCGCATCGACGGCTTTATCCGGCGCAATCATATCGACATGAGTGACTGTGTCGAGGCCGAGTACAAATGCTTTAACGACTTTTTCACCCGTCGCCTGAAGGACGGTGCCCGCCCCATCGATCCCGACCCCGAAATGCTCATTTCCCCCTGCGACGGATATCTGTCGGCGTATAGGATAAGCGCAGACTCGGAGTTTGCGATCAAGGACAGCTTTTATAATGTCGAGGATCTTGTCGGCGGCGACGAGATAGCGGCGGAGTACTTAAGCGGCATATGCCTTGTTTTACGGCTCGGCGTTGAAAATTATCACCGCTACTGTTATATAGACAACGGCTTTAAAAGCCGCAACTATCACATCAAGGGGCGCTATCATCCCGTGCAGCCAATCGTCGTTCACAAGCACCCGGTGTTCAAGCAGAACACCCGTGAGTACTGCATGCTTGAGACGGAAAACTTCGGCACGGTGACGCAGATCGAGGTCGG
>JALFUQ010000059.1 GCA_022784505.1 Bacillota bacterium
CTATCTGCTTTTCGCCGTCGGCAATTTCCTTTTCCTTTTCGGCAATGAGCTTCTCGGCGGCGGCGTAATCCGCCTTGCCCTTATCCAGCTTCGCCTTGGCAGCATCATATTCCTTCTGCCCCTTGTCCAACTGAGCCTTGCCCTCGTCGTACTGCTTCTGACCGGCGCTTATTTTACTGCTGCCGTATTTGTCGGTCACGACGGCGGTGGCATAGCTCTTGGCGGTATCGTCGCCGCCCTTTTCCTTGATCTCGGCATAGCGGTCGGATATGAGCGCTATCGAGTCACGGATATCGTCGTTGCGCAAATTGGATTGGCGCAGAATATCGGTGATATCATCCATGCCCGAGCCGGCTGCGATAAAGCCGAACACGGATGCCAGTACAAGGCAGACGCTGATGACCGTCAGTGCAATTCTTTTCATTAACTTCTCTTCCTTTCTCGTAGTGACGGATAAACGGATCCCCCCCGATCCGGCCGGCTTGGAGTCAGCTTTTATCCGCCGTGCGCTTGCGTGCGACCTCATCGAAGTCATCTTCAAAGATTGGCGGCACACGGAAATGAATTACCTTTGCAAATGTTGTTTTCTTTATAAACTTATCGCCCCAGAGCAGCAGCTGCGGCAGAACGAACACGACAAGAAGCAGCGAGATGAAGGTGCCCCGGCCGAGTGCGATGCCGATGTTGGAGATGGTGGCCTCGGTGGACAAAAATCCGATGAGCAGACCCGCAATGGCAAGGATGCTGCCGGAAGTGATGAGCGTGGGCAGAGCGCCGTTGAGTGCGGCGGTGATCGACGCACGCTTGGAGTTGTTTTGCCGCAGGGTGATATAGCGGTTTGAAACAACGATGGCGTAGTCGATGTTTGCACCCATCTGTATCGCCGTCACGATGAGGTAGCCGACGAAGAATATCTGGTCGCCGTTTACGTACGGCCAGGTGAAGTTTATCCAGATGCTGCCCTGGATGACCGTAATAAGCAAAACGGGAAGTCCGGCGGAGCGGAAGGTCAGCAGGACGACCACAACGACGAATATGACCGACAGGAGGCTGACCATGACGTTGTCCCTTGTGTAGGTCTGCTCAAGATCGCGCGAGCAGGTGGCGTCGCCGGCAACATAGACATTGCCGTCATAGTATTTGTCTGCGATCTCGTGGATCTGATCTATAAGGTCATACGACTGCTGCGACTGCACATCGGTGTCGCAGTAGACGAGCATACGGCTGTAATTCGGACCCTGGAGCTGCTTTTTTGCGTCGGACAGCTGAGAGTACAGATCCTCTATCATGCTGAGCTTGTCCGCCGACACCTCAACATCGCCGTCCTCGGCTACCTCGTACAGGAACAGGAACAGATCGATGAGCCGTACTTTATAGTTATGCAGATCGCTGCCGACCTGCTTGTAATCGTTGTGTGACGCGCCGTAATAGGCAAACAGTGCCGATGCCGTCATCTCGTCAAGCTCGGCGATCTTGCAAAATTCGTCTATCGTGAGCTTGTCGGTAAGCTTGTAGCCGTCTATGACCTCGGTGCAGGCAATGCCCTGAACGGAGGTGACATGGTCAAGCTTCGAGACCTCCGCAAGCATATCCGCCTCGGCCTGATAATCGCCGGTCGGGACCACGATCGCCATCATGTTGTTATAGCCGAATACCTTGTTGACCTCCTCACGGGCAAGCTGCCTGTCGTTGAGGTTAAGGGGCATTGCGTCGGAATAATTATACAAAAGCGGGTAGTTGAGCGCAAAGTAGCCGCACACGACGAGCACAACGGCGAATATCGGCGGGATGATCTTCCGTGTTTTCCACGCAAAGCGGCCGGCAAAGTCGATATGAGGGATAAGGCTGCGGTGGCGGGTCTTGTCGATAGCCTTGTTGAAGGTCAGAAGAAGCCCCGGCATCAGAAGGAACACCGACAGCATCGAAAGCAGGATCGACTTGATGAGCACGCGCCCTAAGTCGCTGCCGAGACCGAACTGCATAAAGGCCATGGCGATAAGTCCGCCGATTGTCGTCAGGCTGCTGGAGGATATCTCGGGAATGCCCTTTGTCAGGGCGTCTATCATCGCCTGCCTCGGCTCGGAGTGCTGCTTTTCCTCGGCAAAGCGGTTGCACAAAATGACCGCATAGTCGATGGCAAGCGCAAGCTGTAGAATGAGCGTCACCGCATTGGAGATATGGGAGATCTGCTTGAACAGGAAGTTTGTGCCGAACTGAAGCAGGGCCGCTGCGGCGAAGGTCGCAAGCAGCACCGGCACCTCCGCATAGCTGCGGGAGGTCAGAAGCAGCAGGGCAATGACTATCACGACGGAGATTATGCCGACGACCGCCATCTCGCTTACTATCTGCACCGAGAGGTCGTAGCCGACCTGCGTGTCGTAATACACCGTGTAGCCGGACAGTATCCGCTCAATATCGTCAAGGGCGTTTAGGCTGACCTCATCGTTGTCGCCGCCGCCGAAGGTGACGGAATACATGGCGCAGTTATTTGCGTAGTGCAGGCTCGAATCGTCAAAGCTCACGGACTTGATCCCGTCCACATTTTTGATATCCTGATACAGTGCAAGCGCATCGGAGTAGCCGATGTCCCTGACCATGACCTTTGCGGTGCTGAAGGTGGTGAACTCGCCGTCCATAACGCCGAGCGCCTGACGGGTCTCGGTGCTTTCCGGCAGGAAGCTGTAAATGTCGGAATTGACCTTGACAAGCCCCGAGGTGAATATCGAAAGCACCGCCGCCAAGGCAAACAGTATCATTATTAACTTTCGCTTGCCGACGATAAAGGTCGCTAATTTGCGCATGCTCCCGCCCCTAATACACTTTTAGTAGATATGCCTTTATATAATATAATAAAATGCCGATTTATTCAAGGTGCAAGAACGACTTTAATATAAATTTAACAAATTATTTTCGGCATTGCTTGAAGTTTCAATAATATCGTATTATAATGATCGAACTATGCTTAAAGATGGGGGATGCACCATGATATCACTGCTGTCGAAAATTTTCATAAAGAACCGTGACGATGTGACAGATTCCGCCGTCAGAAAAGCCTACGGCAGCCTGTGCAGCGCGCTGGGCATTGTGTTGAACGTGCTGCTGTTTGCGGGAAAATACATTGCGGGCGCGGTCTCCGGCTCCATCGCCATCACCGCCGATGCGTTCAATAACTTGTCCGACGCAGGCTCGTCTGCAATATCGCTCGTGGGCTTTCATCTATCCAGCAAAAAGCCCGATCTTGACCACCCGTTCGGCCACGGCAGGCTTGAGTATATCTCCGGCCTGTGCGTTGCGGCGCTCATCCTTGTTATGGGCGTCGAGCTTCTCATAAGCTCGGTACAAAAGATAATAACACCGGAGCCTGTCGAAATCGGTCTGCTTCCGGCGGCGATATTGATAGTTTCTATCGCCGTCAAGGTCTACATGTCGGCGTATAACCGCTCGGTCGGAAAAAAGATATCGTCATCTGCAATGCTGGCAACGGCGACCGACAGCCTGTCGGACTCGATCGCCACCACGGTCGTTCTCATAAGCATGGGCGTGAGCTACTTCTTCGATGTGAACATAGACGGTTATGCCGGTGTGCTCGTCGCCCTGTTTATCCTCTGGGCGGGCATCGGCGTTGCGCGAGACACGCTCTCGCCGCTTCTCGGTCAGGCACCCGATCCCGGGCTTGTGCAGCGCATTGAGGATATCGTCATGGGCCGCGAGGAGATAATCGGCATGCACGATCTTGTCGTGCACGACTACGGCCCGGGCAGGCTGATGATAAGCCTGCATGCCGAGGTCGACGGCAGGGGAGATATCTTTGAGCTGCACGATGCGGTCGACATCGTTGAGCGCACGCTCTCCCGCGAGCTCGGCTGCGAGGCCACGATACATATGGACCCCGTCGTGTGCGATGACGCAGCCGTTGACGCCGAGCACAAAAGGCTTTTGGAGGTCATTGCCGGTATCGACGACGTCATCGGCGTGCATGACTTCCGAATGGTCGCAGGGCCGAGCCACACGAACCTCATTTTCGATGTCGTCGTTCCCTGCGGCATCGCAAAGACCGCAGACGAGGTGCGAGCGGAGATATGCGCCGCCGTCGAGGCGCAGATGCCCGGGTGCTTTGCCGTCGTCACCGTCGATACCTCGTTCGTGAGATAAGGAGCAATATGGATAAGACCATACAGAAAACGAAACTCTTTCCGAGCTACGCATACCTGCCGTTTGCTATAACCGTACTTGTACATTTTCTCATCTTTTTCGGGACAAAGCCGCTCACAGCAAATGCGGTGCACCACAGCATCCCCGTGCCGTTTGAGAATGCAATACCATTTGCGCCCGAGTGGGTCACGGTCTACACGGCGACGTTCATTTTCTGGTTGCTCGGCCTTGTTGTCTGTATGACCAGGGAGCGGGAGCTGTGCTTCAGAATGTTTACCGGCATTTATATTGCCGAGCTCATCTGCGCGGTGTTTTTTGTTGCTATGCCGACTGTCATCGTCCGCCCCGAGGCCACCGGCGGCGTTTATTACGACCGGCTCCTTGCGCAGCTCTACGCTGCCGACCAGCCGACGAATCTCTTCCCGTCCATGCACTGCATGTTTGCGTACATGGTGTTCCGCGGCTTTATGATAGCAAAGCTCGATAAGCCCGTCATCATCGGCTCGGGACTGTTCGCGGCGCTCGTTTGCGCCTCAACGGTGTTTGTTAAGCAGCATTTTCTGCTCGACACCTTCGCGGGCATCATCCTCGGCGAGGTCGCCGTCACGCTGTCGCTCAAAACGAATGCATGGAAGCTGATGGATATAATTCACTACAAACTATTGCAAATTGCAAAATAATATGATAAAATAAACAAAATTGCCGGAAAATTTTCGACAAGGTCGACGGGGGGTCGGCCAAAAATGGAGGGAAATATGGCACAAACCAAAAAGAGAAGTATCCTGTTTGTTGTGGCACTTGCAGTGTTCGCGGCGCTCATCGTTATTCTGGCGGCAACGCTCTCGGCGTGCTCCAATGATGATAACGACACCAAGGAGCCCACACCGACCGAGACGGCTCAGCCCGAGGTAACGACCGAGCCTGCGTCGACCGAAGTGTCGGCCGGCAAGACCGGGGATGCAGCCACCACCGGCAGCATGACCGGCAGCGCAGCAAAGCAGCCGACAAAGAGCCCGGCAAAGAGCCCGATCAAGAACGGCGGCTCGAGCACCAATAATAGCGGCAGCAAGGATAACGGCCGCAACAAGATTGATTACATCATGAACTATGGCGACAATGTTGAAAAGGGCGTCGAGGGCGCAGCGGACGATTTTGTCGGCTCGCTCAAGGGCATCGGCAACGCCTATGACAAGGGTGATGTAAACGGCATCATGAACACTGTCGGCGACTTCTCCAAGGGCCTCGGCGACTTCCTCGGCGGCGTTAAAGACAGCATCATTCCCTGATAATTCAAACAGCAAACACTCCGTGTTTTTATGCGGAGTGTTTTTTGCTATTTGTCTCCTTTTCTTTGTTTTGCCAAAAGAAAAGGAGCAAAAGAAACGCAACCAAAGGCGCTTAACCGCCCTTTGGAATCCCGGTACGGGGTATCGGTGCAGCGGTCGATTTGACTGCGGAGGTTTAATCCTCTGCAAGCAGATTTCGGTGCGCCCGTTCAACGGACTGAGTCAATTAAACAGGTGCGAATAGCTCGCACTGCACCGATAGGTTGATGTACAGCCTTAACTTTAAGGCGCAGTAACCGGTCGGGCTAACGCAAAAACGATAAGCAGAAGTGTTAATGCGTATTGAAAAACCGGTCGGGCTGAGGCAGTAAAGAATAGCAGAAGCGTCAATGCGTATTGAAAAACCGGTCGGGCTGAGGCAAAAGCGATACCTAGAAGTGTTGATGCGTATTGAAAAGGTCAAAAGTTTGACAGATCAAAGTTTCTGTGATATAAGTATACTGTTAGTTTAGATGGTTAGCTTGCAAGAAAAATAAATACATAATAAGGAGATCAATTATGGCACACAGACCGAATATTCTGAAGCTGGCGACAAAGATCAGCCTCGAAAGCCTGACCTACACCGGCATCACCTACAATGACCCCGAGTACCGCATTCTCGAGCCTATCGTGGACGACGATATGTGCAAGGTCATGCTCCACATGAAGCTTGACACACCCCGCACCACCGAGGAGCTTGCAAAGCGCTGCAAAGCAAGCGTCGAATGGACCCGTGAGCAGCTTGACAAGCTCAACGAGGCCGGCGTGTGCCGCACCATGGAGGGTCTCAACGGCGCAAAGGCCGGTTGGTACTACCCCATCTGGGTGCCCGGCATCATGGAGGGCATCCTCTCGAACAACGAGCAGTGCGAGCGCTACCCCGACCTCGGCGCATGCTTTGAGGAGTACACCCGCCGCCGCATCGCAATGGTTGCTCCCGTTATGCAGAACGGCAAGCAGGGCATGATGTTCATGCGTGTTATGCCCGTCATGAGCGCCATTGAAAACAACTCCAAGACCGCATCCTATGACGAGGTGCGCACCCTTATCGAGAAGGCATCGGCCATCTCCGTCGGCCCGTGCTCCTGCCGTCGTTCCCGCCGCCTGATCGGCGAAGGCTGCGGCCATCTCGAAGAGGATATGTGCATGTACCTCAATGACAACGCCATAAATTACTCCCGCCTCGGCTCTCACCGCCTTATCACCAAGGAGGAGGCATATGAGATATTAAAGCGTGCCGAGGACAACGGCCTTGTCCACGAGATAAACCAGACCCCCGGCTTTGAGGACACCACCGCTATCTGCAACTGCTGCGGCTGCTCGTGCTACGCTCTGCGTATCGCAAACTACTTCCGCTCGGCAAAGTCGATACAGTCCAACTTCCTTGCCAAGGTCGACAAGAACAAGTGCGTCGCCTGCGGTCAGTGCGTCGAAAACTGCCAGACCAATGCTCTCAAGCTCGGTCAGAAGTGCAGCACCGTCGACCCGAAGATCTCCGACGCTTACCATTCCGATAAAGAAATTCCTTGGGACTCCAAGAGCTACAATGTCAACTACCGCACCAACCGCACCGATGTAATGCCCAGCGGCACCGCACCCTGTAAGGCGGCTTGCCCGGCCCATATCCCCGTTCAGGGCTACCTGAAGCTGGCGGGCGAGGGCCGCTACACCGAGGCACTCGAGCTCATCAAGAAGGAAAACCCCTTCCCCGCAGTCTGCGGCCGCATCTGCAATAAGCCCTGCGAAGCCGCCTGCTCCCGTGCGAGCATCGATGACGCCGTCGCAATCGACGATGTCAAGAAGTTCATCGCAGAGAAGGATCTCGACGCAAAGACCCGCTTCGTGCCGAAGCTGCTCAATCAGATCGGCAGAAAGTACGAGGAGAAGATAGCTGTCATCGGCGCAGGCCCGGCCGGCCTGAGCTGTGCATACTACCTCGCCGTCAAGGGCTACCCCGTCACCGTTTACGAGAAGGAAAAGGAGCTCGGCGGTATGCTGACCCTCGGCATCCCCTCGTTCCGTCTTGAGAAGGATGTCATCAAGGCCGAGATAAAGGTGCTCAAGGATCTGGGCGTGAAGTTCAAGACCGGCGTTGAGGTCGGCAAGGACAT
>JALFUQ010000075.1 GCA_022784505.1 Bacillota bacterium
AATTATAGCCTGCATGCAAGATATATATATTATAATGTATAGGGTTTTTGAACAATTTTTTCGTCAATTGTTGAGGTTGACACGATAGCGTATAATTATTAGATGATGAAACTATTAAACAGGCAGATATTTTTAAACAAGGAAGCCGCCGCCCTCCCTATGTTGCTTGAGAGCGGAGGACTTCCTGCGCTCATTTCGGGGATGTCGTCGGTGCACCGCGCAAATTTAGCGGCGGCGCTTTTTGAGCGGCTTGAGATGCCGCTTTTTGTCGTGTGTCCGGATGAAGCGTCGGCCGACAGCTTCGCCCGCGACCTTGAAGCCATGACGGGCGTGAAGCCCACGGTACTCTATTCCCGCGACTTTACCTTTTACCCCACGCTCGCGGCCTCCCGTCAGGTCGAGCAGCAGCGCATAGCGGCCCTTGACGCACTGAGCCGCGGCGAGAGTAAGATCACCGTTGCGACCGTCTCTGCACTGTTGCAGCGCACCATGCCGGTCGATAAGCTGAGTTCCGCTGCGTTTGAGATAATTGACGGCGGCGAGTACCCGCCCGAGAAGATAGAGCGGGCGCTCGTTCGCTGCGGCTATGAACGCACCGAGCAGGTCGAGGGCACGGGACAGTACGCCCGACGCGGCGGCATTCTGGATTTCTTCTCGCCCATGTACCAAGAGCCCGTGCGCATCGAATTTTGGGGCGACAATATTGACTCCATGGGCTTTTTCGATGTCCACACCCAGCGCCGCACCGAAGCTATCGGGCGCTGCCGTGTGCTTCCGGCCGCCGAGGCGCTCGTTTCGCTTGCCGACGGCGGTTTGGAGGGCGTGAGCAAAAAGCTTCTTGCCATGGCAGACCGCTGCGCAAGGCACAAGACCTCCCAGCAGCTAAAGGAGCTTGAGCAGACCCTCAGGGGCGACGCCGAGCGCATAGCAAACGATATAAAGCTTGAATATCTCGACCGCTATCTGCCGGTTCTGTACGAGCCCGCCTACGGCATGGACTATATCCCCGACGACTGCTTTGTGCTGTTTGACCAGCCGCCGAGATGCGCCGACCGTGCGCGTGGTTTCAATAAACAGATTGGCGAGGATATTTCCGCTTTGTCGAAAAAGGGCATGCTCGCCGTCACGGCGGAGTCTTTCAGGTCGACCTTTGACGAGCTTTGCCGAAAATTGTCGGACTATCCGGTGTACATGGCAGATGCCTTCACCGTCGGCAGATACCCCTTAGAGCCGCGCACACTGTGCTCGATACCTGCAAAGCAGCTGCCGAGCTACGCAGGCTCGGTGAAAACCGCAGCCGACGACGTTTCGCTGTACCTGAAGCAGGGCTACCGTGTTGTAGTCCTTGCAGGCGATGAGCGCCGTGCGCAGGTATTGCAGGACTTTTTCAAGGATAACGGCATTAAGGCGCTCGTGTACTCAGAGCTTACCAAAATGCCCGAGTGCGGCGAGTGCTATATCAGTGTCGGCGCGATGAGCGCAGGCATTGAGTACCCCGGGATAAAGCTTGCCATTATCACCGATGCGCAGCTTATCCGCGTGCGTGAGCACCGCTCGGGGCGCAAAAAGAAAGCGCCCACTAATCGCGAGCGCATAAATTCCTACGCCGACCTCGCCCCGGGCGACTATGTCGTGCACGAGGTGCACGGTATCGGCCGCTTTGCCGGCATCCACAAGATGAAGGTCGACGGCTTTGAAAAGGACTATATAAAAATTTGCTACGCGGGCTCGGACACACTGTATGTCCCGGCTACGCAGCTTGACATGGTGACGAAGTATCTCGGCGCGGGCGAGGAGCACAAGGTGAAGCTGTCGAAAATGGGCGGCGCGGAGTGGACAAAGACCCGCAGCCGCGCCAAGGCGGCGACAAAGAAGCTAGCCAAGGAGCTTATCGCGCTCTACGCCGAGCGTGCCCGCGTCCCGGGTCATGCATTTGCCGAGGATACGGCATGGCAGCGCGAATTTGAGGATAACTTCGGCTACACGGAAACGGACGATCAGCTCCGCTGCATAAGCGAGATCAAGGCCGACATGGAGTCGAGCGTGCCGATGGATAGGCTTTTGTGCGGCGATGTCGGCTACGGCAAGACCGAGGTCGCATTGCGCGCTGTCATGAAGTGCATTCTTGATAACCGGCAGGCGGCAATTCTGGTGCCCACGACGGTGCTTGCCCAGCAGCATTATCAGACCGCCGTGCAGCGCTTTTTCGGATTCCCGGTGACGGTCGAGGTACTGAGCCGATTCAGAACGCCTGCGCAGATAAATAAAACTCTTGACGATCTCAGAACCGGCAAGTGCGACCTCGTTATCGGCACACACAGGCTGCTGCAAAAGGATGTCAAGTTTAAAAATCTCGGCCTTCTCATCGTCGATGAGGAGCAGCGCTTCGGCGTGAGCCACAAGGAGCACATTAAGGAAATGTCGAGAGGTGTCGACGTGCTGACGCTCTCGGCAACGCCGATACCGAGAACGCTCAACATGGCGCTTTCCGGCATCCGCGACATGTCGTCTATCGACGAGCCGCCGCAGGACAGACTGCCGGTGCAGACCTTCGTCATGGAGCACGACTGGTCGGTGCTGTGCGATGCCATTAACCGTGAGCTTCAGCGCGGCGGGCAGGTGTATTACCTGCACAACCGCATCGATAATATCGAGCGCACGGCCGTGAAAATTCGCGACATGCTCGGCGGCGACGTGACCGTAGGGGTCGCCCACGGGCAGATGGATAAGGATATGCTCGCCTCCGTCATGGAGGAGGTCGCCGACGGCAAGGTGCAGGTATTAGTCTGCACGACGATAATCGAAACGGGCATCGATATCCCGAATGTCAACACGCTCATCATCGAGGATGCCGACAAGATGGGGCTTGCGCAGCTTCATCAAATTCGTGGCCGCGTCGGCCGCTCGACCCGAAGGGCTTGTGCATATCTCACCTTCCGGCAGGACAAGGTCCTCAGTGAGATCGCCGAAAAGCGCCTGACCGCCATCCGCGAGTTTGCCGAGTTTGGCTCGGGCTTTAAAATTGCGATGCGCGACCTTGAGATCCGCGGTGCGGGCAATCTTCTGGGCGCAGAGCAGTCGGGGCACATGATAGATGTCGGCTACGATATGTATATGAAGCTTTTAAATGAGGCCGTGCTCACCGAGCGGGGTATAGCCACCGAAAAGCGTGCCGATTGCTCGGCAGACCTTTCCGTGAGCGCCAACATCCCCGAAAGCTATATCCGCTCGCCCGAGCAGCGCATGGATATCTACCGCCGCATTGCGCTTATACGCACCGAGGCCGAGGCGGACGATCTCACCGACGAGATAATCGACCGCTTCGGCGATCCGCCCCCGTCCGTTAACGCGCTTATCCATGTGGCGCTTCTAAGGGGCGAGGCAGGCAAGGCCGGCATAAGCGATATCCAGCAGAAAAACGGGCTTTTGCGCTTCACGCTGGAGAACTTCGACATGGAAAAGGTGTCGCGCCTGTATGCCAGACCCGAGTATAAGGGTAAGCTAAAGGTTGAGGCGGGCGCAAAGCCCTGCGTCAGCCTGAAGATCCAGTCGAAAAACCGAAGCATCGACGAGGCAAGGCGTTTCGTTGCCCTGTGGAGTCAAAATTAACCTATAATTAACGAAAAGTTCTGGATTATTGCTGGGAATAGTATTAAAATGGTTTATAGACTAATTTTTTAGATCGGAGAATTACAATGAAAAAGTTTGCTGCGATATTGCTCGCACAGGTGCTCGCGCTCGGCTGCTTTACCGGCTGCGGCTCGTCAAATAAGGGCGACACGGTCATGTCCGTCGACGGCGTGGATGTCAGCTTTGACGAGTACATGTACTACCTCAAGACAGCTGCCTCCACCCTCACAAGCTACTACCAGTCCTCCACCGGCGGCGGTGTCGACTGGGACGGCGTGTGCATCTACGACAAGACCAAGACCAATGCCGAGTGGTGCATCAATGAGGCGCTGTATAACGCCGCTCATGCCTGCGTCATCATGAGCAAGGGCAAGTCCATGAACTGCCTGCCCACCGACGAGCAGCTCAAGACCCTTGACGACAATATCAGCTCCATCCGCAAAAATTATGAGGACGAGGACGACCCCGACGCTGCGTTCACCGCAGCACTCAACGGCCAGGGCTTCACGCTCGATTCGTTCAAGGCCGTCAACAAGGTCAACTTCACCCTTGCCAACATCTTCGCTTCACTCTACGGCGAGGACGGCGAGAAGGTCAGCGAGGAGACCCTCAAGGGCTACATCGACGAAAACGGCTTCATGACGAGCGCCCACATTCTGTTTCTGACCTACAAGGAGGTCAAGGGCGACGACGGCAATACCACCAAGAAGGATCTTTCCGACGAGCAAAAAGCCGAGAAGAAGGCCACTGCCGAGAAGCTTTGCAAGGAGCTCAAGGCCATTAAGGACGACACCAAGCGCAAGGAAAAGTTCTTTGATTACATGAAGGAGTACAGCGAGGATCCCGGCAAGGAGTCTTATCCCAACGGCTACTGCTTCACCGAGGGCGCAATGGTATCTGAGTACACCGACACGACCAAGGCGCTCAAGAACTACGAGGTGTCGGATGTTGTCGAATCCGATTACGGCTACCACATCATCATGCGCCTGCCCACCACCGCGAGCGATGTCGATGTATCCAATCAGTACGGCTACACGCTCGGTCAGATGGCCGCAAGCTACGACTTTGACGACGAGATGAAGACCTGGGGTGTCTCGAGCAAGGCGGAGTTCAATTCCGCGTACAAGGATTTTGATTTTACCCAGTTTTTCAGCGACTCCACCGGATTTACGTTCACGACCTACGCAAGCTATACGGCGGAGAAAAAGTGAAAAATGAATAAGTAAAAAAGCAGCGATTGAGCAAAACTCAATCGCTGTCTTTTTTGGTTACGGTGGGAGTGCCAGCCCCACATTTCTTTTGACCCATAGGGTGTGTAGCAGCACATTCTCTACTTCTAAACCATATCTATTGTGTCTTTATTATAGCAAAATTAATCTTTGTTGTAAAGCGTTTTGTTGTTTTTTATTAAACGCTTCAATGTCTTTGCACCTAGCTGATAGGAAGTAATAACGGAGTTCTTTCTGTCTGCACCCTCAACTTCAAGAGACAGCTTTACAACAATGTTTAAATGTGTTTCTTCGATATATTTTATGCAGAAAACCGTATTTTGATTCTTTGAATCCTTCAAGATCAAATCGGGCATTTTAACTACATCGTATAGGCATCGATGAAACAAAATATAATCTTGGCCGTGCCGCTCTTTGATATGCACATCTCGTTCGTCAGTAAGAATAAGCTCGTCTGTTGCAAGTTTACCAAATTCAACTTCAAGAACTTCTGTATTTAATTTTCCTATATAACGATATTTATTGTGCTCAATCGCTGCTTTTGTCTACAAGCGGCAGTTTTACATTCTTCTCAGCGCCGTGTTCGCCGAGGGTGAATTTCACCTCGAGCTCGTCGCCGTCCTCGGTCGCCTCGGCGGAGGTGACGATGAGCTCCATCGCGTCGCTTTCTATCGTCTCCTCATAGCGGTAGCCGCTATCGTCGAAGATATCGCGCACGATGAGCTTGCCGCTTTTTTCAAAGTCGCTATACGCAAGCAGCTTGCCGTTATCCCAAAACGCGCCGAAGTACGACGCCGATACGCGGCCGCCTTTGAGGTCATAGTAGCGCACGAAGCTGCTCGTGTCCGTGTAAAAGCGCACGCCGAGAAGATCGTCGCTCAGGGGCTTCACCTTGGGCTCGTTTGCACAGATGGCGGTCTCAAGAACCGTGCCGTCGTGGGTCGTGACGGTGTAGGAATATTTCTCGTTGCCGTCCTCGCCGCGGAGCATCGTTATCTCGTAGCCCTCGCCGGAGGTCACCGGGGTCGAGGTCTCCGTGGGCCTTTTCACATCGCCGTCGGTATTGCCGCAGCCGACGAGCAAAAGCGTTGAAAATGCAAGCAAAATTGCCGCTGCCTTTTTCATAAGCTACTTCCTTTCATACACCGTGAAGCGGTAGGCGATATCGCCTTCTTGAAGCTCCTCGCCATTGTCAACAAGCCGCCAGTCACTTAGCTCATCAAGGTTCGGGAAAAACGAATCGGACTCGGGACAAAGGTCAATTTTCGTGACGAACACCCTGTCTATCAGCGGGAAAAAATCACGATAAACGCTCGCGCCGCCGATGACGACGGTGGGCTCATTTTTGCACATTTCGGCAGCCTCGGCCACGCTGTGCGCAACGAAAGCGCCGTCAATTAAAATATCCTGACGGGTCACGACAATGTTCCGCCGGCCCTTTAATGGTCTGCCGCCCGGGAAATCGGCGAGGGTGCGGCGGCCGACGATGACGGTTTTGCCGTCTGTTACCCTTTTAAACTGCGCGCGGTCGGCCTTTAAAACCACCGGCTGCGTGCCGCCTGCGCCTATGCCCCAATCGGAGTAGACCGCAACTATTGCATCCATCATATCACCTCAGACTGCGACGGGAATCTTCTTGTTGAAGCCCGAGAACTCGTAGTTTTCCACCTTGAAGCTGTCGACGGTGAACTTGTAAAAATCATCGACGGTGGGGTCGATCACAAACTTGGGGGCGGGCTTGGGCTCGTTTGCAAGTATCTCCTCAACGAGCGGGACATGGCGGTCGTAAATGTGCGCGTCGGCTATGACGTGCATAAATTCGCCGGGCTCGAGCCCCGACACCTGCGCCAGCATGCACGTCAGCGCAGCGTACTGCACGACATTCCAGTTGTTTGCCGTGAGCATGTCCTGCGAGCGCTGATTGAGTATCGCGTTGAGCTTGTTGCCGCTGACGTTGAAGGTCATCGAGTATGCGCAGGGGTACAGCGCCATCTCGCTGAGGTCTGCGTGGTTATAGATATTGGTCATGATGCGACGCGACGCGGGGTTGTGCTTGAGGTCAAAGAGAACTCTGTCGACCTGATCCATGTCGCCCTCGGGATAATGGTGCTTCACGCCCAGCTGATAGCCGTAGGCTTTGCCTATAGAGCCAGTTTCATCTGCCCATGCGTCCCAGACGTGGCTTTTCAGCTCGTGCACATTGTTGCTTTTCTTCTGCCATATCCACAGCAGCTCGTCTATCGCCGACTTCCAGTAGGTGCGGCGGATGGTGAGGATGGGAAACTCCTCACTGAGGTCATAGCGGTTGACTATGCCGAATTTTTTCACCGTGTGCGCGCTCTGTCCGTCATCCCATTTCGGGCGGACATTGAGGTCGGTGTCCCACACGCCGTTTTCAAGGATATCCTTGCAGTTAGCTATAAAAATTTCGTCCGCTCTGCTCATATTGTCACCTCTAAAAAATTTTATCATAATATTATAACACACTCACCGACCGCAGCACAACAGAATAAAATGACGGGAGAGGTGATGTGATGAATTTTTTGATAGTCGGCGGCGATGAGCGCCTTGTGCGCCTTGCGGGGCTGCTTATTGACGCGGGGCACAGCGTGCACTGCTATGCGCTGGAGAAAGCAAAGCTGCCCGAGGGCGCTAAAATGTCGAAAACTGTCGAGAGCGCCGACTGCGTGGTGCTGCCGCTGCCAACAGAGGGCAGGATATCCGGCACGCTTAACGCCCCACTTGCCGAAAAAGCGCATAATTTGTCGGAAGTTTTGGCCGCCATTGCGCCCGACACGCTCGTGTGCGGCGGCAAAATTTCGCCAAAGCTGCGGGAAACAGCAAAGCACCTGCGCCTGCGGGATATCATGACGCGGCCGGAGTTCGCCGTCGGCAACGCCAATGTCACCGCCGAGGGGGCGGTATCGCTGCTGGCGGAGAATTTATCTTCGACAATTTTCGACACGAATGTGCTCGTCGTCGGCTACGGGCGTATCGGAAGGCTGTTAGCGCACAAGCTGCGCGGGCTCGATGCCAAAACGACGGTAATGTCGAAAAATGTCGAGTCCCGCGCGCTTGCCGAGGGCATGGGGCTGCACGCCATGAAGCCGACGGACACGGCGCTGTATGCCGCCTTCGATGCCGTGATAAACACCGCTCCCGCGGCGGTCATACCCACGCTCGAGGGGTTTAAGAAAAGCTGCCTCATGCTCGAATTAGCGTCAGCGCCGGGGATAGACAAACGCGATGCCGAGCGCCTGGGACTGCGGTACATCGCCGCTCCGGGGCTTCCCGGGCGATATGCGCCCGCGTCGGCGGCGGGACTTATTTACAGTGCGATCATGAGTATATTAAGGGAGGAAGGACATGAGTAAAAAACGCATAGGGCTTGCGCTCTGCGGCTCTTACTGCACCTATGAAAAGCTGTTTGCCGTGCTGGGTACGCTGTGCGAGCGCTACGATATCGTGCCTATCATGAGCGAGACGGCGGCGTCGACCGACAGCCGCTTCGGCACTGCCGTAAGCTTTAAAAAGCGGCTTTTTGACCTCACCGGCCGTGAGCCCGTGTGCACGATAGCGGACGCTGAACCGCTCGGGCCTAGTGCGCCCATGGACGCGCTCGTCATCGCGCCCTGCACGGGAAACACCATGGCAAAGCTCGCGCACGGCGTGACCGACACCGCCGTCACCATGGCCGCCAAGGCGCATCTGAGAAACGGCAAGCCGCTCGTCATCGCCTTTTCGACAAATGACGGCCTGACCGGCTCTGCCCCGAACATAGCGGCGCTATTCAGCCGCAAAAATGTCTACCTCGTGCCGTACAAACAGGACGACTTCACCAAAAAGCCCTATTCCCTCGCCTCGGACTTCACGCTCCTGCCCGATGTGATAGAAGCAGCGCTGGAGGGAAAACAATTGCAGCCCGTGCTTGCGCAGTGAAGTTGAGGGCTATGCCCTCAGTGAAGTTTTTGCTGGCGCAAAAGTGAAGTTATAAATAGTGAAGTTTTTTGCTTCGCAAAAAGATAAATAAAGGAACGGCCGGTCGATTTTTGCTATCGCTCGGTCGTTCAATTTTTTGTATATTTTTCACAGAGAAATTCTTGACATTCTTGAAAAATTAGTGTAGATTGTGAATTGTAGACATATAGTCGTTATCGGTGCTTCATATTACAGGGAGGTGTTAAGCAGAAAGCCACATAGTTATTGTTCGGTAGGTGTAGGATCAGACGCTCAACGGAGGTAACAAAATGGGAAAACGCAGTCATGGAATCATTGCAATGATCGTTGTAGTATGCTTTATTGTTGTTGGCTGTGTACCCGTCAGCGCCGATAGTAATTTTGAGCCTGCGGTAACTACGGAAACCACGAGGATCAACGAGTATGAAGAAATAACTAATCTTCAGAAAAACACGGCAGAGCAATTGCAGGAAATGGGCTATTCTGCGAGTGAGGCAGAAGAAATTCTGAATTTCTCTTACAGAGATGCGCTTTTGGAGAGGGCAAGTTTACCCGAAAGCACATTACAGGCAAGAGGGTATGATGATGAGCAGATAGCGTTTATGAAGGAATTTGCAAATGATCCGGATGGCGACTATGACTTTAGTGTCATGTCGGTTACGCTAAAGACGAGAAAAATCACACTTGTTGCGGGAGCAAACAGCTCAAAAACAAAAACCGTGAAATACACATGGGAATGGTCGGGCATGCCGCTGATGTCATATACAGATAGGGTAGCCATTAGATGGAAGGCGTTCAATAAACAAGGCGTAGCTATAGATTCAACTGTTTATAGTGGCTCGTCAAACAGATATTGCAAAGTGTATTACTACGGCGATTCTGGCGGAATAGCAAAAACACAAGATGTTAGCCTCACTTACAAAAGCGAGTTTGATTGCTTGCATGCAGAATTTAAGATGTCTCAATCCTATATGGGAGAAACGGTGTGGGCAAAATCAGGAGTTCTCGTTTGCAAAATACAGTTGAGTTCCCCTAATAGCGCAATGCATCATTTGAAAGTCCAAGCAACCTATTGTCATAAGGAATTCTGGGGAAGTATCAGCATAAGCTATCCCGGCTCTTCTTCGGTCTCATTTGACGGCGGAAAACACACGAACTACTATAGGACGGCTGAAATATCATCCTCAGTTAAGTATTTAGATCAACCCAATTTTACGGAGGTACACATTATGGATGAAGTAGTTTTTAGGGCGCTGACTACTTTTTGGCTTGTTCTGGCGACACCCACGGTGATGTTTGGCATTTTCATCATTCCGGCGACACTGTACGGGGTGCTGCTATGTATTAAAAACACTCTGGACGGCAAGACGGTTAAGGAGTATCTGAAAACATTCATCTGGACTTCCGTCGGGCTTATCGTTACGTTTGCTCCGGCGATTTCAAAGGTATTTGAGTTTGCAAGTAACAATTATTAAAAAAGTAAGCTGTTCAAACGAACAGCTTACTTTTTTTATCCGATGGGATTTCCCAAGCGGGAAAGCACTTCTACAAAATACTCGGGGAGGTCGGTGGTGAGATGCACAGGCACGGCGGTGCGCGGGTGGATGAATTTAAGCTCACGGGCGTGGAGGCACTGGCCGACAAGACCCTTTTCGGGGCTCGGCGCGCCGTAGGTGAAGTCGCCGAGCAGCGGGTGACCGATGTGCGCCATGTGAACTCTTATCTGATGCGTCCTGCCTGTTTCAAGGCGGCATCTTACATGCGTGTAGCCGTTGTAGCGGGCGATGACCTCCCAGTGCGTCACGGCGCTTCGGGAGTTTTTATCCGTCACGGCCATGCGCTTGCGGTCTAATGGGTGTCTGCCGATGGGCGCATCTATCGTGCCCGAGTCCTCGCGCAGTCTGCCCCTGACCACGGCCTCGTACACCCGCGACAGGCTGCGATCCTTGAGCTGCTCGGATAGCCCCAGGTGCGCAAGGTCGTTTTTTGCGACGATGAGGAGCCCCGAGGTGTCCTTATCGATGCGGTGGACGATGCCCGGGCGCTTCTCGCCGCCGATGCCCGAGAGCGAGTCGCCGCAATAGTGCATGAGGGCGTTTACCAGCGTTCCGTCCGGGTGCCCCGCCGCCGGATGCACGACCATGCCGCGCGGCTTGTTTATGACGATGACATCGTTATCCTCAAAGACCACATCGAGCGGGATATCCTGCGCAACAAGCTCCGTCTCCTCCGGCTCGGGGAGACTAAAACGCACCGTGTCGCCGCTTTGGCACTTGTAATTTTTCCTGACCGCTTTTCCGTTCACGCTGACCTGTCCCGCGTCCAGCAGCTTCTGCGCCGCCGAGCGGGTGAGCGTTTCTTCCGAGCGCGCAAGGAGAGCGTCGATACGCTCGCCGCTCTCCTGTGCAATAATTTCGATAATTTCCATTACAGATCTCTGAACTCCGCCAGTATCGACTCAAGGTCGTATTCGTCGGCGGGCTTGGGACGCGCGGGCTGCGGTGCGGGCTTGGACGTTTCGCCGCTGCGAAGCTCGGACTTGAACGATGCCCAGAAATCGTCGGTATCCTCGGCCTTGTCGTCACTGACAAGCGGGGTCGCCGTGTCGGGGAACTCAAGGCCGCCGGTTTTGATGCCGGAGACAGAGTACTCATCGTCCGTCACGGGCTTTCTCGCCCTGCGCTCGGGCTTGGCATCGGCCTTGCGCTCGGATCTGCGCTCGGACTTGGCATCGGATCTTCTTTCGGACCTTCTCGGCTTTTCCTCCTCGGGCTCGTCGTCCTCATCGTCCTCGTCCTTGCCGCCCTTGAAGATATCCACGATGAGGTAGATAACAAAGGCAATGCAGGCAACGACAAGGAAAATGTCGGCGATGTTGAACACGGCAAAGTCCATGAACTCGACCTTGAACATATCAACGACATAGCCGTACAGCGCGCGGTCGATGCAGTTGCCGACAGCGCCCGCAAGCGCCAGCACGGCGCACCAGTTAGCAAAACGGGACTTGAAAAGGTGCTTTGCCAGCACGACGACGATGACGATTATAAACAGTGCGGCAACGCCGAGAAACAGCCAGCGTGCATATTCGGTGTTGCTCAAAAATCCGAACGCCGCTCCGCTGTTATGGATGTTGACGAGCTTCACAACGCCCGGAATGAGCGCAACATCGCCCGTGGAAAGCGTGATATTCACCGTGACCCAATACTTGAGCCACTGGTCGCCTATTAAAATTATGGCGGCTATTATTGCATACAGCATTTATCTATCTCCCCTTTATGTGAGGGTATGCCCTTGTAAGCCGAGGGTATATACATCTATTTTGCACCAAAATGCGAAAATAGTCAATAGGGACGGCTGTTGCCGTCCCTATTTCAACATATATTTTACAGTTTCGCAACGACTGCCGCACAGCGGGGGCACAGTCCGGTCTCGGGATCGGCCTTTGTAGAGTGCATCCAGCAGCGCGGGCACTTTGTACCCGGGGCTTCCTTGACGGAAACGGTCAGGCCGCTGTTGTAGCTGCCGTCGCCGATAACGGCCTCGGGATCAGTCTCATCGTCGTCGGAGATAAGGCACTCGGACACGATGAACAGCTCGCTCAGGTTCATGTCGGAGATGCGCTCAACGGTCTGCTTGCTTGCGCCCTTTGCGTGCAGGGTGACGGAAGCCTCCAGGGGCTTGCCGATGCGCTTTGCGCCGCGGGCAGCCTCCAGAACGCCGTTCACATCGTTTCTCACGGAGATGAGAGCGTCCCACTTTGCCATCTCGTCGTCGTCGAGGGCGTACTCGGTAAAGGGCTTGTTCATCTCGTTTAAGACGACGTTGCGGACATCGTCGCCCTCACGGTGCGGCATTGCCAGCCAGATCTCGTCGCAGGTGAAGGCGAGGATGGGGGCGAACATCTTGGTCATGGTGTCGAGGATGAGGTACAGAGCGGTCTGGGCGCTGCGGCGCTTGAGACCGTCACGCTCCTCGCAGTAGAGCCTGTCCTTGATGATGTCAAGATAGAAGTTGGAAAGCTCGACGACGCAGAAGTCGTTGATAAGGTGCGACACCACATGGAACTCGTAATCGTCATATGCGGCGGCGGCCTTCTCGATGAGCTTGTTGAGCTTGGTAATTGCCCACTTGTCAAGCTCGAGCATATCCTCGGGCTTAACGAGATCGTTCGCGTTAAAGCCGTCGAGGTTGCCCAGGCAGTAGCGGGCGGTGTTGCGGAACTTGAGGTAGTTCTGCGAAAGCTGCTTGAAGATCTCCTTGGAGCAGCGCACGTCGACATGGTAGTCGGCAGAGCCTGCCCACAGGCGGATCATATCTGCGCCGAACTCCTTGACGATGTCGGCGGGGTCAACGCCGTTGCCGAGGGACTTGTGCATAGCTCTGCCCTCGCCGTCGACCGTCCAGCCGTGGGTCAGGCACTCCTTGTACGGCGCGCCCATGCCCAGTGCGCCGACGGCAACGAGCAGCGATGACTGGAACCAGCCGCGGTACTGGTCGCCGCCCTCCATGTACATGTTTGCAGGCCAGAAGCCCTGGTCGCGCTTCATTGCGGCATAGTGAGTCGAGCCGGAGTCGAACCAGCCGTCGAGGGTGTCGGTTTCCTTGGTGAAGTGAGTACCGCCGCAGTGCGGGCACTTGAAGCCCTGCGGCAGCAGCTCCTCGGCCTCAAGCTCAAACCATGCGTTCGAGCCGCGCTCCTCGAAGATGGAGGCGACAGACTCGATGCTCTCGTCGGTGCAGACGGGCTTGCCGCAGTCAGAGCAGTAGAAAACGGGGATGGGCAGACCCCAGCGGCGCTGACGGGAGATGCACCAGTCGGCGCGCTCACGGATCATCGATGCCATGCGGTCCTGACCCCAGGCGGGCAGCCAGCGGACATCCTCGCACGCCTTGACGGCCTCCTCCTTGAAGCTGTCAACCGAGCAGAACCACTGCGGGGTGGCGCGGAAGATGATCGGGTGCTTGCATCTCCAGCAGTGCGGGTAGCTGTGGACGATATCCTCGGAGGCGAACAGAACGCCGCTTTCCTTCATGTCGTTTAAGATGATGGGGTTAGACTCCTCGGTCCTGAGACCGGCATACTTGCCTGCGTAATCGGTGTGTCTGCCCTGATCGTCGACGGGGACGACCATGTCCATGCCGTAGCGCTTGCAGGTCAGATAGTCGTCTGCGCCGAAGCCGGGGGCGGTGTGGACGCAGCCTGTGCCGGAGTCCATGGTGACATAGTCGGCGAGGAGCAAGCGGCTGGTCTTGGGCAGGAACGGATGCGAAGCGAGCATATTCTCAAAGAAGCTGCCGGAGTGGGTCTCGACGATCTCGTACTCGTCGATACCGCCGATCTTCATGACCTTCTCGACGAGCGCCTCGGCGACGATGTACATTTCGCCGTTTGCGGCTCTTACGATGGCGTAGCTCTCGTCCGGGTGCAGGGCGATAGCAAGGTTGCCGGGCAGCGTCCAGATGGTGGTCGTCCAGATGACGAAGTAAAGCTTCGACTTATCAAGGTGGGAAAGCTTCCCGAGGTCATCGTTCATGGCAAACTTCACATACACGGTCGTGCACGGGTCGTCCTGATACTCGATCTCGGCCTCGGCCAGTGCGGTCTCGTCATGTGCGCACCAGTAAACGGGCTTTAAGCCCTTGTAGATGTGGCCGTTTTTATACATCTTGCCGAACACGCGCACCTCGTCGGCCTCGAAGCCCTTGTTCATGGTCTTGTACGGGTGCTCCCAGTCGCCGATGACGCCCAGACGCTTGAAGCCTTCCATCTGGATACCGATGTACTTCTCGGCGTAGGCCTCGCAGGCCGAGCGGAAGTCGGCAACCGACATGGCCTTGTGATTGAGCTTCTGCTCCTTGATGATGGCGCTTTCGATAGGCATGCCGTGGTTATCCCAGCCGGGGATGTAGGGTGTGTAGTAGCCGCGCATCGCGTACGAGCGGGTGATGAAGTCCTTGATGGACTTGTTCAGGGCGTGTCCCATATGGATATTGCCGTTGGAGAACGGAGGTCCGTCATGCAGGTTGAACATGGGCTTGCCTTCGTTCTTCTTGAGCATTTCGTTATAAATATCAAGCTCCTCCCAATGCTTGAGCATGTCCGGCTCGCGCTTGGGAAGGCCGGCGCGCATGGGGAAATCGGTCTTGGGAAGATTCAGGGTCAAATCGTATTTCTGTGCCATTTTTTACTCCTCCGAATGTTGTTCTTTTTCTCTTTCTATTTAGTGTTGGAAGCGCCGACAGGCTTTTTGTCTCCTGTCGACTAAAAAACAAAAAAGCGTGCTAAGGGATGAAATGCATCCTCTGCACGCCTTTTTGCCGAGCGATCGAAAAACTCAGTTGTCCTTAGAGAACGAAAATACCTGAGTGTTGCCGGCATCAAAAGCAGCTTTATCGGCGGCAGGTGCATTGTTCTCCTGAGGTATTCGGGCGCTGTCCTTATCGGCGACGACGTTGTTTGCCGCCGAGATAAGGTCGAGCTTGTTAAGCTGATCCTTGCAAAGGCTGCGTGCCTGGTCGAGGAACTTGGCAGCGGATATCTTGGCCTGCTGCAAGCGGTTTTCCTCGGTCGCAATTCGCTCATCAATGCTGCCCAGAATGGAGGCAGCCTTAGTCTCCGCCTCGGAAACGATGGAGGCGGCGCGAGCGCGTGCGTCGCTCTCTATCTGAACGCTCAGCTTCTGAGCCGACAGAATGGAACGATTGAGAGCATCCTCATTGTTGCGGTACTCCTCGATTTTCTCGACAAGTATCTTCATTTTGCCCTTGAGAGCGGAATTCTCCTTCTGCAGAGCCTCAAAAGCATCGGCGACATCGTCGAGATAATCCTCGACTGCGCCCATGTCGTAGCCGCCGAACACGGCCTTCGCGTTATCAAAGCTCTTTTCACGGATATCCTGATGAGTTATCATATCTAAATCCACCTTTCTAATTTAAGGGACAAACTGCGTTTTTTATATCAGAAATACAGACCTGCGCTCTCCAGATCGGGAACGCCGTCGCCGACAATGTCAACATTCATCGGCGTGAGCACATATGCCTGCGCGGAAATGCGCATTATCTTGCCGCCGAGAGCGTACACCACGCCGGACAAAAAGTCAATAAGCCGACGGGCAGTTTCGTTATCGGTCTTTTCAACATTCATGAGCACCGCGCGGCGATCCTTGAGGTTATCGGCTATCTCCGCCGCCTCGTCAAAGTCCGTGGGGGTCATGAGCATGAGGCGCGTCCTCGCCTTTTCGGGAGCGGGAGCAGGAGCGGTATACGCTTTGTGCTCCTTCTTGCCGAACTTGGGCTTGGGCTCGGAATATTCCGGCTCGGGAGCGGGCTGCGGCTCGGACACGGGTTCAAACGCGGCAGTCTCCTCCTCGGTCGCCTCGTTTTCTATATAATCATAGTCGTCGTACGGACGAAGAGCGTTTTTGAAATTATCTAAAAAAGCCATGGATTAGCCTCCGGTAATTATTTAAGGGCATAATTACGGGCACCGAAGATGCCTGTGCCGACGCGAACGAGGTTTGCGCCCTCCTCGACGGCGACCTCGTAATCGGCACTCATGCCCATGGACAAAAGCTGCATAATAACATTATCGTATTTTTTTTGCCCAATGTCAATAAAAAGCTGCTTCATTCGCCTAAAATATACCCTATTGTTTTCCGAAATTTCACAAACTGGGGGTATCGCCATGAGTCCGAGCACCCTGATTGAGGAAAATTGCGCCATTTCGTCCAATGCGCAGGCAAGCTCCTCGGGAGCAAAGCCGGACTTGTTTTCCTCCGCGCCGATGTTCACCTCGAGCAAAATGTCCTGCGTTAGCCCCAGTGCGGCGGCGCGCTTGTTTATCTCCTGCGCGAGCGAGACTGAGTCTACAGAGTGGATGAGCTCCACCTTGCCGATGATGTATTTCACCTTGTTTTTCTGCAGGTGACCGATAAAATGCAGCGGGCAGCCGTCGTATGCCCCTTGGGCGAGCTTTTCCTGAAGCTCCTGCACGCGGTTTTCCCCGCAGATATCCACTCCCGCGGCGATGGCCTCACGCACACGAAAAGCGTCATTCATCTTCGTCGCCGCAACGAGCTTAATGTCCTTCGGGTCGCGGCCGCAGCGAATGGCCGCTGCCTCTATGTTTTCCTTAACAAGCTTCACATTTTCCGCAATGCTCATTTTTTATCACCTTATCCCACTAAAACTTTCATATTTTCATACAGGCTGCCGCCCTTCACAAGGCAGAGCCCCTTTTTATTGAAAACGACCTCTACCGGCGTGCGCTCGGGCTTGCCCGCCTTTAAAACATACACAAAGTCGCCGCCTTTGTCCGAGTGCAGTGCCCTTTCCGGAACACGAAGACCGGACAGCTCCGCTGTCGAGAGCGTTGCCCTGAGCTTGTCCGCCTCCAGAACGGCGTCGAGCCCCGTTTTGCAGCGCACGGTCACGGTGTCTTTGTCTATCCTTTCTATATACGCGGGGTATTTGTCGAAAACCGTCAGATAAAGTCGCTGGCCGACACGGTAATCGGCCGCGTTTTTGAGTTTTGCAACGAACCGCCAGCCGCCGGAGATTATCCTGCCGACTGCGTTTTTCGGCGCATCCCCGTCCAGTGTGCGGGTAAAGTACCCTGCGCACGGTGCTGTGATGCGCTGCCCGGGGTCGGCGTCGCCGATGGCGACAAGCTCCCCGCCGGAGACCCACTGCCCCTCCGAGACCGTGAAGTACACGGTCTCAAAGGATGCGGTGATATACTCCGCGTCGCACTGAACGCGCCCCTCGGCGGTGACGCTGTCGTCGATCTCCATGCGGTAGACCGTGGCAGTCTCGGGTGAGCGTTCGACCTGCACGAACACGCACACAAGATACGCCGCCGCAGCGAGGAAAATGACCGCCGCGACGATGTGCAGGTAATTACGCATCGGCTTGCGCCGAATATTCCACGGGCCTGGGCGGGATTATCGTGGAAATGGCGTGCTTATAGATAAGCTGCTGCTTGCCGTCGGAGTCGAGTATCACGGTGAAGCCGTCAAAGGCGCGGATGACTCCGTGCATCTGAAAGCCGTTCATCAGAAAAACCGTGAGGCTCGTCTTGTCCCTGCGTACCTGATTTAAAAATGCGTCCTGTAAATTTTGTGTCTTTTGCATTGCTGCCACTCCTATATATGTATTCTGCCGTGAGTTGATGGGAGCTGCCCGCCAAAACCGATAGCGGGTCGGCTTCCATCAACTTTGGGCAGAAATATCATATACCGCAGCGGTGCAAATAATCGGTCGAAAGCCGTCGCGCGCTTTCAATATCGGGCGTTTTGCCGTGGCGTATCCAAAAGATCGACTCGTTTCGCCTGAGCCACGTCAGCTGCCGCTTGGCGTAGCGGCGGCTTTCACGCTTAATGAGCCCGATCGCTTCGCCCTTTGTTATCTCGCCTCTGAAAAACGCTGCCGGTTCCTTGTAGCCTATCGCCTGCATGGCGGTACACTCATCGGAAAGACCGTCATTTAATAAACTCCCGACCTCGTCAAAAAGCCCCTCGCGCACCATGATATCGACGCGCTTGTCAATGCGGTCGTACAGGTCTTGGCGGTCTAGGAAGTCAAGTGCGATCATTGCCGCATCGTATCTCGGCGGGCGGCTTCGGGTCTCAAGGTCGTGCTGTGTGATGGTCTTGCCCGTGAGCTTATACACCTCTATCGCGCGCACTATCCTGCGGCGGTCGGCCGGGTGGAGCTTTGCCGCCCGCTCGGGGTCAAAGCTGCGCAATAGCTCGAGCATAGCCTCGCCGCCGACTGCGTCATACTGCCGGTCGAGCTCGCATCTGAGGGCATTGTCGCCCTCGTTGTCGGCAAAATCTCTGCCGGAGATGAGCGAATCGATATACAAATTCGTGCCGCCTGCGATGATGGGAAGCTTGCCTCTTTCGAGAATGTCGTCCACACAGCGCGTGGCTTCCTCGACATAGCGCGCCGCCGAAAAGCTCTCGGCGGGGTCTGCGATATCTATCATGTGGTGCGGCACACCCTCTGTCTCCTCGGGCGTTACCTTCGCCGTGCCTATATCCATGCGCCGGTAGACCTGCATGCTGTCTGCCGAAACTATCTCGCCGTTTAGTTCCTTTGCCAGCTCCACGGCAAGCTTCGTTTTGCCGGTTGCCGTGGGACCTGTTATAACTACAACTTTAGGGATCATATCAAACTATCCTGCTGAAAAATTTGTCGAGCTCGTTTTTCGTAAGGCGCACGGAGATCGGGCGGCCGTGCGGGCAGTATCTGACCTCGCCCGCGACAACTGCGTCGGCTATGCGCTCAAGCTCGCGGATATCGTGCCGGTGTCCGGCCTTTATCGCCGCCTTGCATGCAACCGTGTGCAGAAGCTCATCGCGCGCCGAGTCCGCGCTCACGATATCGCCGCGGCGCAGCTTATCGCATATCTCCTCCACGGCGGCTTTGGCATCCGTGACCTCCATGTCGTCGGGCAGGGCGCGGATAGCGTAAGCGTCGGCACCGTATGGCTCTATCTCAAAGCCGAGGTCGGATAAAAGCGCCTCGTTGCGCTCCAAAAGCTCGGCATCCTCGCTTGTGGGCTTGATGATGACGGGGGTCAGAAGCGTCTGCGACATTATCTGTCTGCCCTGCGCCTTGAGCCTGTCAAAGATCATGCGCTCGTGCGCTGCGTGCTTGTCTATGAGCAGCAGCTCCTCTCCGATTTCGACAAGAATGTATGTATTCAGACATTCTCCGATAACTCTATGATTTAAAGCGGCGATTTTTTCAACACTTTCAACCGTTTTTTCAACATTTTTAATTGAAAACTCCGTGCGATCGGGTGAAAACCCCGTTCTTGTTAACGGCTCGTTCATACTCGGACGCGCCGTGGGGCGCGGTGCGGCGTAGCTCGGCTCGCGGCGGGGTGTCGGCACTGCCGCGGGAGCGCTCGCCGGACGGGTATATTCCGTGCGGTATTCCTTGGCGGGCATGGAGCGGAAAAAGTCCGCCCGGGGCGTGGATACCATGCGCTGCGTGCTCTCGGAAATTTTAAGCTCAAGCGGCTGGGTCTCGGCTTCAAGCGCGGCCTTCACCGTCTGATAAACGGTGTCGAAGACCTTCTTTTCATCGGAGAATCTGACCTCGGTCTTTGCCGGATGCACGTTGACATCCACGGCGCTGGTTTTAAGCGTGATAAACAGCGTACACGCGGGGTATCTGCCGGTCAGCAGCGTGTTTCTGTACGCCTGCTCGACCGCGGATTGCAGCAGCTGCGATTTTATAAATCTGCCGTTGCAGTAAAAATACTGCATGCTGCGGTTGCCGCGGCTCAGTGCGGGCGAGGATACGAAGCCTTTGACCTCAATGCCGTCGCTTGACCCCGTGCACGGGAGCATGGAGCTTGCAATGTCGCGCCCCAGAAGCGAGTACACAGCCGAGTCTGCCCTGCCGTCACCGGGGGTAAAGAACACATCCTCGCCGTCTTTTATGCATTTTACCGACACCTCGGGTCTGCCGAGTGCGCAGCGCAGTGCCGCTGCCGTGCAGGCGGCGGCCTCGCTGCGGTCGGATTTCAGGAATTTCAGGCGAGCGGGGGTGTTATAGAAAAGATCGCGCACGGTTATCGTCGTGCCCTCGGGGCAGCCGCAGGGGCTCATATCGACGATATCGCCGGCCTGCACGGTGACCTTAACGCCCTCGGCAGCGCCCTTTTCGCGGGTCGTGAGCTCTATGCGCGAAACGGCGGAGATAGCCGCCAGAGCCTCGCCGCGAAAGCCCATCGTGCCTATGGCCTCAAGTCCCTTTTCGTCGTGCAGCTTGCTTGTCGCATGGCGCATGAACGCGATGCCCGCATCCTCGGGCGACATGCCGCAGCCGTCGTCTGTTATGCGGATATAGGTCGCGCCGCCGCTTTTGAATTCTATCGTCACCTTTTTTGCGCCTGCGTCAAGCGAGTTTTCCGCAAGCTCCTTTATCACGGAGGCGGGCCGCTCCACGACCTCGCCCGCCGCTATCATATCCGCAAGAAGCGGAGAAAGTATATTTATCTTTGTCATGCCAAGTCCTCCGTATTGTGTCATTATACATTATTTTAGTTGAAAGTTCCACACCTTTTGTGTTACTATAAGGTGTATTTTTATCCCCGTAAAGGAATCTGACAAAATGGCATACGAGAGAAAAGAGATAAGCATTGAAAATATCCGTGCGCAGGAGGCTATCTGCGCGCGCATCCGCGAGATGCTTACAGCCAGAGTCGGGCAGCCCCTTGCGATGGTCGACACCTACGGCTGCCAGCAAAATGAGGCAGACAGCGAGAAGCTGCGCGGCTACCTTGCCGAGATGGGCTGCGGCTTTACGCAGGACGAGTTTTCGGCGGATATCATCGTTGTTAACACCTGCGCCGTGCGCGAGCACGCCGAGATGCGCGTTCTCGGCAATGTCGGGCAATTAAACCACAGCAAAAAGGCAAAGCCCGGGCAGATAATCGCCGTGTGCGGCTGCATGGTGCAGCAGGAGCATATGGCCGAGAAGATAAAGAACTCCTACCCCGTTGTCGATCTCGTTTTCGGACCGCACGACCTGTGGCACTTCCCCGAGCTTCTGCTCAGGGTCATGACGGGCAAAAAGCGCGTTTTCGCCACCGAGCGCTGCGACGGCTATATCACCGAGGGCATGCCATTAAAGCGTGACGGCAAGGTCAAGGCGTGGCTGTCCGTCATGTACGGCTGCAACAACTTCTGCACCTACTGCATAGTGCCGTATGTGCGCGGGCGCGAGCGCAGCCGCAGACCCGAGGACATCGTCGCCGAGGCGCGGCAGCTCGTTGCCGAGGGCTACAAGGATATCACCCTGCTGGGGCAGAATGTTAACTCCTACGGCAAGGATCTCGACTGCAATGTAGATTTTGCAGACTTAATTGCCATGATAAACGAGATCCCCGGCGAATTTCTCATAAGATTCATGACGAGCCACCCCAAGGATGCGACCGAGAAGCTTTTTAAGACTATGGCGACTTGCGAAAAGTGCGCCCACCAGCTGCACCTTCCCGTGCAGGCGGGCAACGACCGCGTGCTCGAGGCGATGAACCGCCGCTACACGGCAGAAAAGTACCTCAGGCAGGTCGAGCTTGCGCGAAGCTATATGCCGGACTTGGTTCTCACGACCGATATAATCGTCGGCTTTCCCGGCGAGACGGACGAGGAGTTTGAGGACACGGTCAAGCTGTGCGAAAAGGTGCGCTACGACGCGATGTTCACGTTTATTTACTCCAAGCGCGTCGGAACGCCCGCGGCAAAGATGCCGGACGCAGCAACGAGAGAGCAAAAGCAGGTGCGCTTTGATAAGCTTCTGGAGACGGCTAACCGCATCTCCGCCGAAAAGCACGCGGAGTATATCGGCAAGACCATGCGCGTTCTTGTTGACGGCGTGACGGGCAAAACAGAGTATAATCTTTCCTCCCGAACCAACGGCGGAAGGCTCGTGCACCTGAAGGGCGATGAAGCCCTTATCGGCAAGTTTATAGATGTGAAGATAACCTCCGGCAACACATGGGCGCTATACGGCGAGATAGGAGAGTAAAATGGATAACAAAAAGCTCAAAAGATTTCAGGTGACGCAGTCGCTGCGCTTCGGCTCGGGCTTCATAAAGGGCGCGTTCTTTTTCGCCATGGTCATGGAGCTTGCGGCGATAATAACGCTCATCGTCACCATCATAAACGGCAGCAAAACGCTCATGGGTGCGAGCATCGTCGTAGGCATCGTCATGTTCATCTGGATGTTCGGCATAAGGCTCGTTTCCGACAATACCTTCGGCTACGCGAACATCTCCTTCTACGAGGGCGGCATCATCTTCCGCGTGTCAAACGCCCCCGATGCAAAGCACTATACCCTCAGATGGTCCGATTGCGTGGAGTGCGGCATCGAAAAGACCCGCTTCACCCGCTGGGTCTATGCCTCCGATCACAAGCTCACCCCCGCCGAGCGCAAGGAGTTTCCCGAGAATGTAAAGCAGGGCGTATTTTACTTTGACTACGCCTACAACACCTGGGAGGAGTTCATGACCTACCTGCCCGAGCGCTTCCAGGCATACATGATCGCCGAAAAGGCGGCTAAAAAAGCAAGATAAGATAAGGAGGTGTGCGCCGTGGCTGAGCTCACACCGATGAAAAGACAATATAACGAGATAAAGGAAAAGCACAAGGACTGCCTGCTGTTTTTCCGCCTCGGCGACTTTTACGAAATGTTCGACGAGGACGCAAAGATCGCGTCCAAGGAGCTCGACCTTGCGCTGACGACCCGTGACCGCACGGTCGCAGACCCCACGCTGCGCACGCCCATGTGCGGCGTACCGTACCACAGCTCGCAGGCGTATATCGCAAAGCTCATCGCAAAGGGCTACAAGGTCGCCATCTGCGAGCAGATAGAAGATCCCGCAACGGCAAAGGGGCTCGTTAAGCGCGATGTTATCCGCATCATCACCCCCGGCACCGTCACCGATGCCGCCATGCTCGAGGAGGGCAAGAGCAACTACCTGTGCTCTGTCTACTACGAGGCCGACGGAGATAAAGGCGGCGTTGCCTTCTGCGATATCTCCACGGGCGAATTTTGCGTCGCCTGCTACGAGGAGGACGCGGTCAACCACATCCTCAATGAGCTCGGCAGGTTCGAGCCGCGCGAGGTCATCATGAACAAGGCCGCCGCCGAGACAAAGCGCATCCCCGAGTTTGCCGCAAAGCGCCTGCACAGCATGCTCGAAATGGGCGGCAAGGACTATGATTTCCGCCCCTGCTCACTAAGACTGCGCAAGCAGTTTGACGTGCAGAAGCTCGAGGAGATAAACATGGAGGGCAGACCCCTTGCCGTGTGCGCGGGCGGCGCGCTGATGAAATATCTTGACGAGACGCAGAAGCTCGACATGGGGCACATCCGCTGCATCGAGTTTCTGTCCGAGGAAAAATTCATGGAGCTCGACTGGGCGACAAGGCGCTCACTCGAGCTTACCGAGGCGCAGCGCACGGGCGAAAAGCGCGGCTCGCTTTTGTGGGTCTTGGACAAGACCCGCACGCCCATGGGCGGCAGAATGCTGCGCGCGTGGATAGAGCGTCCCCTGCTGTCTCCCGTTGCGATCAAAAAGCGCCTTTGCGCCGTTGACGAGCTCGTAAAGGACAACGTCACCCGCGGCGAGCTTATAGAGGCCATGCGCAGCATCGGCGATATGCAAAGGCTCATAGGCAGGGTGGTCTACGGCACGGCAAACGGCAAGGATCTTGTCTCGCTTGCCGAGTGCGCCCGCGCGCTGCCGAGGATATGTGAGCTTCTAAAGCCCTTTAAAAGCTCCACCCTGCGGCAGATCGCCGGCATGAATCAGCTTGATAAGATCGTCATGCGCGTCGACTGGGCGATCTGCGACGATCCCCCGTTCTCGATACGCGAGGGCGGCATCCTGCGCAAGGGCTACTCCCGCGAGGTAGACCGACTTCGTGAACTGCGCGATAACGGCGCGCAGGCCGTTGCCGAGCTCGAGGCTCGCGAGCGGGAGCGCACCGGCATCAAAAAGCTCAAGATCGGCTACAACAAGGTGTTCGGCTATTACATCGACGTACCCAAATCCGCAGGCGATGTGAGCCTGCCCGAGGATTATATAAGAAAGCAGACCCTCGTCTCCAACGAGCGCTACTTCACGCAGGAGCTCAAGGAGCTGGAGAATACCCTGCTCAACGCGACCGACCGCATAAAGCAGCTCGAGTATGAGATCTTCATGGAGGTCTGCGGCAAGATAGCGGCCTTTGTCGGCGAGGTGCAGGACAGTGCCGACGCCGTGGCGCAGCTTGATGTGCTGTGCTCGTTTGCCGAGGTCGCCGTGCGAAATGATTACTGCATGCCCGAGGTGGACGCCTCCGGCGAGCTTATCATCACCGAGGGCAGACACCCCGTCGTCGAGCAGTCGGTGAGCGATATAATGTTCGTTCCCAACGACACGCATTTAAACTGCGACACCAACCGTGTCGCCATCGTCACCGGTCCCAATATGGCGGGTAAATCCACCTATATGCGGCAGACGGCGCTTATCGTGCTCATGGCGCAGATAGGCTCGTTCGTTCCGGCAAAAAGCGCCGTCATCGGCGTTGTCGATAGGGTGTTCACCCGCATCGGCGCATCCGATGATCTCGCCTCCGGCCAGTCGACCTTCATGCTTGAAATGAGCGAGGTCGCAAACATCCTGCGCTATGCAACAAGCTCGAGCCTTCTTATTCTGGACGAGATAGGCCGCGGCACCTCGACCTACGACGGCATGGCGATAGCAAGAGCCGTGCTCGAATACTGCGCGGATAAGCGCAAGCTCGGCGCAAAGACGATGTTCGCAACGCATTATCATGAGCTCAGCGCACTCGAGGGCACGATAGAGGGCGTGCATAACTACTCTATCAGCGCCAAAAAGCAGGGCGGCACGCTCGTGTTCCTGAGAAAAATCGTCCCCGGCTCTGCCGACGACAGCTACGGCATCGAGGTCGCAAAGCTTGCCGGTGTGCCGGATAACGTCATCGCCAAGGCAAAGACATATCTCAGCGAGCTTGAGTCGGGCAAGGCAGAGCTCACCGTCGAGAAAAAGGTCGAGACCGATCAGATAAGCCTTGCCGATGTCGGCAGCGACGAGGTCGCAAAGCGCCTGCGCGCACTTGATATAAACTCCGTCACGCCGCTCGAGGCGCTGAACATTCTCAGCGAGCTTCAGCAGAAAGCGAGGGGATGACATGGCGCTGCCTTGGTATATGAACATGAAAAAGAGCGAGTTCTGGAGCACAATGATCATGTTCGCGCTGCATGTTGTGCTGTTCCCCGTGCTCATCGGCGTGGTGGTCATCATGTGGCCGGACCTGCTGACCGACACGCAGCTGAACCTTATCTATTACTGCACGAGCGCCGTTTTGACCCTCCTGCTTTTGGGCAAGTTCCTGCGCACGCAGCTTGACCCGCTGCTCGACAGACTGCCGGGAAATATCATCACCTTCTTCATCGGCTGGGGCATTTATTTTGCGCTGGCGCTGATCGTTGGGGTCGTCGTGACTTGGCTCGGCATATCGGACGGAAACCCCAACGACGCCGCCATCGACGATATGCTCAAGCAGGACAGGAACAGCATCATCGCCATGACCGTGATACTTGCGCCCATCGTCGAGGAGTGCATTTTCCGCGGCGGCTTTTTCTGCGCCTTTTACCGCAAAAACCGCTATTTTGCCTATGTGCTGAGCATCGTGCTGTTTTCCGTCTATCACGTCTGGCAGTACGCCTTTGCCGCGCAGGATCTGAGCTATCTTCTCTATGCCGTTTCCTACATCCCCGCTGCGTTCTCTCTCTGCTGGGTCTACGAAAAAACCGGCAGCATCTGGACGAGCATATTCTTCCATATGAGCTTCAACGCATATGCGCTGGCCGTGACAATGTGATTAAGCGGTTATGACCGCCGCATGCTGCGTTGGAGCGCTGGGAAATACACCACGGCACTGGCCGTGACAATGTGATGCGGACGAGCCATGAAAGCAGCGAGAAGCAAGCTATAAACTTTTCTTTGTTTCGCCAAAGAAAAGTTACAAAAGAAACGCGACCAAAGGCGCTTAACCGCCCTTTGGAATCCCGGTCCAGAACAATTGCCGACATTCTGAGTAACAGCGGTGACCATATCGGTGCATGCGGTTTGCAGAGCACCAATAGGTTGACGGACAGACTAAACTTTAGCGCACACTTATCAATTCGGGCTGCCGCAATTACGAATAGATAAGGTTTCCGTTCGCTATTGAAAAGCTGATAAAAATTACTTTTTGTTTAGGAGACAGGATGAAAAAAAACACAAAGAAGATAGTTATAGTCGCAATGCTCGTTGCGTTCGATGTCATTTTTTCGAGGCTGCTGGCGTTTAATGTGCTCATCGCAAAGGTCGGGCTCGGCTTTGCCGCCACCGCCGTGTGCGCCATGCTCTACGGGCCGGTGTGGGCAGGCGTGTGCGCTGCGCTGGCCGACCTTGTGGGCGCGCTTTTGTTCCCCACGGGGGCGTATTTCCCGGGCTTCACCGCCACCGCCGCCATGACGGGCGTTATCTACGGCCTGTTCCTTTATAAATCCCGCCCGAACCTCAAGCGCTGCTTTCTCGCTTCGTTGACAAACAGTCTCGCCGTGACGCTCGTTATAAACAGCCTCATGATACATTTTGTCTTCGGCCCCGAGCTTGTTCCGCTCATCGCGACCCGCAGCGCCGAGACTCTCATCATGCTGGCCTTGCAGACCGTCGTCATGACTGCCATCGCTTCGTCCGACACGCTTTATAACAAAATTATCGCCTTCGGACGGTGAAATTTGCAAAAAACCCTTGACAAACAAGGCAAAACTTGATATTCTGTTCGAGCGCTCCAAAGACAGCAGGTAGCTTTCAGTGTAATTCCTGCCGAGGACAGCATCAATATCATTGATTGCTTACTGCCTCTGCGTCTTAGGATGCAGAGGTTTTTCTTATGAGCGTGAACATTAGTGTGGAGGTGAAAAACACACATGCCGAACGCAAAAGTTCTCAGCGAAAAGCAGGCGATCGTAGAGGCTCTCGTCGAGCGTATCAGCAATGCAAGCGCAGGTATCATCGTTGACTACCAGGGTATTACCGTGGCAGAGGATACCGCACTTCGTACCGAGATGCGCAAGGACGAGGTCGAATACACCGTCGTCAAGAACACCCTTGCCAGAATTGCTCTCGATAAGCTCGGAATGAACGAGCTGGACCATGTCCTCAACGGAAGCACTTCTCTGGCAACCAGCAGCAATGACCCCATCGCTCCCTTCCGCATCATCAGCGATTACTCCAAGAAGCTTGGTGAAAAGTTCAACATCAAGGCAGCCTTCATGGAGGGCAAGGTCCTGAATGAGCAGGAAATCGCAGAGCTTTCGACCCTCACCAGCAAGAACGATCTGTACTCCAAGCTGGCAGGCTCCCTGAATGCGATCATGGGCGGCCTTGCAGTAGCACTTGCAGAGGTCATCGAGAAAAACGGCGGCGCAGCCGCACCCGCAGAAGCAGCAGAATGATCGCTGCACACAATTGATTATTATTGGAGGAAATTTAAAATGAGCGAAAAAATTACCGCTATGATCGAAGAGATCAAGGCTCTCTCCGTTCTCGAGCTTAAGGAGCTCGTTGACGGTATTTGCGAAACCTTCGGCGTTTCCGCAGTAGCAGCAGCAGCCGCCCCCGCAGCAGGCGCAGCAGAGGCAGCAGCAGAGAAGACCGAGTTTGACGTTGTCATGACCGAGTTCGGCGCAGAGAAGATCAAGGTCATCAAGGAAGTCCGCGGCATCACCGGCCTGGGCCTGGCAGAGGCAAAGGCAATGGTCGAGGCAGTTCCTGCAAAGATCAAGGAAGGCATCTCCAAGGAAGACGCAGAGGCTCTCAAGGCTCAGCTCGAGGCTGTCGGCGCAAAGGTCGAGATCAAGTAATTTTAATTACGAACATAAAAACTCCGAACCATACGGTTCGGAGTTTTTTTCGTTTTTCGACTTAGATTATCACTCCGTATTTACTCACCAGCGGGGCGAGGACGGAGTCGGGGAGCGAGCCCTCGTACAGGAGGCGGCCGTCTCGGCGTTTTGAAGCGCATTACTCAGTGCGGCGATGTGCTCGGCGGTCGTGCCGCAGCAGCCGCCGAAGATGGCGACGCATGCTTTGAGAAACTCGGGAACAAGCTCCACAAGCTCCTCGAACGAGGCCTCGCCCAAGGGCGAGAGAAACAGGCCGGTCGGAGAAATGTCACCGGCGACAAAGGCCTTGCCGTCGGCAGCCTTTTGCGACAGCGCGGCCAAGCGGCGGTTATAGTCTGCCGTCTTATTAAAAATGCCGTGCTCTTCTAATTTGCGGCGGTTTGCGCCGAAGCTCGGCGAGTATAAAACGATAAGGGGTGGTGGCACACAGACCGAATGGAATGTGTGCTAATTTTTTGAAAAATATATTGACGAATGTCTATGCGTGGAATATAATATTTACAGATAGACGAGTATCTATACAAAGAGGTGATAGAATGACAAGAGAAGAAGTTGCAAATATCTGTAAAGCAATGTCAGACTCAAACAGACTCAGAATAATTGAAATGCTTACGCAGGGAGAAAAGTGTGGATGTAATCTGTTGGAAGAATTGCAAGTAACACAGCCAACATTGTCTCATCATATGAAGGTGCTTGGAGATTGTGGTCTAGTAAGTTCTTATAAGGATGGCAAGTGGCAACATTATTCTATCAACTGCGAAAAGTTCAAAGAGTACAAGGATTATATAGCAGCGATTACTTGCTGTCGTAATACCACAGAAGATATATCAGAGGGTTGCTGTGAAACCAATTGTTGTTCCAATAACAAATAGGAAAGGATGATAGTTATGATGAATGTAAAGGTATTAGGTGGCGGCTGCAGTAAGTGTGAGACCCTTTTGGCAAATGCAAAGGAAGCAATTGAAAAGGCGGGAGTAAAAGCAGAGGTTGAGTATATTACAGATTTTGATGTAATTGGCAGTTATGGAATTATGAGTACACCTGCACTTATGGTAGATGAAAAAATTGTCTCAATGGGTAAGGTACTTAAGAGTAGTGACATTGAAAAATTTTTAAAGTGAATGAATAGAAAGCATGAAAAAAGCCGGTGCATATTGTGCCGGCAAAAAAAGAAATCAATATATAGATATTTGTCTATATAGATGGATGTATATGTATGTGGACATTTATACAAGAACAGATACTTGGTATGAAATGGCTTAATGTTTTAATAGGGAACTTGTTAAATACATTAGGGCTGGATACAACAGAAAAAATTGGTGGAACCGTTCAATTTTTTATCTATGATGTGATAAAGATTGTAGTTTTACTCTGTACCCTGATATTTATCATAAGTTACATTCAAAGTTTTTTTCCGCCGGAAAGAACAAAGAAGATACTTGGAAAATTTCATGGAACCCTCGCAAATATCATAGCAGCATTGCTTGGAACAGTAACACCATTCTGTTCCTGCTCATCAATCCCACTCTTTATAGGGTTTACAAGTGCCGGACTTCCACTTGGAGTGACTTTTTCTTTTTTAATATCTTCACCAATGGTTGATTTGGGATCTCTTGTACTTCTGATGAGTATCTTTGGTGCTAAAGTAGCAATTGTATATGTTGTTCTTGGTCTTGTGATGGCAGTAGCAGGTGGAACACTAATTGAAAAACTGCATCTTGAAAACCAGGTGGAAGAATTTATAAGAAATGCCAAACAGATTGATGTGCCACAGGAAGAACTTACAGTAAAAGACCGTTTAAAATATTCTGCGGAACAAGTGGTTGGGACAATTAAAAAAGTGTTTCCATATATCCTGATAGGTGTTGGTGTCGGAGCATTTATTCATAACTGGATTCCGCAGGATTTGATTGTAAGATTCCTTGGTAATGGAAATCCGTTTGGAGTTATCCTTGCTACAATCGCAGGTGTACCAATGTATGCGGATATCTTTGGATGCATTCCGATTGCGGAAGCTTTGCTTGCAAAGGGAGCAAAGCTTGGAGTGGTCATTTCTTTCATGATGGCAGTTACAACCTTAAGTCTTCCTTCTATGATTATGTTAAAGAAAGCCATTAAACCAAAACTGTTAGGTGTATTTATAGCAATCTGTACGGTTGGAATTATCGTTGTAGGATACTTCTTCAATGCAATACAGTATCTTATTATCTAAGGATATAAAAATATCACAGTAAAAGAAAAGGAGATTACGAAAATGGGGTTATTTGGATTTGGCAAGAGAATGGAAGAAGAAACAAAGGGAGGATGCTGCTGCGGGGGTGCACCGGTTAAAGAGGTTGTCAATGAATGCGTCTGCGGTTCAGCCCCTGTGGAGGAACCGGCATGTGGATGTAACGGACCGGTTAGTGAAGAAAAAATTTATGTTGCAGAAGAAGGTTGCTGCGCTTGTGGTGGAAATGGATGTCATATTAAGGTCCTGGGTGCCGGATGTAAGTCCTGCCATGAACAGTATGAAAATGTAAAAAAAGCAGTTGCGAACATGAGTCTTGAAGCAGAGGTTGCGTACATCACAGATATTTTGCCGATATAAGGTATAATAGGTGTGTTGAGTTTAACAAATCGTTGTTTATATCGTGGAGGATTTTCCAATGTTAAATTTATCAATAAAAAGACTTAATAAAATAGAAACAGAAACGGCATTAAATCTTGTCTGGAAAGTGTTTCTGGAATATGAAGCTCCTGACTATACACAAGAAGGCATAAATGAGTTCTACAAGAGTATTCATGATGAGAACTATCTTGCTATGTTATCCTTATATGGTGCATTTTCAAGCGAGGGATTGGTCGGTGTTATCGCAACAAGAAACAGCGGGAAGCATATTGCATTGTTTTTTGTAGATGGGAAATACCATCGTCAAGGTATCGGAAAGCAGTTGTTCCAAGCGGTGCAAACGGATAAAATGACTGTAAATTCGTCTCCGTATGCTGTTCCTGTATATAGCAAATTCGGATTTAAATCCGTGAACACAGAACAGGTTGTAAATGGTATAAGATTTACACCTATGGAGCTTCAATAATGTGACAACTTCAAGTTTGCCGAACTGGCGAAATACAGAAAACAGAATAAGAATAATCAACAGGCAGGTAGTCTTATAACGAGACTGCCTGCCTTCTTTTATGCCTGCAAGTGCCATTTCTCAAGGGGGTGTTCAAATGAACCCCCTTTGAACCCCCCTAGTGGAAATAAGGTTAAATTGTATCAAGTTCAGTGTTCCAACGAACACCTGCCCCTGCGGCTTTTTACCGCAGGGGTTTCCCATTTGTGCGAAATATCGCCGGTTTTCGCAATTTTTGTTCATATTGCGAAGGTCGAATGCTGTTGTTTTTTGCCTGACAATACGATAAAATGAGGGCACAGTACGATTATGGAAAGGACTGCGTTATAAAATGATATGTGACTAGGCTGTGCGACATTGACAGTATCGGGATACCCGACGAAATGCTTGAGGTGCACATCGATAAAGAGCGTATCGAGAACCAGATCGCCGCCCTGTCGCTGCGCTGTGCAAACGAATACTACAAACTTTTCAGTAAGACCCTATGAAAGGCGAGAAAATATGATAACCGAAAAAACCAGACTTTGCGACCTGGAGCCCGGCGGCGAGACTGCGGGCTTCGTGCTTGAAAAAAAGCAGTATGTCGAGGCGAAAAAGGCCACGCTCTACACCCTGCGGCACAAAAAGTGCGGCGCCCGGCTTCTGTACTTTGACAGGGCAGACCTCAACAAGACCTTTGCAGTCTCCTTCAAGACCCTTCCCGAAAACGACACCGGCGTTTTCCACATTCTTGAGCACAGCGTTTTAAACGGCTCGGATAAATTCCCCGTCAAGGAGCCGTTTGTCTCGCTTCTGCAAAGCTCCCTGCAGACGTTTTTGAACGCCTACACCTTCGGCGACAAGACCATGTTCCCGGTCTCAAGCCGCAGTGAGCAGGATCTTTTCAACCTCATGAGCGTGTATCTTGACGCAGTGTTCCGCCCAAGCATCTACTCCATGCCCGAGATATTCATGCAGGAGGGCTGGCACTACGAGTTTGGCGAGGACGGCAGTGTCAGCTACAACGGCGTCGTGTTCAGCGAGATGAAGGGCGCGTACGCCGATGTCGAGCGCATCATGGGCGATGCCTGCGACAGGCTAATGTACCCCGACACCTGCTACGGCTTTGCCTCCGGCGGCAGGCCCGAGAGCATCCCCGATTTGAGCTACGAGCAGTTTATCGCAACGCACAAGCGCTTTTACCACCCGACAAACGCCCGCTTCTTCCTTGACGGACACATGGATGTTGACGGCGTTTTGGAGTACATAGACTCTGAATATCTCTCCCGGTACGACTACTGCGAGCCGGACTTTGATTTTTCCGAGCAAAGGCCCGTCACCGGCACGGCGACCGTGAATTTCGAGCCCACCGAGGGCGAGGATGACCGTGCGCACATGGTCATGGGCAAGCTCCTGTGCCGCTTTGATGAGATCGAAAAGCTCTATGCATCGAAGATAATTGCAGACTACCTCACGGGCTCGAACGAAGCGCCGCTCAAGCGCGCGTTTTTGGAAAACGGCCTTGCGCAGGATGTCGCCCTTGAGATAAACGACGGCATTTATCAGCCGTCGGCGGCGCTCGTGGTTTTAAACACCACCGCCGATAAGTTCGACAAAATTCGCGCCTTCGTGCCCGAGACCGTGCGCGCTGTCGCCGAAAACGGCCTTGACCGCAGCGCACTTCGCGCCTGCATCGAGCGCTTCGCCTTCAACTGCCGCGAGGTCACGGAGCCCTATGGCGTGGAGCTTGCGATAAAGGCGCTCGACGGCTGGCTGTACGGCGGCGACCCGCTGCTGCACATCGATAACGCCAAGGTGTTTGACGCGCTGCGTGAAAAGCTCGACACCGGCTATTTTGAAGCGCTCATGCTCGAAATGCTTGCAGACCCGGACGATAAGTGCTATGTCTACGCCCTGCCGTCCAGGACGAAGCTATTTGACGACGCTCAGCGTGAAAAGGCAAGGTGCGAGGCAGAGGCCGCCGCATGGGACGACGAAAAGCGTCGGGAAATGATGAAGGCCACCCAAAAAATGCAGCTTTGGCAGCAGAGCCGGGACGATGAGGAAGCCCTCTCGACCCTGCCGGTTCTGGAGCTTTGCGATGTGCCGCGTGACGTCGAGCCGATAAAGGCCGCACCCGCCGATATCGCAGGCAGACCGGCGCTGAGCGTGGAGGTAAACTCCGACGGCATCGTGTATCTTAACCTGTACTTTGATGTGTCAGACTTTGAGGCCGAGGAGCTGCGGCTTTTGAACCTGCTCACAAGCTGCCTCGGCGATCTTCGCACGGAAAACCTCACGGCACTCGAGCTTCAGAATAAGATCAAGGCTACCCTCGGCGGCCTCGGCGCAAAGGTCGATATCATCTCGCGCGACGGCGAGCTGGGTACCTGCAAGCCGTATCTGCTCGTTTCGGCAAGCACCCTGCGCGAGAACACTCAGGCGGCCGCGGAGCTTCTTTGCGAGCTTCTGCTGCACACCTGCTGGAGCGAGACGGACAAGATCGGCGAGATCGTCATGCAGAGCGATTATTTCATCAAGCAGTCGCTCATCGGAAACGGCCACAGCTATGCAATGACAAAGGCGCTGTCGGGCTTCTCGGCCGAGGCTGCGCTGCGCGAAGCGCTTGAGGGCGAGAGCTTTGCCCGCTGGTTTGCAGACCTTGCGGGCAGCTTTGACGAGCATGCCGATGAGCTCGGCGAGAAGCTTGCCGCGCTTGCAAAACGCGCCTTTGCCGCAAACAGACTGTTTGTCGGTTTCGGCGGCGAGCCCGAGCCTGCGGCGATGGAGAGTCTTGTAAAGGCTCTGCCGGAAAGCGAAATCGGCGAGGCTGCCGCTGTGCCCGAGGGCGCAAAGGCAGACTGCGCGGTCGAGATACCCGCCGATGTCGGCTTCAGCGCCCTGGGCGGCAATCTCAACGCGTTCGGCGGAAAATTCAGCGGCGCTTGGCCGGTTTTGTCTTCCCTCATGACCTACGGCTACCTGTGGGGCGCCGTGCGTGTGCAGGGCGGCGCTTACGGCACGGGCATGAGTGTCCGCTCGAACGGCGACATTTTCTGCTACTCGTACCGTGACCCGAATCTCATGAGCTCCGCCGATGCATTTGCGGCCATCCCCGATGTGCTGGGTGAGATGCTCTCCGAGGACATGCCGCTTGACGATATCATCATCGGCACGGTGAACACCACAGACCCCCTGCTTGACCCCGCCGGTCAGTGCGAATTAAGCTGCCGCCGCTATCTTAAAGGCACGACAAACGAGGATATCGCGACCCTGCGCCACGAGATACTCGACACTACCGCCGCAGACCTGCGCGCTCTCATCCCGACCCTGCGCGCCTATGTTGAAAACGGCATCTTCTGCGCCGTCAGCGGCCGCGACGCAGTAGCGTTCGTGAACGGTAAGTAATTCCGGTCGAACGGCTATCGTCAACTTATACAAAAAATTTACTTGAAGAATTTGCCCCGAAGCGTTAAACTGTGTGTATAAGAAATTGTCAAATTGTCGAAACGGGGGACGAATGCTTTGGAACTGAAATGGATGGGAAGATACCGCGAGCTTGTAAGAGCGCTGATCTATTATTCAAACAGCTCCAACCGAGGCATGTTCAAAAAAACGCTCAACCCCGTAAACGGCATCGCACTTTCAAAGCCGGAATATCAAATTCTCGAGTATCTGTGCGAATTTGAAAACGAAAACAAGATAATGGCCGACATTGCGCACGACCTCGGCATCATCCCGAGCATCGTGACCAAGTCCACAAAGGTGCTTGTCGGCCATGGTTTCGTTGAGCGCTACCGCATTGCCGGCAACAGGAAAAACATCGTCCTCAAGCCGACACAGGCCGGACGGGAGATGTATATCGAGACCTGCGCGAGGGACATCGAAAAGCTGTTCATCCCGTTTTTTAAGTCGCTCGACAGCCTCACGGACGAGCAGCTAAAGACCGTCGAAAAGGCGATATACACCCTTGGCGCAGACTGGGGCGCACTTTCCGAGGATCTGCTCGAAAAGATGGATCAGGATAAATAAAGCACAACGCCGATGCGGGCAAAAGCCGCGTCGGCGCTCTTTTTTGTACAGAAGCACTAATTGGCGACTGAAAACTTCGTGTAAAAAGATAATTGTTCATTTATGAATAATATGCTATCATCGAATTATCCGAACCGCCGAGCAAGCGCCGCTTCCCCGGCAATACGGCATTTTGAGAAAAGAAAGGAAAAGCCCCAATGAAAAAGTGCACGAAGGTCCTTCTTGCGGTCGCGCTGTGCCTTTGCCTTGTCAGCTCGATATTTGCCTCCTTGTTCCAGTCGTCGTTCAACACCGTGACGGTCAAGGACATGAATGTCGTCGTCGCTGCGGGCAAGTCCGTGAATGCACAGATCTACATCCCCAAGAATGCAACTCCCGAAAACAAGGTACCCCTCATCGTGGTATCCCACGGCAGCTACAACAACCTCGACCATCAGGATCAGAACATGATAGAGCTGTCCCGCCGCGGCTTTGCGGTCATCTCGCTGGATGAGTATAACCACGGCTCTTCGGACATGGAGGTCGCCGACGCAAGCATCTTTGCCTCGCAGGCCATGCGCCAGCTCATAGACTATGCATGCGCGTCCTACACCTTCATCGACACCGATAAGATCGGTGTTGCCGGTCACTCGATGGGCGGCATCATATCCAACGCAACCGTTGCATACTACTTCGCCCAGGAGGCGCTCGGCCTCGGCGAAAACAAGGTCTCGGCCGTTCTGGATGTCGGCTACGACCCGCAGCTTGAGCCGTACACCGTCGAGGGCGTCGAAGATCCCGTCGATCTTACCATTGACTGGGGTGTTATCTGCGCAAAGTACGATGAGTGGTTCTTCAAGGGCGACACCGGCAATCCCGCCGATTACCTCACGAGCACCAACGCCCTCACCTTCGTCAATCAGCTCGACGGCGTTGATGTCGCAGATAAGGTCGAAAACCACAAGCTCTACACCGGCACCATTGACGGCGAGGAGTATATCCGCGTCATAAATCAGAACAACGAGATACACCCGCTTAACCACTTCTCCACGGCAAGCTGCGCAAATGAGATCGATTTCTTCTATGCCGCATTCGGCGTGCCCTCGGGCTATGAGAAGATAGATTCCGCCGACCAGATCTGGCAGTTCAAGGAGCTGTTTAACCTTGTGGGTCTTATCGGCATCTTCCTGTTCCTGTTCCCGTTTGCCTCCATGCTCATCCACGGCACGACCTTCTTCGGTGAGCTGGCTCACGCCGAACCGGCTGCCGCACCGGCGCTTAACACCGGCAAGAGAAAGGCCGCTTATTGGATAACCTATGCGATAAACCTCGTCATTCCGGCGCTGCTCGTCGTCCCGGTCATGTTCAAGTGGGTCGGCAAGGAGATATCCGTGCCCTACACCTTCAGCAAGTGGTTCGGCGAGCCGAACACGAACGAGCTGGCGACATGGACGCTCGTCGTCGCCGTTGCGCTTCTTGCGGTGTTCCTCATCTCCTGGGCGCTGACGAAGGACAAGACCCAAAAGGGCATCCCCGAGTGCTGGGGCCTCAAGGGCGGCGTGCGTGTGATATGGAAGAGCTTCCTGCTCGCCCTTGCAACGGTCACCGCAGCGTATGTGATACTGTTTGCATCCGACCTCATCTTCAATGTCGACTACCGCATCTGGGTCATCGACATGCGCGTGTTCAATGTCCAGAAGGTCGTATATGCGCTTGCATACTTCCCCGCCTTTGCGATCTTCTACCTTGTTAACTCCATGCTCGTCAACGGCGGCAACCGAGTTGAGGGTATGCCCTCGTGGCTCGTGACGCTTCTGAGCTGCGTGAGCAACATCGCAGGCATTGCGGCACTTATCATAATCCAGTACGCAACGCTCATCTCCGGCGGCGTGTTCACCTTCAACTCCATGCGTATCGTAAACCTGTTCCCGCTGATCTTCCTCATCCCGATCGGCACCATCGTGACCCGCCGCTTCTACAAGGAGACCGGCAGCATCTACGCAGGATCGTTCACGATCGCCATGCTCTACACAATGATGACCGTTGCAAACACCATGTTCCTTGCCTCTGTGCTCGGATAATCAATACAGACAAAAGGACAGTCGAGAGGCTGTCCTTTTGTCATGTCGATTTACTTCGTTTTCACATAGGTGTTCATCGGGTGGACCATGTATTCGTTATAGGGGAACCGGTCGGTGGTGACGTAGCCCGCGGGAGCATCGATAAGCTGCGGGATGCGGTTAACGAGCGTTGCGCACGTCAGCTCCACCGTTGCAGGCTCGTTGACGATGCAGGTCGTGTTCGGCTCGCCGTGCAGAGTCCACACGTTCTTGTCCGTCTCCTCGGGATTATATATCTTGCCCACGCACTCGGTCACGAGGGTGATGCCCTCCTTGGTTTCGGTCGTGACGATGGCACGCATGCCCGTTGCGTCGCCGGCCTTGACGACCATGCCCAGCGTCTCGGACTTTAAGTCCTCCCTGTCGACGCAGGGGATGCATTTTTGCGTCTGCGAGGTGACGTGCAGCCCCATTTTGCTGCAAAGCCAGCCGTTCTGGTTCCACATATACGACGGGACGTACTTGCCCGATTCGACAAGCTCCTTCATCTCGTCCGACGGAGTGTCGTTGTAGCAGCCGATGGTCTTGTTAAACTCGTCGATCGACAGCCCTGCGCCGTGACCCTCTGCCAGCGCCACGCCGTAGTCCTCGACATTGTACCAGCTGCTGCCCTCGATCTTGGTGATCTTGTGCGATGAGCCCGCGAGATTTGTGACCATTGTGCCCCAGTACAGATCGCAGTAGCCCACGCCCGTGAGCGTGCAGCCGCCCTCTTTTGCGAGCTTGTCGAGCTTTGCGGTGAGTGCGGGGGAGGAGTTCCACGGGTACAGCGCCTCCTCGCAGGTGGTGATGGCGTTCACGCCGTGCTTTGCGCAGATGGTGAAGATGTCCTCAAGCTCGGCAACGGTGCTGCGCGTTGCGATGATGCACACGTCGGGCCTGAGCTCGGCTATGCGCCTGTCGGCATCGGCGGAATTTTCGACCACAACACCGACATGGGGGAAGCCGTCGCCGATTATCTCGGCCACATCCTTGCCGATGTGGCTTTTGTTGCGGCAGAATGCGCCGACCAGCTCGCCGTCGTGCTCGATAACGTAGCGCATGAGATAGCGGCTCATTTTGCCTGCACCGTACTGAACAACTCTGATTTTGCGATCCATAATAAAGACTCCTTGTAGTTGATGACAGATAGTTATTTTCTTAACGACCTTACGAATGTCATTATAGATTATTCCCGCAAAAAATCAAAATATAAAAAAATAAACCGTTGCCGATAAGCTGACGAAAGCCGAAGCCTATCGTCTGTCAGTGCGCTTTTTCGGCTTTTGTCAGCTCAAATAAAAAAAGTGTATCCGGCGCTTCGGGGGGAGGCACCGGATACTGTTGGGGGGTGGAGAAAGGAATATGTAGGCTAAGTGAATATATTACCGCGTTACATGGCTAAAGAGCCGAAGATGCGGTCAAAAAAGTCGGAAAGGGAGGAGTTGTCGGAGTTGCCCTCGGGTGTGGGAGCCGAGGCAAACGAGCCCGATCCGACGGTCACACTTATGGTTTTTGAATAAGAGCCGCACTTGACGGTCAGCTTTGCGGTACCGTTTTTAACGCCCTTTACGGTGATGACGTTTACCTCGGTGCCGACGACCTTCACGACGCTCGAATTCGAGCTCGTGCAGGACACCACGGCGGTCGCGTATACCGGCGAGGGAGTGCCGGTGACGGTGGTCGTGCCGCCCTTTGCAAGCTTGATGCTCGATTTGTCGACACTCAGCCCCTTGGGAGAGACATTGACCGTGCTGTATGCGCCGGAGTAGCTAACGCCGCCGGTAAAAAGCTGATCCCAATAATATTTGCCGTTGGAACCGGAGTAGCAGCCGACGCCAAGGTATGAGTATTTGCTGTTTAAAATACTCTCCCTGTGTCCGTCGGATTCCATCCATGCCTTGACGACGGCGCAGGGGGACTTGTAGCCCCTGGCTATATTTTCTGCGGCATAGCTGTAACTCACGCCCTTGGAGCTGAGCGCGCTTGTCCATTTCTTGCCGTTCGGTCTGGTGTGGCTGAAATTAGTGTAAAGCTCGCTTGCGCGCATGTCGGATGCGCTGCACAGAGCGTCGGTGGTCTTGAATTTCGTCAGTCCGTGTCTTGAACGCTCAACATTTGTCCAGAAAAGGACGGCGTTTTCGTAATAGCTTGCGCTTGAGGCCGCATTTGCCTGCGGGGAGAGCACCGCGCAAAAAAGAATGACGACTGCGAGCAATATGCTCAGCGCCCGAAGCACGCGGGTAGTGTGGGAAGAAGTCATATGAAGTCTCCGTTCAATTGTGATTGGTAATTGCTTGCCGAAGCCGGCTCATCCATAATGACGGAGGAAGTGCACGGATATTGCAGAATTATTTTTAATTTTTCAAATTTTTTTAATCGAAAAAGGTGTATATACACCAAAAACTGAAAGCTTTTGTCGAAAAATATCGCTTCTTGACACATTAATGCACCAGCGGTAGAATTAGCTCCATATTGATCGGAGAAAAAAAGATGAACAAGGATTATTTCAAGTCATATATTGCGCTCGTTGCCTCGATGCTGATGTTCGGCACGCTCGGAATAGTGCGCAGATATATTCCGCTGTCGTCGGCGATGCTCGCCATGTGCCGCGGGGTGCTCGGCAGCGTGTTTTTGATCTTTTTCGTGCTCGTGCGAGGTGGGAAACTAAAGCTGCCCGAGTGCAGGACCGCGCTCCGGCTCGTATTAACGGGCGCTATTATGGGACTTAACTGGATGCTGCTTTTTGAGGCGTATAATTACACCACCGTTGCGGCGGCGACCATGTGCTACTACATGCAGCCGACCATCGTCATACTGCTCTCGCCGCTGGTGTTCCGCGAAAGGCTCGGCGCAAAGCGCCTTGCCTGTGCCGGAGCCGCCATTGTCGGCATGCTGTTTGTTTCGGGCGTTTTAAGCGGCGGCGCGGGACAAATGCAGGACATTCGGGGGATAATCTTCGGCCTCGGCGCGGCGGTATTTTACGCAACGGTCATTATCCTGAACAAAAAGGTCGTGGTCGAGGACGTTTACGCAAAGACCATCATCCAGCTTGCGGGCGCGGCGCTCGTTATGATACCGTATGTCCTCATCACCGAGGGCGTGCCCGAGCTTGCGCTCACGCCTGCGGATATCGGCCTTGTTCTGCTTGTCGGTGTTGTTCACACGGGCGTTACCTACGCGCTGTATTTCGGCAGTATGCAGCGGCTCAGGGCGCAGACCGTTGCGGTCTTGAGCTATATAGATCCCGTGTTTGCGCTGCTTTTGTCGGCGGCTGTCCTGCACGAGAGCCTCACCCCGCTCGGCATAGTCGGCGCCGTCCTCATCATCGGCTCTGCGATAATAAGCGAGACTGCGAAGGAATAGAAAAAACACGCAGACAGGAAAAATGTCTGCGTGTTTTTGTCGTTTTCGGTCGATTTTTCGCCGTTTTCGGCGTTCAGAAGCTTGCCACGGGATTCTCCGGCACTTCGCAGGGCTCGTCGGAGATAAATGTCAGCACGGGGCCTTTTTTGCCGTAGGCGGGGCTGAACTTGTGGTTTATCTTCGCCGTGAGGATATGCCACGAGTCGCCGGTGATGCTCTCCCAGCCGTCCCACTTGCAGATGAGACCGGCAAACTGGATATCCTCGGCGCAGCAGGTCATGACATGGCGGCCTACGATGAAGCTGCCTGCGGGCACCTTCTTGCGCTTGAGGTAGCGGCACTTGAAGCGCACGGTCTTGTTCTCGTACTTCTGCGGCTCCTCGGAAAGATCGCGGTACCAGATGGCGTAGTCGTCGTCGCCTATCTCGATGATGGGCGCGTTTACGTCAAACGGCAGGGGATCCTCGATATCGTCATACTGCACATTGCCGTCGGCGTACTCGTAGGCGATGTCGCTTCTGCGCGATGCGCCGCGGACTATCTTGTGCAGGGTCATGCGGTCTATCGAGTCATCGTAGCGGTTGAACACCACGAGCTCGGCGCTTTTTAATTTATCGTACACGAGGTTGCGCATATTGGCGTTGTAGCTTTCAAAGGTGCGCGCGTCGGCGAACAGAAACTCCTGATACACCATCCACATTTCCGGCAGCGCCTGATACAGATCATCGAGCATCCACATGCCGTTATACTCGATCACGACACGCTCGCTGTTTGTCTCCTCAAGCCACTTGCGCAGGTTCGGGCGTGTAAGCTCCTCGGGCTCCTCGACGACCTTTATGAACACATTTTTGCCGGCAAACTGGTCGGGAGCATACTCCTCCTCGCCCTCCTCGCAGACAATGAGCAGTGTGCGCTCGCCGGAGTTAAAGCGCTTGTCCTCCAGCGTCTCCTGAATAAACTTCGTCTTGCCGCTTTCCAGAAAGCCCGTAAACAGGAATACGGGTACGTCTTTTATTTCACTCAATGTTAAACAGCTCCTTGATAGCCTGCTCGTTTATCTTTGAACCGATGACGCAGATCCTGCCGGTGACGGCAGCGCCGCCGCGGCGAATGTCGACCTCGCCCGGAACATAGTCAAAGTACACCCACTCGCCGTCGGGGGAATCGACAAAGCCCTTGGCACGAAGGATGGTGCCGTAGTGCCTGCAATCGTCAAGCTCGCTGAGCTTTTCACGAATTTCCTCTTCACTGAACTTCTTCGGCGTCTCAACGCCCCAGGAGGTGAACACCTCGTCGGCATGGTGGTGACCTGCGTGGTCATGGTCGTGGTCGTGACCGCAGCCGCAGGAGCAGTGGTCGCCGTGGTCGTGGTCATGGTGATGCTCATGCTCGTGGTCGTGGTCATGGTCATGCTCATGCTCATGGTGATGCTCATGCTCATGCTCATGCTCATGCTCATGCTCGTGGTCGTGCTCATGCTCGTGCTCATGGTCATGCTCGTGGAAATGCGTCATCTCCTGCATGGTGCTCGACAGGGAGTCGATGCGCTCCATGACCTGCACTATCTGCTCGCCGCTTAATTCCGACCACGGGGTGGTGATGACGGTGGCATTGGGGTTTAACTGCGAGAGCATGGCGCTTGCGGTGACGACCTTGCCGTCGGAGGCGGAATCCGTGCGGCTGAGGACGATGACATCGGCGTGCTGCACCTGGTCGTTGAAAAATTCGCCGAAGTTGCGGATATACATGCGGCACTTGCCGGCATCGACAACGGTGACCTTTGCGCCTATCTCGGCGCCCTCGACGCCTGCGACTGCCTTTGCGACATCGCTGAGCTTGCCGACACCCGACGGCTCGATGAGGATGCGGTCGGGGTGATACTCCTCAATGACCTTTTTAAGCGCCTTCGTGAAGTCGCCGACGAGGGTGCAGCAGATGCAGCCGGAGTTCATCTCGGTTATCTCAACGCCTGCGTCCTTGAGGAAGCCGCCGTCAACGGCGATCTCGCCGAATTCGTTCTCGATGAGGACGAGCTTTTCGTTTTTGTAGCCCTCTGCAATGAGCTTGCGGATGAGCGTGGTCTTGCCGGCACCTAAAAATCCGG
>JALFUQ010000077.1 GCA_022784505.1 Bacillota bacterium
CTAAAGCTAAAGGGCCTGACACCTGCTCAACACAGATACCAGACCCTTCAGGTCGCTTAATAAATATTTTGTCTAACTTTTGGGGTTCACTTCAAAACGCAGGCGGTGAGCTTTTATCTTCGATTAAGTCTCAGCGCATGCTCACCCACGCGCTCTCTGAGCGGGGGAGCGGGGTAGGCAAGGATCAGGGTCTTGCCTGCGTATGTATAAACGTCTGCGTCAAGGCTGCGGTCGTCCGCCGGAAAGGCCGACCTTATCCTTGCGTATAGCTCGTCATTTGTGAAGCTCTCGCCATCGAGTATCAGTGCGAGAGCTTCTTCGGCAGCAGTTTCGGATAACATAATATCAATCTCCGTATTTTTAATAAATTACATAATAGAAACGAATTAAAAACAAAGCATATAACACCTTGAAAAAATTCGTTTACAAATTTGATTTTAGCCAAAAAAATTTCACATTTCCATACAAAAATTATGGTAAAGCTGAAACAATGATGCTATACTAAGTACGCGTTATGTAAAGTGATAATTATTTTTTTCCGAGGGTATTATGGACTTGTCTGAGAAGAAAATAGATAGTGAGCTCAAATATTGCGGCGTTATCGTAAATGTTACGCTCGATCACGCCGAGCTGTGCGACGGAAGTGTCGTTAAGCGAGAGGTCGTTGAGCATCCCGGCGGAGTTACGATACTTCCCGTTGATGACGACGGCTTTTGCTACTGCGTGCGCCAGTATCGCTATCCTATCGGCAAGCTGATGCTCGAAGCGCCTGCTGGCAAACTCGAAAAGGGGGAGAATCACCGCGAGTGCGCGATAAGAGAGCTGTCCGAGGAGACGGGCTTTTCGGCAGATGAGCTTACTTATCTCGGACCGAGCTGTACTTCTCCGGGCTTTTCCACCGAGGTTTTGCATATCTATCTTGCGCAGGGACTTCACGCCGGCGCCAGCCATCCTGACGAGGGCGAGTTTCTTAGTGTTGAGAAGCATCATATCGACGAGCTTGTCGACATGGTCATGTCCGGTGAGATAGACGACGGCAAGACAATAATTGCCGTGCTCAAGACTAAGCGTATTCTTGAAGAGAAAAATAGTTACGATTTGTTTACAATTACTAATTGCCATCATCGATACCCTATGCTATAATACTAAGCCGATGCAAATGGGCGCATCACACGAAAGGTGTACTAAATGGAAAAGTATGTAATTAAGGGCGGAAAGCCCCTTCAAGGTGAAGTTGAAATAAGCGGAGCAAAAAATGCAGCGGTAGCGATAATCCCCGCCGCACTAATGGTCGACGGTGTCTGCCGCATTGAGAATATGCCGCAGATTAGCGATACGGATATGCTGCTGACTATCCTCACTCATCTCGGTGCGGAGGTCAGACTCATCAACGGGTCCACTATAGAAATCGACAGTCGTAATGTAAAATTCTCCGATGCACCCTTTGACCTTATGCGTAAGATCCGTGCGTCGTATTATCTCATCGGCGCAATGCTCAGCCGTTTCGGCAGCGCAAAGACCACCATGCCCGGCGGCTGCAACTTCGGCGTTCGTCCGATTGACCAGCATATTAAGGGCATGAATGCACTCGGTGCTGATATCGAGGTCAAAAACGGCTTTGTTTACGCCGAGGCCCCCGACGGCAGACTGCACGGCGCAAAGATCTACCTTGATAAGGTCTCCGTTGGTGCAACGATGAATATAATTCTTGCCGCAACTCTTGCGTCCGGCAGGACTATCATAGAAAATGCAGCCCGCGAGCCGCATATCGTCGACCTTGCAAACTTCCTCAACTCCATGGGAGCAGATGTAAGAGGTGCAGGCACCGATACTATCAAGGTCAACGGTGTTGACAAGCTCCACGGCGGCAGCTACTCTATCATTCCCGACCAGATCGAGGCGGGCACCTATATGGTTGCCGCAGCGGCCACCGGAGGCGAAGTGCTCGTTAAGGACGTCATTCCCAAGCACCTTGACTGCATTTCAGCCAAGCTGCGTGAGACGGGCACGATCGTTCTTGAGTACGAAGATTCCGTCCTTGTCAAGGGTAACGGAAATCTGCGCAAGGCAAATGTCAAGACCCTGCCTTATCCCGGCTTCCCGACCGACATGCAGCCGCAGATGGGCGCGCTTTTGTCCATGGCAAACGGCACCTCGGTCATCACAGAGGGCATCTATGATAACCGCTTTAAATATGTCAATGAGCTTCGCAAGATGGGCGCCGACATTCAGGTTGACGGCAGGATCGCCATTTTTGAAGGCGGCGCAAAGCTTACGGGAGCCCCCGTCATGGCCTGCGACCTCAGAGCCGGTGCGGCAATGGTCATTGCAGGTCTGTGTGCAAGCGGCACTACCGAGATAGAAGATATACACTTTATCGAGAGAGGATACGAAAACTTTGTTGGTAAGCTCCGCGCCTTGGGTGCAGACATCTCCATCGTTGATTTTCCCGATGAACCCGAAATCCATGAAAAGGTAATTGCAATAGGTTAAAATATGCGTATAGTAACTTTTGCCAGCGGCTCGACAGGTAACTGCGGCCTTATATCCGACGGCGAAGCGAATATACTTATAGATGCGGGGATATCCATGCGCAGAACTGTTTCTGCCCTAAAAGAGCTTGGACTTTCGCCGCAGGATTTATGCGGAGTGCTCATTACACATGAGCACTCCGATCACATATCGGGGCTTTCAATGATTTTAAAGCACTATAATATAAGTGTATACGCTCCCCGAGAACTCTGCGAGGTGCTCGCCGCAATGAAGCCGGAGCTTAAAAGCAGGCTCATCGCCATACCAGTAAATGAAGCTTTCGGCCTCGGCGGCATTGAGGTCAAGGCATTTCGTACGCCGCACGACTCGAAATTCAGCGTCGGCTACCGCTTTGAGGGAAGCTCGGTGGCCGCCTTTGCGACTGACACCGGCAGCATAACCGATGAGCTCGTCTGCGGGATCGAGGGCGCGCGTCTGGCGCTCATCGAGGCTAACCATGATCTTGAAATGCTGCTCAGCGGCCCGTATCCCTACTTTCTGAAACGCCGCATTTTGTCCGAAAACGGACATTTATCCAATGAAGATTGCGCAAAACTTGCCTTACATCTTGCAAAATCCGGCGCATGGGATATAATAGTGGGGCATCTTAGTCGTGAAAATAACACACCGCAGCTGGCGTTCGACACCGTGAACGCCGGTTTAACGGGCGAAAATGTCGAGCTTCATGTTGCACCGATGGATAAAATGCTTGCGGTAAGCGTGGGGGATAGCGTACAATGCTCAATATAAAGCTCATATGCGTCGGCAGACTGCGCGAAAGGTTTTATATCGATGCCTTTGATGAGTATGCACGCAGACTGTCCGCCTACTGCAAGTTTGAGTGTGTTGAGCTGAATGAAGTAAAGCTCGGCGACAAACCCTCGGATAAAGAGATAGAAAATGCGCTCGTGCGTGAAAGCGCCGGTATCGAAAAGGCGATTCCCAAGGATGCATATGTCATTGCCATGTGCGTCGGCGCAAAGCAGCTTAAAAGCGAAGAGCTTGCGCAAAAGATAAATTCCCTTGCCCTTTCCGGCAGAGGGAAGATATGCTTTATAATCGGCGGCTCGTTCGGCATGGCTGAAAGCGTAAAAAAGCGAGCCGATATGCGCCTCGGCATGAGCGCGATGACCTTCCCGCACCATTTGGCAAGGGTCATGCTTACAGAGCAGATATACCGGAGCTTCAAAATTATCGAAGGTTCCCGTTATCATAAATAATAAAATGAGGTTATCATATGGAAGATGGTATGAAGCTTGAATGGGGCAGGAGAATAACCGGTAAGCTCCTCGAGACCTGGCCGAAGGACGAAAACGGCGAGCTTATAGAGCCCGTTTTTCTCACCCACTGCATGAGCTTTGATATGCGTGACGAGATGATAGTCAATCTCCTTAACGCCTACGATATCCCCTGTGTAAGACAATACCCGGCAGACGGCGATTTCGGCAGACTCATAATCGGAATGAGCGGTCAGGGTGTTGATATATATGTGCCCAAAACTATGTATGAAGACGCTGTCAATTTAACCGAAGGGAGCGCAGAATATGAGGAACTATAAGGAAGAATACGAGCTTTGGCTCGACAGTCCCAATCTCAGTCAGAAGGAGTGGGAGGAGCTCAAATCCATCGCAGATGATGAAAAAGAGATCGAAAGCCGCTTTTTTGCTCCGCTTGAGTTCGGCACTGCCGGATTAAGAGGCACCATGAAGCTCGGCCTTCACCAGATGAATGTCCACGTCATCCGCCACGCAACACAGGCATTTGCAAATGTCATTAAGGCCGAGGGTGAGGAGGCCATGCGTAAGGGCATCGCCATCTGCTTTGACTGCCGCAATAACAGCGAGCTGTTTGCACATGAAGCAGCTTGCGTTATGGCCGCAAACGGCATCCATGTGCGCATTTTTGACGCTCTGCGCCCCACGCCGGAGCTGAGCTTTGCCGTGCGACATTACGGCACCACCGCCGGACTTAATATCACCGCAAGCCACAATCCCAAGGAGTATAACGGCTACAAGGTCTATTGGTCTGACGGTGCGCAGCTTCCGCCGCAGCACGCCGCAGCCATAGCCGAGCAGATGAATAAGATAGACATTTTCCGTGACTTCGTCACCTGCGACTTTGACGAGGCTGTTGCCGACGGCAGGATCGAGATGATCGGTGCCGAGACTGACGAGGCATACCTCGCCTGTGTCTTGGGACAGGCTATCAACAAAGAGGTCGTCACAAGCGTTTCCGATAAGCTGAAGATCGTCTACACTCCGTTCCACGGAGCTGGCTACAAGCTCGTTCCCGAAGCCTTAAAGCGCCTTGGCGTGACCCGGCTTTACCCTGTGCCCGAGCAGATGGTGCTCGACGGCAACTTCCCCACGGTCGCAAGCCCCAACCCCGAGAATCCCGAGGGCTTCTATCTCGCCGTTGCACTGGCAAAGAAGGTCGGAAGCGACCTTATAATCGGCACTGACCCCGACTCCGACCGTATCGGTGTCATGGTTCGCGATGGCGATGGCTACACCTCCATCACCGGCAATCAGCTCGGTGTTCTGCTGCTTGACTATGTCATCAACGCCCGCCGTGAAGCCGGCACTCTGCCCGAAAACGCCGGCGCTGTCAAGAGCATCGTCACAACCGAAATGGCAAAGGTCGTCGCTGAGACCAACGGCGTTCACTTTGAGGACACCTTCACCGGCTTCAAGTTCATGGCCGAGCGTGTTGCCGAGTGGGAAAAGGCTGGCACTTATAAGTACATTTTCGCCTATGAGGAAAGCTACGGCTACATGATGGGCGACTATGTCCGTGATAAGGATGCGGTTACCGCATCGATGATGGTCGCCGAGATGGCGGCGTATTATCTCGCCAAGGGCATGAACCTCAAGCAGGCCATGGAGAGCCTGTACGAAAAGTACGGCTACTACGAGGAGCGCACGCTCAACCTTGTCATGCCCGGCCTTGACGGTATCGAGAAGATGAAAAACCTAATGGCAGACCTGCGCAATGACCCGCCGAAGTTCATCTCCGGCACCGAGGTCTTCTGCATCCGTGACTATTCGACCGGCGATCTCATCGTGCCGAAGCTCGGCGTGATGGGTCAGACGGATATCAAGGGCTCGAATGTTCTCTATTTCGAGCTTGCCGACGAGACTGCGTTTATCGTCCGTCCCTCCGGCACAGAGCCCAAAGTCAAGGTCTATATCCTTGCAAAGGGCGAAAACAGAGCAGAATGTGACGAAAAAGTTGCCAAATATGTTGAATATGCCGAAACCCTGAGAAGATGAAAGAGCTGCTTGACATTTTCACAGCGTCGTTTAAGGTTGGCCTCATGACATTCGGCGGCGGCTATGCCATGCTGCCGATACTCCAGCGAGAGGTCGTCGAGACCCGCAAATGGGTCACCGAGGAAGAGGTTCTGGACTATTATGCCATCGGCCAGTGCCTGCCCGGCATCATCATGGTAAATACCATGATATTTATAGGCCAAAAACGCAGGGGAACGCTCGGCGGCATCGCCGCCGCCCTTGGCACGGTTTGTCCGGCACTTATTATTATCACGATCATCGCTGCCGTACTGAGTGGCTTTGCCGAAGCGCCGGTCGTTAAAAGCGCCTTTGCCGGTATCCGCGTCTGCGTCTGCGTTCTGATATTCAATGCCGTTATGAAGCTGTGGAAAAGCTCGGTCATTGACTGGAAGTGCCTTGTCATCTTCATTCTAGTCGCCTTCGGCTCGCTGTTTACGGACATAACGCCGGTCTTGTTCGTCGTTGCGTCGGCGGTTGTCGGCATTGCGATAAGCTGCCTGGGGGTGAAGAGTAAATGATCATTCTTCGCCTTTGGTGGGAGTTTTTCAAGATCGGCATGTTCTCCGTCGGCGGCGGCATGGCAACACTGCCGTTTTTGTACGATATGTCCGACAGAACCGGCTGGTTTACCTACGATATGATCGCCGACATGCTCGCTGTGTCCGAGTCCACGCCGGGCCCGATCGGCATCAACATGGCGACCTACACCGGCTATGTGACGGCGGGCATACCGGGCTCTATCGCTGCGACCCTCGGTGTTATCACCCCGGGCATCATAATTGTCCTGCTCATCGTCGCAGTGCTCGACCGATTTAGAAAGAACAAGTATGTTGAAGCTGCGTTCTACGGTCTGCGCCCTGCATCCACCGGCCTGATCGCCGCGGCGGGCGTGCTCGTTATCCAGATCGCACTTTTGAATGTCGACCTTTATAAGCAAAGCGGCAATTTGCTGGATGTTTTCAACATCAAAGCAATAATTTTAGCTGCGGTGCTATTGGTGCTGACCCGTTGGTTCAAACCCACCAAAAACCTGCACCCGATTATATTCATCGTCGCCTCCGCCGTTGTCGGCATACTCATTTTTTAAAACAAAACAGCCGCTCCCAGCAGTGCAATTGCGCTGCCCATAAGAGCAATGACAAACCGTCCGATGATATATCGGGCGGTTTTTATATCAGTGCCGCCTAGGACGGAAAGCGTCTGAAAATGCACGGAAACGCCGCCCCAGCCGAGGATAAAGGCTGCAAGAGCGAGGTTAACGGGGCTTGCGCTCAGACCGTTCATCGCCCCAATACCGTTTCCAAGCTCAAATATCCCGCAAAATAGCGCATTGCTCCACAGAAGTTGCATGCCGAACACCGAGGACAGCAGCTTTGCTGCCGCCGCAAAAGCGCCGAGTTTTTCGAGTATTCCGGTCAAAACCGAGAACGCCACGATGAAGCCGCAGATAGACAAGCATGCGCTGACGGAAGCCTTAACGGCATTTGTGAACGCTGCCACGAACCCCACTGAGCTGCGTACCGCTTGTGGCTCGGCGGATCTTTTGGCGCTGTTCGGCGCTAATATTATTCCGCCCAAGACGGCTGCAAGAATATGTACAGCGTACAGGAATAAGCCTGTTATAGATGATCCAAACACCCCTACGCCCGCTGCACCGATGATAAACGAAGGGCCGGAGTTATTACAGAATATAAGCAGTCTCTCGGCCTCGTTTTTTGAAATTTCGCCATTTTTTCGAAGTGACGCAATATACGCTGCACCCATGGGATATCCTGCCGTAATGCCGATGATAAACGCCGTGCCGCCGCTGCCTGAGACATTAAAAAGCCTGCGGCTCAATGGCGTAAACGCGCAGCCTAACCACTGTGCGAGTCCCAGCTCGCTTATGAGCTTTGTCGCCACGAAAAACGGGAACAACGAGGGAATGATAAGACCTGCGCACATTTTAAGCCCCTGCTCCGTCGAAGCGGTCACCGTGTCGGGAAATGTGATAAGCGCCGCAAAAAGCATCAGCGCACTGGTGACGGATACAATTTTTTTCACAGCCTTCAACTCCTTGTCCATGTATTAAGCTATGAGGCAGTACATAGATTTATACAGCGGGAGGTGGTGCATCCATGGGCGGTTTAAAGGATAAGGCGGAGCTTTTGGCAGACAGATTGGAGCTTCCGTCGGACGCTCTTGCGGGAACGGTGAAGCTTACCGTGAACGGCAGACGCAGGGTGCTCATTGAAAACCACTGTGGTATAATCACATACGAGGACACGGTCATTGCCGTTGACTGCGGCGGCATGAAAGCCGTCATACGCGGCGATGACATCAGCCTCGGCGCAATGGATAAGCAGGATATGCTTATAACGGGAAGAATACTTTCTATCGAGTTTGAGTAGGTGTCGGATGGAAAAACTATATAATCTTGCCCGCGGAACGGTGAGACTTGAAATATCGGGAGCTGAGCCCGAGCGGATATTGAACTTCTGCGCCGAAAACGGCGTTGAGTTTTGGGATACAAGCCCGAAAGCGGAGTATGCCGTGCAGATAACGGTACACGCGGCTGATTACCCGCTTTTGCAGTCGCAAAACGGCAAAAACGGCGTTGAACTGCGGCTCATTGCCGGAAGGGGCGGCAAAAACATAACCGCTTCAATGAAAAGGCGGCTTGCACTGTGTATCGGTGTCGGGGTTTGCACCATGCTCCTTGCTCTGTCCTCGCTATTTGTCTGGCGCATTGATATAACCGGCAACGACACGGTAAGCGACGGCGTTATCCTGCGGGCGCTGTCCGAATGTGGAGTGAAAAACGGCACATTTTGGCCTGCACTCTCGTCGGACGAGGTTCGCAGCGACATGCTCATGAAGCTGCCGGATATTGCGTGGCTGAGCGTGAATGTTCACAACTCATGTGCCGAGATAGTCATCCACGAGCGTATTGAAAAGCCCGATATAGTAAACGAAGCCGAATATGTAGATGTCAAAGCCGCAAAGTCCGGCTATGTAACAAAGCTCTCTGCCCTGGAGGGCAAAGCGCTGGTTCAAGTCGGTGATACTGTTTCGAAGGGCGATACGCTCATATCCGGCACAGTCGACAGCGAAACTGCCGATGACCGACAGGTACACGCAATGGGCAGCGTGCAGGCACGCACATGGTACGAGATAAACGCCCAAACGCCGCTGTATGAGTCCGCAAAAACCGAAAAAAGGCACACCAGAACAAGTTTATCTCTTGTATTTGGCAAAAATCTTATAAAATTTACGACTGACAGTAGAAATAACAGCTTAAGCTGTGCTAAAATAAATAAATTAAGGTACGCGGCATTAAGCGGAGCTTTTACGCTGCCTGTGGGAATAATAAAGCAGGAGAGCACCGAGTTTACGCTCCAAAAGCAGAGAATAGACGAAAACGCGGCCATTGAGCGGCTAAAGCAAAATCTTTTGACAGAGCTAAAGTGCCGCATCGGCGACGGCAGCGTCAGCCAAACGAGCTTCAGCGTATCGAAAAGCGATGAACTTCTCACCGTCACGCTCAGGGCGGAGTGCATTGAGAATATAGGAGTAGAATATGATCGAAAGAACGATAGAAGTTGAAAGAATGGAGCATGTCATAAGCGTGTTCGGCTCATTTGATCAGAACCTTAGGATCATTGAAAACGAGCTTGAGGTCAAGGTCATCGACCGCGATAACAAGATACACATCTGCGGCGAGGCCGAGAGCGTCATGCTCGCCGAAAAGGCGATAAACGGACTTTTGACGCTTGCCATGCGCGGTGAGAGCATAGACGCTCAGAATGTGCGGTATATCCTAAAGCTCGTTTCCGAGGGCAAGGAGTCGAAGATAGACGAGCTTGCAAGCGATGTCGTGTGCATAACCGCAAAGGGAAAGCCTGTAAAGGCAAAGACCCTGGGTCAGAAGACCTATTGCGATGCAATTGCAAATAACACAATTACCCTCGGTATCGGCCCTGCCGGTACGGGCAAGACCTACCTCGCCGTTGCGGCGGCGGTCGCTGCCTTCAGAGCAGAGCAGGTGAACAGAATTATCCTGACTCGTCCCGCCGTAGAGGCCGGCGAGCGCTTGGGTTTCCTGCCCGGTGACCTGCAAAGTAAGGTGGACCCGTACCTCAGGCCGCTTTACGATGCGCTGTTCGATATGCTCGGTGCGGACACATATCAGAAGTATCTTGAGCGCGGCAACATCGAGGTCGCACCGCTTGCATACATGCGCGGACGCACGCTCGACGACAGCTTTATCATCCTCGACGAGGCGCAGAACACCTCAAGAGAGCAGATGAAAATGTTCCTGACCCGTATAGGCTTTGGCTCAAAGGTGGTCATAACCGGCGACATCACGCAGATAGACCTGCCCGACGACAAGGTAAGCGGCCTCAAGGTCGCAATGAAGGTGCTTGAGGGCATTGACGATATCTCAATATGCAAGCTCACCGGCGCGGACGTTGTCCGTCACCAGCTCGTTCAGAAGATAATCGAGGCATACGAGGTGTACGATAAGAAAAATCCCCCCGAGGCCGAGAAAAAGCCTGCGGGAGCGTATAGGAGAAAAAGACCGTAAATGGGACATGAGATATATATAAGCCGTGAAAAAACCGGCCTTGGCCACGCAAATGCAGCGGGGCTTATAAAAAAATCAATTAACAAAGCACTTGCTGCCGAGGGCATAGACATACCGTGTATCATTAGCGTCATGCTGACCGATGACGAGGGCATCCACGCTGTTAACCGTGAGTTTCGCGGTGTGGACAGGCCGACCGATGTGCTGTCGTTTCCGCTAAACGAGCTCAAGGCAGGGCATTTTGATGAGACTATATGCGAAAAAGACCCCGAGACAGGTGCTGTCATGCTCGGCGACATGATGATATCGCTCGAGCGCTGCGCCGCACAGGGAGAGGAGCTCGGCCACGGCTTTGAGCGTGAGGTGTGCTATCTAACGGTGCACTCGGTGTTACACCTGCTCGGCTACGACCATGTTGATGAGGGCGAAATGAAGGCCCAGATGCGCAAAAGAGAAAAGCAAATCATGGAGGATGACAAATGATAACCAAATCAGCGATGATAACCATATGCGGCAGACCCAATGTCGGCAAATCGACGCTCACAAACGCTCTTGTCGGCGAGAAGATAGCCATAGTTTCAAATAAGCCCCAGACCACCCGCAACCGCATAAGCGCCGTTGTGACCCGCGGCAATACGCAGTTCGTGCTCATGGACACCCCGGGCTTCCACAAGCCCAGAACCCGCCTCGGCGACTACATGGTAAATGTCGTTAAAGAGTCGGTTGCCGATGTCGATGCCGTCATGCTGCTTGTCGAGCCTATCGCCAATATCGGCCGTCAGGAGGAAGAGCTCATCTCCCGATTAAAGGAGACGAATGTTCCGGCGGTTTTAGTTATAAACAAGATAGACACCGTCGAGAAGGCAGAGCTTCTTGAGGTCATGGCCATGTACTCGCAGGCGCACAGCTTTGATGCCATCATCCCAATTTCCGCAAAGAATAACGAGGGGCTGGACGAGCTCATGGAGCAGCTGGAGAAATACGCAGTCGAGGGCCCGCAGCTTTTCCCCGACGACATGATATCCGATCAGCCGGAAAAGCAGATCTGCGCAGAGCTCGTGCGTGAAAAGCTCCTTTTGTGCCTTGATAAGGAGATACCGCACGGCACGGCCATTGAGGTCACAAAGTTTTCCGAGCGGGATAACGGCATAATCGACATGGATGTGACCATTTTTTGCGAAAAAGCGAGCCATAAGGGTATAATAATCGGCAAAAACGGCGCAATGCTGCGCAAGATCGGTGAAATGGCTCGAACGGATATAGAAGCGTTCATGGGCACAAAGGTTTTCCTGCAAACATGGGTCAAGGTCAAGGAAAACTGGCGTGACTCTATGGCGCAGCTTCGCAACTTCGGCTACTCGGAATAAATAACCACTAATATGTTCACCTTACTGTCAGATACTAACGACAGCGAGGTGGTCACTATGTCAGATAATTTATTTTGGCAGGTCTTTACCGATACCGGCGATCCGCTGTGTTGGCTGATGCATAGAGCGGCGGAAAAATCAAACAATAAAGATGGGGCGGGGGATGACCCCAAGCCCCTCGGATGAGCAGGGTACATATGTTCAAAACGACAAAGGGGCTAATACTCCGAGAGGTGAAATATAAGGAAGCCGACCGCATCCTGACCGTCCTCACAGAGGATATGGGCAAGATAACCGTCAAGGCTCGGGGTGCACTGCGCAAAAGCAGCAAGGTTGCTGCCGCAACGCAGCTTTTTGCATTTTCCGAGCTAACGATGTTTGAAAACAAGGGCAGATGGTCGGTTAACGAGGGCTCGACTATCGAGGAGTTCAAGGGCTTAAGAAACGATATCTCGGCGCTTGCGCTGGCTGCATACTTTGCCGAATGTGTCGAAGCGCTTGCCGATGAGGGAAGCCCCGACCCAGGCATGCTTCAGCTGATATTAAACTGCCTGTTTGCCCTGTCAAACGACTTATACGACCAGCAGCATATAAAAACGGCCTTTGAAATGCGCCTTATGTGCATAGCGGGTTATGAGCCGGATCTCTCCGCTTGCGCTGTCTGCGGCGAGCCCGAGCCCAAGGAGCCGCGCTTCAGCCCGCAAAACGGCATCATCTGCTGTCGTGGCTGCCGCAAAAGCATCCACGAGGCAAGCGTCATCCTCTGTCCCGACTCGCTCAAGGCACTGCGGTATATCCTTTATGCCGAGCCGAAAAAGCTCATGGCGTATTCGATACCCGAGGACGCCGCCCAAAAGGCAGCCGATGCTGCGGAGACATATCTTTTGACCCAAACCGAACGAAGATTCAACGCCCTTAACTACTGGAAACAGGTGAAATAATGGACTTTTACGAAAAATCACTTAATACACTCGAACTGCCGACCGTACTGGAAATGCTGGCAGCCGAGGCCGTGTCAGATGGGGCAAAGGAGGCTGCGCTTAAGCTTCTGCCATCGGACGATAAATATGAGGTCAAGCGCCGCCTTGACGAGACAAGCTCTGCAAAAACGATGATGGTAGTGCGGGGAAGTCCCTCGTTCTCAGGCGTAAAGGATGTGAGAGCGTCACTGTCACGAGCCGACCTTGGCGGCAGCCTCAACACGCTTGAGCTTCTGAGTATTGCGCGAGTATTGCAGTGCTCAAGACTTGTTAAAGCCTACATCGCAGATGACTCCGTCGGCAAAACGACGATTGACTATCTCTTCTCGGCTCTTCACGCAAATCGCTTTCTTGAGGAGAAGATAACCTCATCTATCGTTGGAGAGGATGAGATAGCCGACAGCGCATCATCCGAGCTTGCGAATATCCGCCGCAAGATAAGAGCGGCAAGCGCGAGGGTGCGTGATTCGCTTCAAAAGATCATCTCATCGCCGTCCTATGCCAAGGCACTTCAGGAACCTATAATCACCATGCGCTCGGATCGCTTTGTCGTCCCCGTCAAGGCTGAGCACAAGGGTGCGATACCCGGACTTGTGCACGATATATCTTCCTCCGGTGCAACGTTGTTTATCGAGCCAATGGGCGCTGTCAAGGCAAATAACGAACTTCGTGAGCTTGCGGCAAAGGAAAAAACGGAGATAGAGCGCATTTTGGCCGAGCTCTCCGCCGAGTGCGCAGAGCACGCAAACGACATTTCCTCGGACTATAATCTGCTTATCCAGCTCGACCTCATCTTTGCAAAGGCCAAACTTTCGTATAAGCTCGACTGTTCGCAGCCGGAGCTTCGGGAAAGGGGCATAGTGTTCAGAAACGCACGCCATCCGCTTCTGCAAAAAGGCAAAGCTGTGCCCATAAGCTTGGAGCTGGGCGAGGATTTTGACACACTTGTCATCACAGGACCTAACACCGGCGGCAAGACCGTCACTCTCAAGACCATAGGCTTACTCAACATAATGGCTCAGTGTGGCCTGCACATTCCTGCCGAGGACGGCAGCGGCGTGCCGGTGTACAAGCACATTCTTGCCGATATCGGCGACGAGCAGAGCATAGAGCAAAATCTCTCGACCTTCTCGGCACATATGACCAACATAGTGCATATATTAGCTGAGTGCGGCGAAAGCTCGCTGCTGCTTTTCGATGAGCTCGGTGCAGGAACAGACCCCACCGAGGGCGCGGCGCTGGCTATCGCCGTCATCGAAAACGCAAGACAGCGTGGTGCTACCATCGCTGCCACGACTCACTATGCCGAACTCAAGGTATATGCCACCAGCGAAAGCGGCATCCAAAATGCATCGTGCGAGTTTGATGTCGAGACGCTGCGCCCGACCTACAGGCTTCTCGTCGGGATCCCCGGCAAGTCGAACGCGTTTGCGATATCCCGCAGACTGGGGCTTGACGATGCCATCATCGAGGATGCCAAGCGCCGTGTCGGCGTTCAGAATGCAGACTTTGAGGCGACAATTGAAAAGCTTGAGCAAACAAGACTTCTGCTTGAACGAGACAGGGCGGAGGCGACAAAGAAGCTCAAAGAGGCCGAGGAAAACGCGAAGAAAGCGGCATTTTTGCGTGCAGAACTCGCCGTAAGGCTCGAGAAGGCCGACGAAAAGTCACGCAGGGAGGCCGAGCGCATCATAGAGGATGCCCGCCGTACTGCTGAGGCGACCTTTGCCGAGCTTGACGAAATGCGCCGCCACGCAAACGAGCAGGAGGAGGCACAGCGCGTGAACGAGGCTCGCAGCGAGCTTCGCCGCAAGCTCAATGAGCACGAGGGTAAGCTTAAGATATCAAAGCCCGAGCCGCCCCATGAGGAGAAAAAGTCTGCCCGCAATGCCAAGGTCGGCGACACGGTGGAGATAATCTCGATGGGAGTCAAAGCCGAGGTAGTGGGTGTGAACTCCGACGGCAGCCTGGAGCTCAAGGCCGGCATCATGAATGTCAAAGCAAAGCAGAGCGAGGTCTACCTTGTCGATGGCAAGGCGGCGAAGAAAAAAGTGAGCTATAACATACAGACCAGCACTGTGCGAAGCACCGTCAGCTCCGAGATAGACCTGCGCGGCATGGAGTCTATAGAGGCCGTAAATGCTGCAGAGATGTATATAGACAACGCAGTTATGGCTAAACTTAGCACTGTGACCATTATTCACGGCAAGGGCACGGGCGCACTTCGTGCAGCGATACACCAAATGCTCAAGCGCAATAAAGCCGTCAAATCGTATAGACTTGGGCGATATGGCGAGGGTGAGACGGGCGTGACAATAGTCGAATTGAAGTAAAAGCCGCCGATAAGATTTAAAAATAATGTGTAATTCTACGAAATAGACAAAATCGGTTGACGATTTTTAAATAATTTGCTAAAGTGGGGGTAATCTTTAAGGATTATGAGGAGTGGCGATCATGGTAACAAAAGAAGTAGTTATTAACAATCAGGTTGGACTCCATGCCAGACCCGCAACTTTCTTTATTCAGAAAGCCAACGAGTTTAAGAGCAGCATTTGGATCGAGAAGGAAGACAGAAGAGTCAACGCAAAGAGCCTTCTTGGCGTTCTCTCACTCGGTATCGTTAAGGGCACTGCTGTTAATCTGATAGCCGACGGTGCTGACGAGGCGACCGCAGTTGATACACTGTCCGAACTCATCGCATCTGACTTTACCGAATAATTACTAAAACGGAGCTAAGGGCGTGTTTATTGACACGCCCTTAATTGCTATGTAAAATGAAAAAGGAAAATAGAGCAATACTGCAAATGCTCACCTGCGCAGCTCTGTGGAGCATAGCGGGCATATTCATAAAGCTCATACCGTGGAACGCATTCGCCATCTCGAGCCTGCGCAGCCTGTTTGCGGGCATCACTGTGTTTGCGTTTATAAAAATCAAGGGCTATAAGATATCGATAAACCGCCGGACCTTGACGGCTGGCATCCTCATGTCGCTCGTCTACACAGCCTTTGTCGGCGCAAATAAGCTCACTACCGCCGCAAATGCGATAGTTTTGCAGTTCACAGCCCCGCTGTTCATAGTCATTTTCTCTGCGATATTTTTTAAACAGAAAATTAAGAGAGCGGATATCACGGCGGTCTTATTCACGATGATCGGCATATCCATGTTCTTCTTAGATAAGCTGGAGGGCGGTTACCTTACCGGCAACCTCGTTGCCATCCTCGCGGGCGCACTTATGGGCGGCATGTATATGGCCATCGGCAAGACCGACGGAGCCGAGCGCTTCAGCGCAATATTCATCGGTCAGCTGAGCGCATTTTTGATAGGTCTGCCGTTTGTAATTGCAACAAAGCCCATGATATCGGCGCTTCCAGTGCTGTATATCGTCATTCTCGGCGTTTTGCAGCTCGGCATTCCGTACATTCTCTACGGCATGGCGTCGGAATACTGCCCGCCGCTTGCATGCAGCCTGCTCGGTGCGGTCGAGCCGCTTCTAAACCCCATTTGGGTACTGATATTTGACGGCGAAAGACCCGGTATATACGCACTTATCGGCGGCGTGATAGTGGTTGTCTCTGTCACGCTGTGGTGCGCATTCGGTAATAAGGTCGAGGAAAAGAATGCTTGATACTTTGCTTGAAAAGGCCAATAATCTCCCGATGAAGCCCGGCGTGTACATCATGCTGGACTCATCGGGCGAAGTCATATATGTAGGTAAGGCAAAAAAACTCAAGAACCGTGTCACCAGCTACTTTAGAGGCAGCCATCTGCCAAAAGTCGCGGCGATGGTCGAGAAGGTCGAGGACTTCAATGTCATCGTTGTTGACTCGGAATTTGAGTCGCTTGTACTGGAAAACTCGCTTATAAAGCAGCATCAGCCTCACTACAACATTCTTTTAAAGGACGACAAGGGCTACCCCTTTATAAAGCTCGATGTAAACTCGCAGTACCCGAGGTTCGATATTGTCAATAAGCCGACCAAGGATGGAGCAAAATACTTCGGCCCCTACGGCGGCAGGAGCATGACGCGGCAGATAATCGATGTCATATCCAAGACTGTGGGACTGCCCACCTGCGGCAAGAAGTTTCCCCGTGATATCGGCAAGGACAGGCCATGTCTTAACCACCATATGGGCAACTGCCGCGCATGGTGTCAGGGCAACGGAACAGCAGGGGACTACCGAGCTTCCGTAAACGAAGCATGCCTTATCCTCGAGGGCAAAACTAAGGAACTGCTTGATGAGCTCAACGATCGCATGACGGAGACCGCAGAAGATCTGCGCTTTGAGCAGGCTGCTGAGCTTCGCGATCGCATTCGGGCGATAGATAGCCTTGCAAATAAACAGAAGGTTATTGCCACGGCCTTCGCCGACACCGATGCCGTCGGATTTAAGCGCGGCGCAAAGTGCTGCTTTGTAGTTTTGCATTTTAATGACGGCTCACTCACCGCAAAGGACTTTGAGCTCCTGCCAGAGCCCATTGAATCGGACGGCGAGGCTGTTTCGGCGCTTGTGCGGCAATACTATACCGCGAAGGGCAACTACCCCAAGACCGTTCTTCTGCCCTGCGAATGTGAGGACAGGGAGGAGCTGCAGCAGCTTTTCACCACGCTTGCCGGACGCAAGGTATCCGTCGAGGTGCCGCAAAGGGGCGAGAGAGCAAAGCTGTGCGAAAGAGCTAACCTCAACGCAGCTGAGGAAATACTGCGCTCGACGACTGCCGAACAGCGCAGAGCTGGAACGCTGCTGTGGCTGCAAAAGGCACTGCGCCTGCCAGAGTACCCCAAACGCATCGAAGCCTTCGATGTTTCAAACCTCGGCGACACGGGCATAGTCGCCGCCATGACCGTCCACAAGGACGGCAAGCCCCTAAAACGTGATTACCGCAAGTTCAGAATTAAGGACATGGACATTCGGGACGACTATGCAAGCATGCGCCAAGCGGTCGGCCGTCGCTTTGCCCGATATAAAAACGGCGACGAGAGGTTTAACAAGCTGCCGCAGCTGCTGCTCATCGACGGCGGCATAACCCACGCGCAGGCGGCAAAGGGCGTTCTTGACGAGCTTGGGCTCACCGTGCCGGTGTTCGGCATGGTAAAGGACGACCGCCACCGCACGAGAGCCTTGGTCACGCCCGAGGGGGAGGAGATAAGCATAAGCTCAAACCAGGCGGTGTTCTCGTTTATCGGCAACATCCAGGAGGAGACCCACCGCTTTGCAATAGAATATCAGCGCTCCCTGCGAAACGAAAGCTTCGGCTCGCAGCTTTTGGATATAAAAGACGTTGGCGAAAAACGTAAGAACGAGCTTTTGAGGACATTCAAGACCATCAAAGCCATTAAATCGGCAAGCTACGACGAGCTATGCGCCGTCGTGCCGAAGAATACGGCTCTTGCCGTGTACGAACATTATCACACCGGAGATGAAGAAACATGAGAGTTATAAGCGGACTTGTCAGAGGCAAAAAGCTCAAGGAACCATCGGACTACAGCATAAGACCCACTACCGACATGGTAAAGGAAGCACTGTTTAACATCATTCAGTTTGACCTTGAGGGCAGAAAGGTACTCGACCTTTTTGCCGGCACGGGTCAACTCGGCATCGAGTGCCTGAGCCGCGGCGCAGCATCGGTGACCTTTGTCGACCAAAGCAAGGATTCCATCGCCATCGTGAAGCAGAATCTCAAGACCTGCGGCTTTGAAGCAAGAGTAGTGCAGGCAGATTCCATAAGCTTTCTTTCGAGAGGCGAAAAGTTTGATATCATACTTTTGGACCCCCCGTATGCAACAAACCTGCTTGATAAGGCGCTTGAGATCATCAATTCCGTTGACATATTGTCGGAAGGTGGTATAATTATGTGCGAAAGTGGGCGCGAAAAGCCTATGCCGGACATGGATAATCCTTATTTTAAGCGCAAGGAGTACAATTACGGTAAGGTTAAGCTCACCACCTACAGCAAGGAGACAGACATATGAGTCTTGCCATATGTCCGGGCAGCTTCGATCCTATAACGCTCGGACACCTTAATATCATCAGAAGATCGGCGCAGATCTTCGACAAGGTCATCGTCTGCATAATGTTCAACTCCACTAAGACAATGCCGATGTTCACTATCGACGAGCGGGTGGAGATGGTGCAGAAGGTCGTCAAACGCTTTTCAAATGTTGAGGTCGCCACGTCTGATGGATTGCTTGCAGAGTATGCAAAGCAGTTTGATAAGCCCGTTATCGTAAAGGGTCTGAGGGCGGCATCTGACTTTGAATATGAGTTTCAGATGAATCTTATAAACAAGAAGATAAACCCCGAGTTGGAGACCATGTTTCTGACCGCCAGTGAAAAATACACCTTCCTCAGCTCCTCGGTCGTCCGGGAAATGGCATCGTACGGTGCCGATCTCACAGGCTTCGTGCCGTATGAGATCATTGATGAAATAGAGAAAAAAGCTCAGTTATGGAGGCGTTAGTATGAACGAGAACAAAGTTGAAGTAATGGAACTCATCGAAAACCTTTATACCATGGTGTCCGAGGCATGGGGCGTACCCCTCGGCAACGATAAATGCATTGTTGAGCGTGAAGCGGTGCTTGAGATACTTAATGAGATAAAGACCCGCCTGCCTGTCGAGCTTTCCGAGGCAAAGCGCGTAGTCACCGCGAAGGACGAGTTTATCGGCAACGCAAAGCGCGAGGCTGAGTCCGTGCGTAAGAACGCAGAGGACAAGGCTCGTGAGCTTTTGGAGGAGCAGGAGATTGTCAAGAGAGCAAACGCACTCAGCGCTCAGCTGGTTAACGATGCCGAGTTTAAATCCAAGGAGCTTCGCCGTGTTGCAAGCGAGTATGTTGATGACATTCTCCGCCGCACGGAAGAGACCGTCGGCGCTGCTCTGCGCTCCATAAACGAATCCAGAGCAAGCTTCAGGAACCTCGCAGGTGCAGCAAATGCCGAAGCTGTGCCCGAGGAAGAGACAGAAGAATAATTGAATTTTCGATAAGCTTCACGGTCAAAAACCGTGGAGCTTATTTTTTGTATGTAAATAACTGAAAAAGTGCTTGCAATTTAGACAGATAGCTTCTATAATTAAAACCACGGTGGTGGAAAGTGGTGCAAAGTGCATCGAAAACCCACGAATTTTGGAGGTGAAGGGCTTGACAGGCGAATATAAGCATACTCTCGACTCAAAAGGCAGGCTCTTTATCCCTGCTAAGCTCCGTGAAGAGCTGGGCGATGTGTTCTATATAACCCTATCGATGGACAAGTGTATCTCGGCCTACAGCGCCGAAAGCTGGAAGGCATTTTCAGATAAGGTCAACGAGATGAGCTATGTCAAGCAGCGCAAAATGCGCCCGCTGTTTGCATATGCTGCAAAGTGCGAGCTTGACAATCAGGGCAGAACGCTTATTCCGGCGCACCTGCGTGATTATGCCGGACTTACAAAGAATGTGACGGTCGTCGGCTGCAACAACCATGCCGAGATATGGGATGAGGAAAGCTGGCAGAGCGTCCACGATGCCGAAATCAGCTCGGAGAATATAGCCTCTGTCATGGAGGAACTGGAGTTTTAAATGGACAAGCCTAAGCATATATCCGTCCTTTTGGACGAATGTATTGAAAATTTAAATATAAAGCCCGACGGCATATATGTCGACGGCACCCTGGGTCTTGGCGGCCATTCCGAGCAGATACTAAAACGGCTCACGACAGGAAGACTCATAGGCATCGACCGTGACGAAACGGCGATACAGCGCACCGGCGAACGCTTAAAGGCTTATGCCGATAAAATGACGCTCGTACACGGTAACTTCTGCGACGTAGCGCAGATATTAGATGAACTCTGCGTAGATGCTGTTGACGGCATGTTGTTTGACCTCGGTGTGTCTTCTCCTCAGCTGGATGAGTCCGAGCGAGGCTTTTCGTATATGAACGATGCGCCGCTTGATATGCGTATGGATAATACGAGCGCTCTGACAGCGTGGAATGTCGTAAACGAATGGCCGGAGGATGAGCTTGTGCGCATTCTACGCGATTACGGCGAGGAGCGCTTTGCTCGCCGCATTGCATCAAGGATCGTCGAGCGCAGGGCAGATAAGCCCGTTGAAACGACGCTCGAGCTTGTGGATATAATCAAATCCGCCATGCCCGCCGCGGCACTCAGAGAAAAGCAGCACCCGGCAAAGCGCAGCTTCCAGGCGATAAGGATCGCTGTCAACGACGAGCTTGGAGCGGTCGAGCAGATGATGCGTACCGCGCCTGATAAATTAAAGATAGGCGGCAGACTTTGCGTCATAAGCTTCCATTCGCTTGAGGACAGGATAGTCAAAACCTCGATAGCGGCCCGTGAAAACGGCTGCACCTGCCCGCGGGAAGCTCCGATATGCGTCTGCGGCTTTGTAAAAACCCTAAAAAGCGTACATAGAAAACCCGTTTTGCCGAGTGAGGATGAGCTGAAAAATAACCCGAGAGCAAGAAGCGCAAAGCTGCGTGTTGCGGAGAGAGTGTAGGCTCATTTATGGCAAAGTCAAGCGAGATATCCGAATTTCAGTACGAATACAGCAAGATAAGCACCTCAACGCCCGTTAAGCACCGAAAGCGAAGAAGCATAAAAGGGCTTATAGCGACCCTTATGATATGCGCCATGTCGCTTGCGGCAGCGGGGCTCATGATAAAGGGATTGTTCGTGCGGATAGAGCTTGCCGAGCAAAGCGACAAGATAACCGCCGCCAAACAGGAACTGAGGCGGATCGAGGAGGAAAATCGCAGGCTCAGAATAGAATACGAAACGAAGATAGACCTTGACGAGATTGAGGACTACGCAAAAAATATCCTTGGCATGCAACGTGCCGGCGAGAGCCGGACAGAAAAGATAGACACCGATACTCAGGACAAGGCGATATTGATTGAGCGGATAAGTTGAGCATATTTTTTGGCGTGCCGGTATAGTATGTCTGTAGACAAACCACGGCGCAAAGGAGCAATCATGCAAAAATCGCAAAAAACCGATGATCTTAGCCGCAGTCCGAACAGAACGATGCTCCGCCGCACACTTTTCCTGATGGCAGTGTGCGGCATACTTGCATTTTTGGCGCTTGCCGCAAGACTGTACATTCTACAGATACGCGATCACGAGAAATATGAGGATCTGGCCATAAGCCAGCAGCTGCGCGAGACGGGTGCGTCTGCGTCCAGAGGCACGATATACGACAAGAACATGAATGTTCTGGCGATGAGCGCAAATGTCGATAATGTGTACCTCAGTCCGGCTGAAATTAAAATGTACGGCGAGAATCCGCAGTTTATCGCAAAAAACCTTGCCGAGATACTGGATCTTGACTATGAGACCGTCCTTAAAAAGACGGAGAACACCGGCTCATGGTATGTGACCGTTGCAAAAAAGCTTGAGCCCGAGCTTGCCGACAAGGTGCGGCAATTCAAAAAGGACAACAACCTCAAGGGCGTGCGCCTTGAAAGCGACACGAAGCGCTATTACCCATATTCGTCGCTTGCCTGCCATGTGATAGGCTTTGTCGGCACGGATAATATCGGCCTTGATGGTGTTGAAGCGCAGTATAATAGTGCCCTATGCGGAACTGACGGCAAATACATGCGTGCTACAAACGCATATGGAACAGACCTTCTGTTCAACCAGTTTGAAGGCTACTACGGAGCCAAAAACGGCTGCGATGTCGTGACTACCATCGACATGAGCATACAGCACTATGTCGAAAAGACGCTTAATCAGGCAGTCAAGGATTACGACATCAAAAACGGTGCGGGCGCAATCGTAATGGATGTCAACACCGGCAAGATACTTGCTATGGCATCCCTGGGAGGGTATGACCTTAACAACTTTCTTGATGTCAGCGACGAGGCAAAAAGCATGATAGGCAATGCCTCCACCGAGGAGGAGAAAAATCAGCTTCTCGCCGATGCCCAGCGCCTGCAATGGCGTAATAAGACCCTGTCTGACACCTACGAGCCCGGCTCGACATTTAAAATAATCACCCTTTCCATGGCGCTCGAAGAGGGTGTAGTCAGCCTTGATGATAATTTCGGCTGCGGCGGCAGCGTGCAGGTTCAGGGCAGAACAGCCCCCGTGCGCTGCTGGAAGACCACCGGCCACGGCGGCCAAACGCTCACGCAGGCCGTACAGCACTCGTGCAATGTCGCGTTTGTCAACATCGGAATGCGCGTCGGCGCGGAGAAGTTTTATAAATACTGCGATGCCTTCGGCTTTTTAAATCTCACGGATGACAGCACCGAGCAGCTGACCGCCAAGACCGGCATAGACCTTGGCGGCGAAAGCGGCAGCATCTGGTGGAGCAGGGATGTCTTTTGCAGCGAGAAAAATAAATCTCAGCTTGCGGCAGCTTCTTTCGGCCAGACATTCACCATAACCCCTTTGCAGCTTATTACCGCAGTCAGCGCCTGCGTCAACGGCGGCAACCTCATGCAACCGTATGTTGTAGAAAGTTTACTGGACGAAGACGGCAATGCGGTGTATAATCGAAAGCCGACGGTCGTTAGACGGGTCATAAGCGAGGAAACGAGCAAGACCGTATGCGGCATCCTCGAGCAGGTCGTCGGCGATAATAAAGAGGGAACCGGCAGAAATGCAGCCGTCCCGGGCTATCGCATAGGTGGCAAGACCGGCACCTCCGAAAAGGTCAGCCTTGAGGCGCAGACCGGCAAAAAGGATTACATCGTCTCATTTATTGGCTTTGCGCCTGCCGACGATCCGCAGATTGCGGTGCTCGTCATGCTTGACTCGCCAAGCAACGAGTCCGGCATATACATAAGCGGCGGTCAGATGGCAGCGCCCACCGTGGGCAAAATGTTTGCCGACATCCTGCCGTATATGGGTATCGAGCCGCAGTATGACTTCGACGAGCTTAAAAAGATCGACAAGGCAGTGCCAAATGTCACGGGATTGAGCCTGCAGGATGCGGAAAAGAAGCTCAATGACGCAGGCTTTGCAGTCAGAAAGTTCGGCGACGGCGGCAACATAACCTCCCAGCTTCCGGCGGCAAGCTCCGTCATAGCCGACGGTAGCACGGTGATAATCTACGCCGACGCGGAGCCGTCATCTGCTACCGAGACTATGCCTGATATAACTAACATGAGCTATAACGAGGCCAGGCAGACCCTGAGCAGCTACGGCCTGTTTATAAAAACAAGCTCGGCGATAACGAACCCCGAAACGCAGCGCATTTCGTCGCAGTCAGTCAAGAAGGGAGCGTCCGTCAAGCACGGTACTATTGTGGAAGTTACATTTGTTTCGAGCGATGACTCCATACTCGGAAGATACTGAAACAGAGGATATAATATGAAGCTGAAAGAACTTTTAAAGGACATTGAGTTCGTTGAACTGACAGCGTCACCCGACGCTGAAATAGGCGGCATAAGCTATGACTCGCGCAAAACAAAGCCGAACGACGCCTTTGTCGCGATAGCGGGCTATGCATTTGACGGCCACACTTACATCCGATCGGCGGCCGAAAACGGCGCTGCGGTGATCATATGCGAAAGAAAGCCGCAGATAGACATTCCCTATGTCATGGTCAAAGACTGCCGCTATGCGCTGGCGATATTGAGCCGAAACTTCTTCGGTGATCCCGCCTCGGAGATGACTGTCATCGGCATAACCGGCACGAACGGCAAGACCACGACGACCTATCTTCTCAAGCACCTGCTCGAAGCGAAGCTCGATGCAAAGGTCGGCCTTGTCGGAACGAACGGCAACATGATAGGTGACAAGTTTATCCACACCGAGCGCACGACGCCCGAAAGCTATGAGCTCCAGCGGCTTTTCCGTGAGATGGCGGACGCCGGCTGCACCCATGTCGTCATGGAGGTGTCCTCGCACTCGCTCGTTTTAAACCGTGTTGCTGGCATACACTTCGCCGTGGGCGCGTTTACAAACCTCACGCAGGATCATCTCGATTTTCACCACACGATGGAGGAATATGCAAAGGCAAAGGCAAAGCTGTTTACCATGTGCGATGTCGGCTGCATCAATGTTGACGATAAGTGGCACAATGTCATGCTCGAGCACGCAAGCTGCAGGATGTTTACCTATTCTGCTGAACACAATGCGGCGACACTCGTTGCTAAGGATATCCGCCTTTCCGCTTCCGGTGTTAAGTTCTGCGCCGTGACGGAAAAAGCGCTTGCGCATGTAAAGCTTGCCATCCCCGGCAAATTCTCCGTTTACAACGCTCTGGGCGTTATCGCTATCGGCCTTGCGATCGGCATAAGCCTTGATGATTGCGCTGATGCTATAGGCAGCGCAAAGGGCGTAAAGGGCAGGATGGAGGTCGTTCCGACAGACGGAGACTACACCATAGTCATCGACTATGCCCACACGCCGGACGCTCTCGAAAACGCTCTCAAGGCACTGCACATGGGCGAAAATGGCAGACTTGTCGTGCTCTTTGGCTGCGGCGGCGACCGCGACAGGACAAAGCGCCCCATCATGGGTGCGATAGCGGCCGACAACGCCGATTTTGTCATCGTAACAAGCGATAATCCCCGAACCGAGGATCCGCAGGAGATAATAAATGAGATAGTTGCGGGCATAAAAGGTCGGAAAAACCGGTACAAAGTCATATGCGACCGTGTTGAGGCAATAAAATGGGCGATTGACAACCATATGCCCGATGATGTAATATTGCTTGCCGGCAAGGGCCATGAGGATTATCAGGAAGTCGGCCACGAAAAGCACCACATGGACGAAAGAGAGATCGTTGCAGAACATATAGAGAAGAGGAAAAACAGATGACATTGAAGCTTTCGCTTGCGTTTGTTCTCGCATTTATAATCGCACTTATAGTCGGTAAGTTTTATATCCCATGGCTTAGAAGGATCAAGGCCGGACAGGAGATAAAGGAGATAGGCCCCTCGTGGCACATGTCAAAGACCGGTACGCCTACCATGGGCGGATTTATCTTTATCTTTGCCGCCGCAGTTATTTGCCTGACTGTGGGGTTTGACTCGATGAGAAACGGCGACTATGCGCATATATTCATCCTGCTTTTTGCACTGGTTTTCGGCGCGATAGGCTTTCTCGATGACTGGGAGAAGCTGCGCAAAAAGCAGAACCTCGGTCTGAGCGCAAAGGCAAAGTTCCTTCTGCAGCTTGTTGCGGCGCTTGTTTTTGTGCTGCTCATGCGCAAGTTGGGCTATCTGTCGACGCACATTTACATCCCGTTTTGGAATGTTGAGGTACACATCCCCGATTGGCTGTACTTCATCCTTGCCGCGTTTATCATAGTCGGCACGGTCAATGCCGTCAACATCACCGACGGTGTGGACGGCCTTGCAAGCGGCACATCCATACCCGTGTTCTTTTTCTATGTCGTAATAGCATTCCTCTGGGGCGAGCGTTACCTTTCACTCGGCATTTTCTCCTCCGCCGTTCTCGGCGGCCTGTTCGGTTTTTTAGTGTTCAACTTTAACCCCGCTAAGGTTTTCATGGGCGACACCGGCTCACTTTTTCTCGGCGGTGCTATAGCAGCACTTGCATTTGCATACGATATGCCGCTTATCCTCATAACCCTCGGCATCGTATTTATATGGGAGACCATGTCCGACATCATTCAGGTCACCTACTTTAAGCTCACCCACGGTAAGCGCGTGTTTAAAATGGCACCGTTTCACCACCACCTCGAAATGGGCGGATGGACGGGCAAAAAATGGAAAGAAAAAGAGCTTTTCTGGTTATTTACCGGCACATCCCTTGTTTTTGCAATAATTTCATTCGTAGGAGTATATAATCGTTTCCAGTTCTGATAATCGGAGGAGATCGGTATGCAGTACGGCAGTACCAGACTCGAACAAAGGGAAACGAAAGATAAAACGAAGCGAAAGGGGATGGATATACCATTTTTCGTTCTCGTAATGCTTTTGCTGACCATCGGAGTCACAATGGTGCTGTCTGCAAGCTTTGCCCGTGCATATTATGACCCGGGCAATATCACCGGCGGCAAACCGACCTACTACTTTATCCGTCAGCTTTTATTTGCGGCCTTAGGCACGGCTGGGATGATATTCGCGTCCCGTCTGCCCATGGGATTTTACAAGCGGTTTTCGATACCACTTCTCATCGCCGCTATCGTCCTTTTGATGCTTGTCCCGATAATCGGCACGAACGCAAACGGCGCAAAGCGCTGGATCGGCATAGGCTCTCTCACGCTCCAACCGTCGGAGATAGCTAAGATCGGTGTCATACTGTCGTTTGCAGTTATTATCTGCAAAAATCGCGGCAGGATGAAGACCTTTAAATACGGCATACTGCCGTTTGTTGCGATCCTGCTGGTGATAGTCGGTTTGCTCGTTTTAGAGCCGCACTTTTCCGCATCGATAATCATAGTCGCCATCGGTGGTGTTATGATATTTCTCGGCGGCGCTCGGCTTATATGGTTCATCGCCGCAGCTGTTGCGGCAGGCGGAGGCATTGCGGTGCTGCTCACGTTGTTTCCGTATGCGTCCGGCCGTATAACCACATGGCTCGACCCGTTTTCATCGACCTCCGATGAGGGCTATCAGATAGTCCAGTCGCTCTATACCATTGGCTCGGGCGGCCTTACCGGCCTCGGCCTCGGTCAAAGCAGACAAAAATACCTGTACCTGCCCGAGGAGCACAACGACTTTATCTTTTCCGTCGTGTGCGAGGAGCTCGGCTTTATAGGAGCGGTTTTGATACTTACTCTGTTTGCACTGCTTATCATCCGCGGCTATTGGCTTGCGATGCACGCTGCCGACAGATACGGCTTTCTTGTGGGAGCCGGGATAACGACCTTGCTTGCGATACAGGTCATTTTGAATGTTGCGGTGGTCACTAACCTCGTGCCCTGCACGGGAATTTCGCTTCCGTTTTTCAGCTACGGCGGAACGGCGCTACTCATTCAAATGGCACAGATGGGAATAGTTCTGAGCATGTCAAGGGACATACCTGCCAAACGGGCGGGGTAGAAAGGAAGCTTAGATATGAGATTTATGTTTGCGTGTGGAGGCACGGCCGGCCATATCAATCCGGCTATCGCCGTAGCAGGCAGATTACGGGAGCTGATGCCTGACTGCGAGGTACTTTTCGTCGGCTGCGTCCGCCAGATGGAGACAATACTTGTCCCGAAAAGCGGATATGATATCAAGACCGTCAGGGTCTGCAATATAAGCCGCGAAAAGACACTCGGCGGTTTGGCGCATAATATAAAGGCATTGTATTTTGCGGTAAAATCTACCATACAAGCAAGAAGAATAATCAAAAAATTCAAGCCCGATATCGTCATCGGTACCGGCGGCTATGTCTGCTATCCGGTCTTGCGCTCGGCCTCGCGCCTCGGCATACCAACCGCCGTTCATGAGAGCAACGCCGTCCCGGGGCTCACGACGAAGATGCTCTCTAAGATAGTCGACAAGATAATGCTCGGCTTTGCCGAGAGCAAGCGCTATTACAAGCATGCAGAAAAATGCGTTGTCACCGGCACGCCCGTAAGGGGCGAGTTTGCCGCATATTCGAAAAGCAAAGCAAAAGCCGAGCTCGGCATACCGGCGGATAAGCCGCTTGTGGTCTCGGTCTGGGGCTCGTTGGGCGCAGCAAATATGAACGCTGCTATGTGTAATTTTATTAAACTCGCGGGTAAGAACCCGGGCTTCAGGCTAATTCATTCTGCCGGCAGCGAAGGTTACGCCGAAATGGTCACAGCATTACAGGAGACCGTTCCCGACTATGAGAAAAACGGCATGGATGTGCGCGAGTATATCTACGATATGCCCCGCGTTATGGCGGCGGCAGACCTTGTTTTGTGCCGTGCCGGAGCTTCTACCGTGTCCGAGCTTACATATATGCACAAGCCAACGATATTCGTACCCTCACCGTATGTGACGAATAATCATCAGTTCAAAAACGCCAAGGTCGTCGAGGATGCAGGCGGTGCACTGATATTCGAGGAGGAAAGCCTCGATGCGGGCGCACTTTTGAATGAAGTGAAGCGCATTTTATCCTCAAAGGATAAGCTTGAAAAAATGTCGCAGGCAATGGCGAAGCTCGCAAGGCCCGAGGCAACAGATATGATAACAGAACAGGTGCTGTCCTTGTGTCAAGGAATAGAAAAATAACACAAATAAACCTCGCAGCATAGAATGAGCCGATCAATTATTCTTCTCTGCGAGGTTATTCTATGGCTATATGGCATATAAACGGCGGAAACCCCTTAGGCGGTGCGTGCTTCGTTCAGGGCTCAAAAAACGCTGTGCTTCCGATCCTGGCAGCCTCGGTGATATCACCGTGCGAGACTGAGCTATTAAATGTTCCGCAGCTGAGCGACGTGGCCTCAACGCTGCGCATCCTTCGTCAGCTCGGCTGCACGGCCGAGCAGCAAAACAACGATGTCTACATAGATTCACGCAATTTAAACTGCTGCACGATACCGCAGGGTATGATGGAGTGCATGCGTTCATCGGTGCTGTTCATGGGCGCACTTTTGGCTCGCTGCGGCGAGGTGCACCTTACAGCCCCGGGCGGCTGCAAGCTCGGCGCAAGACCAATTGATTTGCACATAAGCGCCATACGATCGCTCGGAGCAAGCGTTGAGGAGCATGGCTGCGAGATAATCTGCCGAGCCGAAAAGCTCACTGGCGGCAGGATAGAGCTTCCGTTTCCGAGTGTCGGCGCAACAGAAAATGCGATGATAGCTGCCTGTGGCGCTGAAGGCGTGACCGTTATAACAGGCGCTGCCAAGGAGCCGGAGATAGTCGATTTGCAGGAGTATCTGCGCAAGCTGGGCGCATACATAGACGGCGCAGGGACGAATACCATCACCGTTTCCGGCTTCATGCCCGAGCGCCATGTCGGCCACAGGGTCATACCGGACAGGATCGCGGCATCGACATTTTTGTGCGCCTGTGCGGCAGCGGGTGGCGATATCGAGCTAAGAGGCGTTGATTCGAGACAATTTTTACGTCTACAACACTTCCTAAACCGTGCCGGCTGTGATATAATAAGTTCCAAACGCAGCGTAAGACTGCGTTCCGACGGCTGCCTGCATGCAGTCGACAACGTTGTAACAGAGCCATACCCGGGGTTCCCAACGGACGCTCAGCCCATTTTGATGGCGGCCTTATTAAAGGCTTATGGGATGTCGAGGTTCACAGAGAATATTTTTGACAGCCGCTTTTGCCATGCAGCCCAGCTCATGCGCTTCGGCGCTGATATTGCCGTAGAGGGCAGGGAAGCATGCGTTTGGGGCGTTCGCAGCCTCAAGGGTGCAACGGTCACGGCGACAGACTTGAGAGGCGGGGCTGCTATGGTCATCGCAGGTCTGGCTGCCGAGGGCAGCACAAGTGTCATTGACGCAGGGCACATCGCCCGAGGCTACGAATACTTCGATACTAAGCTGCGTTCGTTGGGTGCAGATGTATTTATGGAGATATAGTTTGATGTCAAATACGAATGATTATTATAATAAGCCGACTCAACGCAGGGAGAACAGCTCTGCCAGACGCACGCTTTACAGACCGCTGACATTTTTTCTTATCATTGTGGCAATAATATTCACGATGAGCGTGTTCTTCAAGGTCGAGAATATAGAAGTCAGCGGCAACAGCAAATACTCCAAGGAAGAGATAATCTCGGCTTCCGGCATCCACACCGGCGACAACCTGTTTTTCATAAACAGGATAGGCGCCGGAAGCCGTGTCGTTGTTAAGCTTCCGTATGTAGATTCGGTCAAGATAACAAGGAGCCTTCCCAACAGCGTTACCATAACCGTTGAGGAGAGCAAGGCCGCTGCCTGCATTCAGTCCGGGGACGAGCTGTGGAGCATCAGCAGCACCGGCAAGTTTTTAAGCCGGCTCACCGAAAAGGACGCTCGGCTTTTGCCGAAGGTCACGGGCGTGACCGCAAGCGATGCGCAGGTCGGCGAGATCATAAGCGTGTCAAAGGACGACAAGGCCAAGCTCGACTATCTGCTTGAAATCCTTTATCAGGTGCAGGCGCGCTCGCTCGTTGAAAAGGTTGCAAACATCAATGTCAGCGATGTGAATGATGCAAGCTTTGAGTATGACGAAAGGTTCGTCGTCAAGCTCGGCGAGAATAATAATACCGAATATAAATTTGGCAAGCTCCTGTCGGCAGTGGCGCAGCTCAAGGCCGATGATGCCGGCACTTTAGAGATTTCCGACTCAAATAAAGTCACATTTAGGCCGAATTAACACTAAGTTTAAAACTTTGTTTACATAACTTAGTGAAAATATATTGACCTTGGCAGAAAAAAGTTATAGAATATACCATATCGCTAAAGCGATCTGCTCGTTTCAGAAACAAAATTGGAGGAATAATCATGGATTTCAAAGCCGAAGCAGGCCCTGAAAATGTCGTAACGATAAAAGTAGTTGGTGTCGGTGGCGCCGGCAACAACGTTGTAAACAGAATGGTCAAGTCCGGAACACAGGGCGTTGAGTTTATCTCCGTCAATACGGACAAGCAGGCACTCGCAGTGTCCAGTGCCGACCAGAAGATACAGATCGGCGAAAAGCTCACCCACGGCCAGGGTGCAGGCTCCGACCCCGAGGTCGGCAAGCGCAGCGCTGAGGAAAGCCGCAATAACATCGCAAAGGCCCTTGAGGACTCCGACATGGTCTTTATCACCGCGGGCATGGGCGGCGGCACCGGCACAGGCGCAGCTCCCACCGTTGCGGATATCGCCCGTGAAGCAGGCGTACTTACCGTCGGCGTCGTAACAAAGCCCTTCAAGTTTGAAGGCAAGCGCCGTATGGATCAGGCAAACGCCGGTATCAAGGAGCTGCTCGGCAAGGTCGACTCTTTGCTTATCATCCCCAACGATCGCCTGAAGTACGCGACCGATCAGAAGGTCACCCTCGCAAATGCATTCGAAATCGCCGACGATGTTCTGCGTCAGGCCGTCACCAGCATTTCTGACCTTATCAAGAATACCGGCTTTATTAACCTCGACTTTGCTGATGTCACCTGCATCATGAAGAACGCAGGCTTCGCCCACATGGGTGTTGGCCGCGCAGCAGGCAAGGGTAAGGCCGAGGACGCTGCCCGCATGGCAGTCGCAAGCCCGCTTATGGAGACCTCTATAAACGGCGCACATGGTGTGCTCATCAACATCACCGGCTCCGAGGATATGGGCCTTGAGGATGTCGAGGCAGCCGCAAACCTCGTTCAGGAGGCCGCTCACCCCGATGCAAACATCATCTTCGGCGCGACCTTCGACGAGTCCATGCAGGATGAGATTCGCGTCACCGTCATCGCCACCGGCTTTGAGGAAGCTCCCGCAAACAAGCAGGCAGCACCTGCACAGTCGGCAGGCAAGCCCATTGAGCCCGCTGTTTTTGAAAAGCCGCAGGGATTGTATACCGCAGCGACCGAGAAGGCAGCCGAGAAGAAGGAAGAGCCCGCAGCGGCACCCAAGACCGAGGAAGATCCCTTCGACAGCATCTTCAAGATATTCAACACCAATAACCAGTAAGATACAGCAAAATCCGCAGAGCCGAGGCTCTGCGGATTTTTTGTTATAAGTTATAATATATTTATTTGTTAAGCGCTCGAATTTCTGAGTAGATAGCGGCGTTGTTTTGCTCATCCCATTCTCCGAACTGCTGATTAAAACTTCTGCACAATTTCTCGATTTCAAATAGAGGATTTGACTTCTCAATATCAATGAATTGTTTTAGGATTTCAAAGTAAACTTCTTTATCGGCGGATACTTTGTCGTGACAATTCTTTCGCCAAGATAGAGATGTAATCCAACCACTATATAAGTCGTTCAATTCAGGAACAATAAAATTTATTACACCACCAATACCTGTGATAGTAAAATCCGCTTTATCATCGGCCGGATATTTACATATCAAGACATGCAGTAATAAGTGCTCTAAATAATCACAATATACAATGTTTTCTTTTTGCTGCCATTCAAAAGGACACATTTGAGCATACTCTTTTTTTGATAGCATAATCATACAATCTTCTCTTTTGTGGTGGGCTAGCAATCCCTCTTTTGTCCTTTTACATTTTGGGTTAGGATTAAATGATTTTGTCATATAATCTGCTAAACCAATACCGTATTTAGATTGTAAATAGTCACAGTATTCTAAGTAATTGAGATTCTTAACTTTCTGGTATTCAGCCATATTCATAATTGTATAACTCCTTTAATGCCAAAAAAGTAGGTGCACCACGCATTTTTTAGTTTATGAACTTGTCTATCGCGGTGTTGAGATCTGAAATGACCTCAGCGTCGCCAGTTTCGACGGCATCTGTTATGCAGTGCTCAAGGTGGTCTTTTAATATCACCTTGGCAGTGCTGTTGAGTGCCGAGCGCACGGCAGCAAGCTGGATAAGCACCTCTGTGCAATCTCTGCCGTCCTCGACCATCCGCTTAACGGACTCAAGGTGGCCTATGGCTCTTGCAAGCCGGTTTACTACCGCCTTGGTGTTTTCGTGCTTATGCGGATGCGTATGGTGATGATGCTCATGCTCCTCGTGCTCATGCATGTCGCTGCACGGCTGAGTTTCGTGGCAATGGATTATGCCGTCGCCGTGGTCATGGTAAAAGCCGTCGTCTGGTCTGTGCATGTCTATCTCTCCCGGAAAAATATGTTTTGATTTTAATACCGATGCCGCAAAAATGCAAGCGAAATTAACGAATTTGTACTTGCCGCCTCCGCTTATACTGTTACGGAGGTGATTTGATGTTTACTTCGGCGCTTATGATGCTGATAGGCGGCGCACTGTTGATGCTCAGGCTCTCGCCGAACGGTTCGTTTCCAAGCCCGCTCTCCAGGGAGGAGGAAAAGCTGTATGTCGACCGTTGGATCGAGGGGGATGTTGAGGCAAGAAATGTCCTCGTTGAGCATAATCTGCGGCTCGTTGCACACATCATAAAGAAGTATTATACCCAGACGAGCGATGTTGATGACCTTATCTCCATCGGCACGATAGGACTCATAAAGGGCATAAACACATACCGTCCCGACAAAGGTGTGCGTCTTGCAACCTATGCAAGCCGTTGCTGCGAAAATGAGATACTGATGCATTTTCGCAGCATGAAAAAGACAGCGGGGGATGTGAGCCTGTCGGATGCCATTGACACCGACTCCGACGGCAACAGTCTGTCACTCATGGATGTGCTTGCGCAGGATGAGGAGCTGAGCGATGCTGTCGGCAATTTTGAGATATGCAGGAAGCTGCACGAATATGTGGATACGGCGTTGAGTGAAAGGGAGGCACGAATAATCAAAATTCGTTACGGCTTGGGCAGTCTTGAGCCGAAGACTCAGCGCGAGACGGCGCAGCTGCTCGGCATAAGCCGCTCGTATGTCAGCCGCATCGAGAAAAAAGCCCTTGAAAAGCTGCGTCTTGCACTGGGCGAGGACGCAGCACCGGTATAAAAGCTTGTACAGCACTGAAGAATGTGGTATAATGCATCAACAGAAAGGCGGTGCGAATATGAAAATAAAAAAGGCGTTATTGCTGCTCATGCTCATAATTGCGGCGGCTGCGCTGGTTTTCGTTATTGAGTCCCGTACCGGCCTCAGATCAGAGGTCATTTTGGGCGGATCTAACGATGTTTTCGTTAATTCCGATAACCTCAAAAAGCCGCTTGACGACTATGACGGCAGCGTTGTGACCGAGGATAAGTACGCAGACCTCAATTTTCCCAGCATTGATATCGAGGATTGGAACTATATTATCATAAACAGCAGCCATGTCATCAAGGACAATACTCCCGAGGTCTCCGAAGTCGGCGATCTTGGCATAAGCTTTGATAACAGAGCGATTAATCAGCTCGTCGGTCTTATCCAGGCGGCGCGCCAAGCCGGGTTTGACCCGTATGTCGCCCGCGGCTATGTGTCCTACACTGCGGCAACGCAGCAGATAAACGAGGAAGCAACTAAGCTTACTGCAGGCGGCAGGCTGAGCTTTGAGGAAGCGGTCAAAATTGCGACCAAAAATTCCGAGGTGCCCGGCACGAGCGATCACCAGACGGCTCTCGGCGTTGATATTACCGATAAGCAGTACGACGAATACGACTACTCGAAGATGAACGCCAAGTTCTTCAAGTGGCTCGATGAGCATTGCGCGGAATACGGCTTCATAAAGCGCTACCCCAGTGATAAGAGCAGCATCACCGGCGTTGACGAGCCGTATCACTATCGCTATGTCGGCGCAGTGGCTGCAAAATTCATTATGGAAAACGGAATGTGCCTTGAAGAGTTCGTGGAACACTACGATTATCAGAAATAAATGTATCTAAACGCAAAAAATACTTGCAATGCAACTGCGTTGGTGTTATTATATCAGTGTAAGTCAGCAGGTTTTTCAGAGTGGGTCAACGCCCACTCTTTTTGTTGAGCATTTTGCAATTGTTAAAAAGGCGGTTATGCGATGAGTAAAGTAACGGAAAAGGTCGAAACGCTGGCACGACCCGTCGTTGAGGATGAGGGCTGCGAACTTTGGTCTGTTGAGTATGTCCGTGAGGCGGGCTCGTGGTATCTCAGAGTTTTTATCGACAAGGACGGCGGCGTCGGCATTGATGACTGCGAGAGGATAAGCCGCAGACTCGATCCTATCCTTGATGAGGCTGACCCCATTCCGGACAGCTATGTGTTCGAGGTGGGCTCTGCCGGTGCCGAGCGTGAGCTCAAGCGCCCATCGGATTTTGAAAAATTCATGGGCAGCGAAGTTGAGGTAAAGCTGTATCAGCCGTATGAGGGCAAAAAGTCCATCGTCGGCAAGCTTGAGGGCTACGAAAACGGCGATCTTACCGTCAACTCCGTTCGGTTTAAAAAGTCACAAGTTGCGCAGGTAAAGCTGCACATATCGATATAATTTAAAAGGGGTATATAAAAATGAACGCAGAATTCTTTTCGGCAATCGAAGATCTTGAAAAAGAAAAGGGCATTCCCAGAGAATACATGTATGACAAGATAAAGCAGGCGATGCTCGCAGCCTTCCGCCGTGATAATCCCGAGTGCGCCGACAATGTCGATATCCTGCTAGATGAGAGCAGAAAGCGCATTGAGATGTATGTCAACAAGGTCGCTGTCGAGCAGGTCGAGGACAAAGCTCTTGAGATCGACCTTGAGGCTGCAAAGAAGATAACTAAGAGAGCCAAGGTCGGCGATACCATCAAGGTCCCCGTCGAGACTAAGAAGTTCGGACGCATAGCCGCACAGGCTGCAAAGCAGGTCATCATTCAGGGCATCCGTGAGGCCGAACGCGGCATAATCTATGAGGAGTTCACCTCAAAAGAGCATGAGATCCTTACCGGCGTTGTCTCCCGTATCGAGCCGAGAACCGGCAGCGTGTCTATACGCATAAACTCCAACAGTGAGTTTACCGAGGCGATGCTCGCTCCCAATGAGAGAATAAAGAGCGAGGTTCTCACCGAGGGTGACCGCATCAAGGTCTATGTCGTTGAGGTCAGAAATTCCACCAAGGGTCCCCAGGTGCTCATCAGCCGCACCCACCCGGGCCTTGTAAAGCGCCTGTTCGAGCTTGAAGTTCCCGAGATTTTTGACGGTACGGTTGAGATCAAGTCCATCGCCCGTGAGGCAGGCAGCCGCACCAAGATGGCAGTCCTGTCGAACGACCCCGATATCGATCCCATCGGCTCCTGCGTCGGCCCCAAGGGCGGCAGAGTTGCAAACATCGTCGACGAGCTCGGCGGCGAGAAGATTGATATCATAAAGTACAGCGACGTTCCCGAGGAATATATCGCAGCAGCGCTTGCACCCAGCGATGTAATAAGCGTCACCATGTTTGAAGACGGCAAGAGCTGCCGCGTCATCGTACCCGACAGTCAGCTGTCCCTTGCCATCGGTAAGGAGGGGCAGAATGCAAGACTTGCAGCTAGACTGACCGGCTTTAAGATCGATATCAAGCCCGAATCCGAGGCGTAATTTTTAAGAAAGGCGGCAGCAGGATGCAAAAAAAAATACCGATGCGGCAGTGTCTTGGCTGTCGCGAAATGAAGCCGAAGCGTGAGCTTATTCGTGCGGTGAAGTCTCCCGAGGGGGTAATCAGCCTTGACTTTAAAGGCAAAGCGGCAGGAAGAGGGGCATATATTTGCCCGAGTGCCGACTGCCTGAAGAAAGCAATTAAGGGTAAAGCGCTTGAAAAGGCGTTTTCCTCGCAGATACCGCCCGAGGTGTATGAAGAGCTTGAACGGCAGATGGAGGCGGTAAAGTGAAGGAAAAAGCACTTAATCTGCTCGGCCTTATGCGAAAGGCCAATGCTGCTCAGATAGGCGAAACGGACACGGGAGCTGCTGCCCGAGCGCAGACGGCAAAGCTCGTGGTTTTGGCAAGCGATGCGTCGCGCAATGCGCAGAGCCGGGCAAAGGGCTTTGTGTACGGGCGGGATCTCCCGCTTATAACGCTTCCGTTTACAAAGCAGGAGATATCGGAGCATGTCGGCAAAAGCGGCTGCTCGATGGCGGCAATATGCGATCTTGGCTTCGCCGATGCATTTTTAAAGCTTTTATGTGAGCTGGATGACGGCTATGCCGACGCGGCAAAGATCGTATCCGAAAAGCTCGAGAGCCAAAAGCAGCGCAAGCGCGAGACCAGGGCGCATGAGAAAAACAAGAGGACAGGCAAGAGGAGGACTAATGCATGAGCATGATGAAATACAGAGTACACGAGGTAGCAAAAGACTTTAATTCAACATCCAAGGTGATAAGCCAGATATTGACCGATTATGCGACCACGCCCAAGAACCATATGCAGGTTCTTGAAAATGATGAGCTCGATCTCATATTCGAGTACCTCACCCAGCATAATCAGGTGGGCAGCATCGCTGAGATATTCAATACTCCGGCTCAGGCAGAGCCCAAGCCTTCCGAGAAAAAGCCTGCAAAGGACGAGAAAGCCGCAAAGCCCACTATGCCGCCTGCACAGTCTGCCGCTTCCGCTCCTGTTAAGAAGGAGAAGGAGAATAAGCCCCATGTCCCCAGACAGGTGGCTGAGAAGCGTGTTATCGATACCCGTGGCAGCGCAGCGGTCAATATGACCAAATACGACGAAAAGTTTGACAAAATGGCAGGTGAGCGTGGCCGCGACCGCGACCGCAAGGGCGGCAAGGAGAAGATTGTCAACAAGTCCAAGCAGCGTCAGCAGCAGGCTGCAAGCGCAAAGCGCCGTCAGGAAGAGCGCGACAAGATGCAGAAGCTTCAGCTTGAGATAGCCAAGAAGCAGCAGCTTAAGGTCTCCATTCCCGATGAGATCAATGTCGGCGAGCTTGCCTCCAGAATGAAAAAGACCGCAGGCGAGGTCATCAAGCAGCTTATAAAGCTTGGCGTTTTCGCCTCTGTTTCCGATGTTATCGATTACGACACCGCAGCGCTCGTCGCAATGGAGCTCGGCTGCAAGGTCGAAAAGGAGGTTGTCGTCACCGTCGAGGAGCGCCTTATCGATGACCACGAGGATACCGAGGACGAACTCGTCTCCCGCGCACCCGTTGTTGTTGTCATGGGTCACGTCGACCACGGCAAGACCTCTCTGCTCGACTATATCCGCCATGCAAATGTCGCTTCCGGCGAGGCTGGCGGCATCACTCAGCATATCGGTGCATATACCGTTGAGATAAACGGCAGCCCTATTACCTTTCTCGACACCCCGGGTCATGAGGCGTTTACCTCCATGCGCGCAAGAGGTGCGATGGTCACCGATATTGCCATCCTTGTTGTCGCAGCGGACGACGGCATCATGCCGCAGACCATTGAGAGCATTAACCACGCAAAGGCAGCGGGCATCCCGCTTGTCGTTGCCATAAATAAGATGGACACCGTCGGCGCTAACCCCGAGCGTATCAAGCAGCAGCTAACCGAGTACGATATCGTGCCCGAGGAGTGGGGCGGCGAGACCATCGTTTGCCCCATTTCCGCAAAGACCGGCATGGGCATCGACAATCTGCTTGAAAACCTCGTCATTCTCGCCGAGGTTCAGGAGCTCAAGGCGAATCCGAACCGCGCTGCAAGGGGCGCTGTCATTGAGGCTCGCCTTGACAAAGGGCGCGGCCCCATTATGACCGTTCTCGTCCAAAACGGCACGCTCAAGCTCGGCGATATCATCATTGCCGGCACTGCTGTTGGCCGTGTCCGAACGATGATAAATGACAAGGGCATGCGCATCACCGAGGCAGGCCCGTCCGTGCCTGTTGAGATCTCCGGCATGTCCGAAGTCCCCAGCGCCGGCGACACCTTTAACGCCGTTGCCGATGAGCGCATGGCTCGTGAGCTCGTTGAGGAACGCAAGATCCAGCAGAAGAACGCAGCCTTCGGCACAAACAAGAAGGTCAGCCTTGAGGATCTGTTCAGCCAGATCCAGGCGGGCGAGATGAAGACTCTCAACATCATCGTCAAGGCCGACGTTCAGGGCTCTGCCGAGGCCGTCAAGGCATCTCTTGAGAAGATAACCAACGAGGAAGTGCGCGTAAAGGTCATCCACAGCGGCGTCGGCGCAATAAACGAGTCAGATGTCATGCTCGCTGCGACCTCCGGTGCTATCATTGTCGGCTTTAATGTCAGACCCGACAATGCCGCCCGCGACAATGCCGCCCGCTCGAATGTCGATATGCGCATGTACCGCGTCATTTACGACTGCATCAATGAGATAGAAGCCGCCATGAAGGGCATGCTCGCACCCAAGTTCAAGGAAGTCGTCATCGGTCATGCCGAGGTTCGCGAGACCTACAAGGTCTCCAAGGTCGGCACCGTCACCGGCTGCTATGTCACCGACGGCAAGATCCAGCGTGGCTGCTCGGTGCGTGTCCTGCGTGACAATGTCGTCGTCCACGAGGGCGAGCTTGCGTCGCTGCGCCGCTTCAAGGACGACGTTAAGGAAGTCGCAAGCGGCTATGAGTGCGGTATGCAGGTCGATAAATTCAACGACATCAAGGTCGGAGATGTGATCGAGTGCTTCGTAATGGAGCAGGTGAATCCGTAATAAAACAAGCATGGGCGGTCATAACAGACCGCCCATTCGACGATAGGAGGAAACGATATGCCTTCAAATAAATTAGCAAGAACAAACGACGATATCCAGCTTGTCATGAGCAAACTGCTTCGTGAGATAAAGGATCCACGCGTCAATCAGGGTATGATAAGCGTGACGAGGGTCGAGACCACCGGCGACCTGCGCTACTCGAAGATCTGGCTGTCGGTCATGGGACTTCAGAACGAAAAGGAATTTAAAAAAGGTCTCAAATCCGCTGCCGGCTGGCTGCGCCGTGAGCTTGGCAGCAGCCTAAAGCTCAGAAACATACCCGAGCTCACCTTTGAGCTTGACCACAGCATCGAGTACGGTGCGCACATAAACGAGCTTATCAGCAATCTTGATATCAAGCACGATGAGGACGAGCAATGAACTACCGTGAGTGTGCCGAATGGCTTAGTAACCATGATAATATACTGCTGCTGACCCATATCCGCCCCGACGGCGATACCCTTGGCAGCGCATCTGCGCTGTGCTCGGCTCTGCGCAGATGCGGCAAAAAGGCGGCGCTTTATAAAAATCCCGACATCACGCCCAAGTACATGAAGTACATTGAGCAGTATGTTGATGCCAATTTTGCATATGACTGCGTTGTCGCCGTTGATGTCGCCGAAAAGCACATGTTCCCCATGGGCTTCACCGGCGAGGCCGATGCCTGCATCGACCATCACCCGACAAATTCGCATTACGCCACCGAGCTTTTGCTGCACCCGGAAAAAGCATCCTGCGGCGAGGCGGTGCTTGAGGTCATAAAAGAGCTCTGCGGCAATGTTACGCCCGAGGAGGCAAGCCTTTTGTATATGGCTGTATCCACCGACTGCGGTTGCTTCCGCTACGCTAACGTCACGGCGGAGACCTTTGCCGCGGCAAGCGAGCTTGCGTCATACGGAGCTTCGGTGCAGGCACTCAACTTTGACCTGTTCCGTCAGGTGTCGAGGGCCAGGATCGTCCTCGAGGGAGAGATATGCTCGGGACTTAAGTTCTACAAGAACGATGCTGTCGTTATAGCGACCGTAACGATGGATATGATGAAAAATGCCGGAGCGACCGATGACGACTGCGACGACATTGCAGGCATACCCGGCAGGGTAGCGGGCTGCGTCGTAAGCATGGTCATTCGTGAACTCCGTGAGGGTAAATGCAAGGTCTCGGTCAGATCGCAGCCGAGCTTTGACAGTGCTGCCCTGTGTGCCGTGTTCGGCGGCGGCGGACACAAAATGGCCTCCGGCTGCACGATAAACGCAGACCCCGACACCGTGCGCCAGATGATGATCGACGCTCTGGATAAGCTATGGGATTAAACGGAATAATACTTGTAGACAAGCCTTGCGGCTGGACGAGCCATGATGTTATCGGCAAGCTGCGCGGCATCCTGCATGAACGCAGAATCGGACACTCAGGCACGCTCGACCCGATGGCAACGGGCCTTTTAGTCGTATTCGTCGGCAGAGCAACGAGAGCGGTTGAATTTGCCGAAGCCGATAGCAAGGAGTACATTGCCGGACTGCGCCTTGGCATCTCGACTGATACGCAGGATATAACCGGCAGCACCTTAAAAATAAGCAATACCGTCCCGCCAAGGACTGAGCTTGAGCAAGCGCTCGGTGCTTTCAAAGGCGAGATAAGCCAGATACCGCCAATGTATTCTGCGATAAAGGTTGGCGGGAAAAAGCTGTATGAGCTTGCAAGGCGGGGCGAAAGCGTTGATCGTAAGCCGCGTAGGGTAACGATAGATAAGCTTGAGGTAGTCGACGAAAATGACGGCGATTATATTTTCGATGTCGTGTGCTCCAAGGGCACCTATATAAGAACGCTGTGCAATGATATCGGCGATGCCCTCGGCTGCGGTGGCTGCATGAGCTCGCTGCGCCGTGTCAAAGCCGGTGTATTTTCCATCGAGCAGGCTCACACGATAGATGAAGTTCAGGCTGCCGCCGATAACGGCAAGCTTGACGAAGTTTTAATTCCCGTTGAAAAACTGTTTACAGCTTTCCCCACGCTCACTGTGAGCGACGCTGCGGACAAAAAGCTGCGCAACGGCAATATCATAAAGCTTGACGCCCCGAATGGCATGTACAGTGTCTACTCCGAGACCGGCGGTTTTCTGCTGCTCGGCGAGGTTGCGGATAATAAACTCAAAACAATAAAAAGCTTCTTTGAGGTTTGATATGGCAGATAAAAAAAGAGCCATGGCGCTCGGTTTTTTCGACGGTGTGCATATAGGTCACGCCGCACTTCTTAACAAGACAAAGCAGCGAGCCGACCAGATAGGGGCAATGCCCTCCGTTTTGACCTTTGATGTCCACCCTGATACGCTCGTTTTCGGCGCTGATGTGCCGCTTATCAATAGCGCCATCGGCAGAAAGGACATTATAAACCGCTGCTTCGGTATCAATAATGTCGTGTTCATTCACTTTAATCAAAAGGTCATGCACATGGACTGGCACGAGTTTATCGACGAGCTGATCGAGGAGCTCGGTATAGCATGGCTCGTCGTCGGACATGATTTCTGCTTTGGCTACAAGGGCTTGGGCACAGCGCCCAGACTCAAGGAATACTGCGCCGAAAAGGGTATAGGCTGCGATATCATCGAGCCCGTGTGCCGTGACGGTGTTGTCGTAAGCTCGACCGAGATACGAAAGCTCATCCAAAACGGGCAGATCGAAAAAGCTAATGAGCTTTTAGGCCACCCGCACATGCTGTCGGACACCGTGCGTTCAGGCTATCATCTCGGCACGAAAATGGGCACCCCGACCATCAATATGAAGATACCCGAGGGCGTTGTCATACCCCGCCACGGTGTGTATGCCGCCAAGGTCATCCTTGACGACGGCTCTGAGCATATATCTGTCACCAATGTCGGTGTGCGTCCCACGGTCAGCAACAGCGGCACTGTGAGCGTCGAGAGCTTTATTCTCGATTTCAAAGGAAACCTGTATGACCGGCAGGCGAGAGTTGAGTTTTACGGCTTTTTGCGTGACGAGCAGAAGTTTGACGACGTTGCCCGCCTCGGCCAACAGATAAAGATTGATGCCCAGCGTACAAGGGATTTTTTCGCCAAAAACAGCAGGCCTTGAGGAAATTACAGTTGCTCATTACAAGCAGCGTATGTTAATATACTATACAGATGATATAGAAAAGCAGGTGAGTGAACGATGAATGAGCTGAAAACAAAGTTTTCACACAAGCTTCAGCGGCTTTGGGATACGCTGCTGTACATATTCGGACCTAAAAAAGTTGCGGTGCTCTGTGTTGTTACGATGACCGTGATGATGCTTGCGCTGACCATCAGCGTTCGCTCATGCAGCGGCACTGGCGACAGTGATCAGAATGCTGATCCTGTGATAACCGAACGCAATACTGTGACCTCCAAGGTCACCGGCAAGCAGCTGCCCAAGACCGCGTCTGCGCTTAAAAAGGAGGCTGACAGGATCGCTGCGTCATATGATTATGACAAGGCGCTTGCACTTGTCGCCGAGTATGAAAGTGCGTATGAAAATGCCGAGGACTGCTCGGCGTATAAGCAGGAGCTTCAGACGCAGAAGGCCCAGTGCACCCGCTGGGAGGATACGACGCATATCCCGCATATATTCTTCCACAGCCTTATCGCCGATACAGACAGAGCCTTTGACGGCGACGAGGATGAGGATGGCTACAACCTGTATATGACAACCATCAGCGAGTTTAACGCCATCATGGAGCAGATGTACGCAAGAGGCTACGTCCTTGTGGATATCCATGACATGATAAAGCAGGTCAAGACTGACGACGGCAGCACCGTTTACCGCCAGGGCGACATTTACCTGCCTGCAGGCAAAAAGCCTTTCGTTCTCTCCGTTGACGACGTGAACTATTATAAGTACATGACAGACGGCAACGGTGACGGCTATGCTGATGCAAAGGGCGACGGCTTTGCACATAAGCTTGTCATCGGCAAGGACGGCAAGGTCACGAACGAGTATTACGAAAAAGACGGCACCCTGGTCACCGGCAGCTACGATGTCATGCCGCTGCTTGAGGACTTTATCGAAAAGCACCCTGATTTCTCCTACCGTGGTGCAAAAGGTATACTTGCAGTAACCGGATATGAGGGCGTTTTCGGCTACCATACCCATCCCGACTGGAAGAAAAAGCTGACCGCAGATGAGTATAACAAAGAAGTCGAACAGGCCAAGGCTGTTTCCGAGGCGATCAAAAAGCAGGGCTGGACTATAGCGTCGCACAGCTATGCGCACTTCGGTTACGGCAGCTGCGACACATATGAACATGCGCTGGATGTCCAGAAATGGGCCGATCAGGTGAAGCCCATAGTAGGAGAGACCGATGTTCTCATTTACCCCTTCGGCGAGGATATTGCAGGAGCCGAGGAGTACACGGGCGTAAAGTTCAAGACTATGTATGACGAGGGCTTCCGTATATTCTGTAATGTTGATGCCTCGCAGGACTATTGGGTGCAGATCCACGACAGCTATATGCGTCAGGGCAGAATAAACCTTGACGGCTACAGGCTGTATCATTCACCGAACCTCATTAAGAGCCTCATCGACGCTAATACTGTTATCGACA
>JALFUQ010000065.1 GCA_022784505.1 Bacillota bacterium
GTTACCATGGGCTTTGTGATAGCCATGGAGCGGCCCATACCTGCGGCCAGCTGGATAAACAGCTTCGAGCCGGTCTTGTGGAACTCCTTCATGTAAACTTCAAGATCCTTGAACATCTTGTCGTTCTGATACAGCCAGCGACCGAGAATGGGATCCTTGATACACTGCATGCCGGGCAGGATGAGACCCACACCGTCCTGCGCACGGTTGAGCAGGAAATATGCGGCCTCCTTGTCGAGGTGGCTCGGCTCCATCCAGCCGAACAGAGATGTGCCGCCCATCGAGCACTGGACGATGCGGTTGGGGATCTCCACATTGCAGATCTTCCAGGGCGTGAACAGGGCATTGTACTTTTGATTCATGTTTTGCTCCTTCCTTTATTTGACCATTACACCATAAATGTCAGTTTGTATGACATTTATGGCTGTTAAACGGCGGAGCTTCCGCAGGCAGCTCCGGAACCCGTTGTTTATAAATTTTTTGCCGCAAACTGCTGCGTGAACATGTCGCACATGGCACGCAGACGCAGGTGCGCATCTATCTCGTTTGCACTTGGCACGCCGATGGTCAGGCGCTGCATCATGCCGAGTATAGAGTCGTACGCGTTATAATAAAGCTGCCTGATATCCGCCTTCGGGTCGACCGTGCCGTCCTTGAGCCCCTTCTCAATGGCAACGGAAAGGGGACCGGAGTGCTCCTCAAAGCGCTCGGGCGGGCGATTTATCACCCTTTCGTTTTTTCCGGCGCTGTACAGGGCGGTCTCGGCATCAAGCGAAAATCTTATGCCCTCGGGGTCGATAAACAAAATATTTGCATAGCTGTTGAGGATAATTGATATCTGCTCTATGCCGCTGAGATCTCTGTAGTCATGCATACTGAGCTCACGGCTAATGTGCTCCTTCGTGCGGTTCCAATAGCAAAAGGCGGCAGCGATGACGATATCGCTCTTTGTCTCAAAATACCTGTAGACCGAGCGCTCCGTGAGCCCCGCCGCCTTGGCGATATCCGCCACCTTGGTATTTGCAATGCCGTTTTTTATAAAGCAGTCAAGTGCTTTTTCGGAAACGAGCTGAATGTTCTTAGCTCTGACTTCTTCAAGAGACATGTGTTAACTCCAAACGAAAATGTCATATCAACTGACATGTAGCATTATACACTTAATTTAGTTTTTTCGCAAGGAAAATAATTATTTTTTTCACATTATTTTTTTCCTTTTTGCATTTTTGCTCTCGGCAGCTATAATATACACCAAGACCTCGTGGTAATATTATCACGAGGTCTTTTCCAGGCTTTTTGTTGCTTTAACCCCGAAGGACTGGTACAATATAGTGTGTCAAAGCGGTTAAGGGCAAGTAAAGGAGATAAAATGGCATCCAGCAGAGAATTTTTGGACTTCGTTTTGGAGCAGTTATCGGAGCTTGACGGGATAAGCTGCCGCGCGATGATGGGCGAATTTATAATTTACCACAAGGGCAGGATACCCGGCGGGATATATGACGACCGCCTGCTTGTAAAGCCCGTGAAGGCCGCAATAGAGTATATGCCGGAGGCAACATACGAGCTTCCGTATGACGGCGGCAGCAAGATGCTGCTTGTGACCGAGCTTGAGGACAAGGATTTTCTTGCGGGGCTTTTTAACGCCATGTACGATGAGCTGCCCGAGCCAAAAAAGAAGAAGCAGAGGAGATAAAATGTACAAGCTTTTGATAATCGAGGACGACGAGGGCATAGCGCAGGGTATAGCCGCCTGTGCCCAAAGCTGGGGGATGCAGCCGCAGTGCGTGCGGGATTTCCGCAATGTCATGGCGGAGTTTGCAAGCTTCGAGCCGCACCTTGTGCTGCTGGATATCTCGCTGCCGTTCATGAGCGGCTACTACTGGTGTCAGGAGATACGCAGAGTAAGCAGTGTGCCCGTCATTTTCATATCCTCGGCCGCCGACAACATGAACATCATCATGGCCATGAACATGGGCGCCGACGACTTTATCGCAAAGCCCTTTGACCAGAGCGTGCTCATTGCAAAGGTTCAGGCGATACTCCGCCGAGCCTACGATTTCGGGGCATCGGCATCCGTGCTTGAGCACATGGGAGCACTTCTCAATACCGGCGACAACAGCCTGAGCTACAACGGCGAGCGGGTGGAGCTCAGTAAAAACGAGTACCGCATCCTGCTCACACTCATGCAGAGCAAGGGCAGGGTCGTCAGCCGTGAAAAGCTCATGGAGGCGCTGTGGGAAACAGACAGCTTCGTTGACGAAAACACGCTGACAGTCAATGTCGGCAGACTGCGAAAAAAGCTCGATGCCGCGGGACTCAAGGATTTTATCGGCACAAAATTCGGCGTGGGCTATATAGTCGGGTGAGGGCATGAGATATCTTGCATCATATTTAAAACAGCATAAGCTTGCACTTTTGGCGTTCGTGCTGTGCGCTGCGCTGTATGCGGTGACGTTCGTGTTCTACCGCTTTCCGTTGGAGGCGATCGCATACCCCACGGCGCTGTGCTTGGTGCTGCTTCTAGCCTTCGCTGCGGCGGATATCGCAAGAACGAAGAAAAAGCACACCGAGCTTGAGCGGATAAAGGGCTTTGACGCGAGACTTGCCGACTCCTTTCCCAAAGCGGGCGGCATCGTTGAGCGTGATTATCAGGAGATTATCCACCTCATGCGTGAGCAGCACGAGGCAGCCGAGGAGAAGTCCGAGCAAAGCCTGCGCGAGATGATGGATTACTACACCGTGTGGGTGCATCAGATTAAAACGCCGATAGCGTCCATGCGCCTTGCACTGCAGAATATCGACACCGCCCAGTCACGGCAGCTTCTGTCGGAGCTTGGGCGCATAGAGCGCTATGTCGAGATGGTGCTGACATTTTTGCGTCTCGGCTCTGATTCAACAGACTACGTCATAAAAGAGCACGAGCTTGATGATATAGTGCGCGGTGCGGTCAAAAAGCTTGCGGGCGACTTCATAAATAAGCGCATAAAGCTTGAGTACACCGAGCTCAACGCGACGGTGCTCACTGACGAAAAGTGGCTGGCGTTCGTTATCGAGCAGGTGCTGTCCAACGCACTTAAATATACGCCCGAGGGCACGGTGTCCGTGTACCTTGAGAGCCCCAAGACACTGTGCATCCGTGACACCGGCATCGGCATTGCACCCGAGGACCTGCCGAGGGTGTTTGAAAACGGCTACACCGGCTATAACGGCCGCAGCGACAAGAAAGCCAGCGGCATCGGCCTGTACCTGTGCAGGCGGGTATGCGACAAGCTCGGCCACACGATAAGCGCCGAATCCAAGGCGGGCGAGGGGACGGTCATACGCATCGGACTTGACAGGAAAAAGCTTGAGATCGAATGATTGTGACAAAAGCGTAAGATTTGAAAGGGAAATTGTAAGCCAATTCGATGGAGCTTCGGTTTCCCTTTTGCTATATTGTTATCAGAAACTCAAACGGAGGTTTTTGAAATGAGCTTACTCGAAGTAAAAGGGATCAGAAAAATCTACAAAACACGCTTTGGCTCGAATGCGGTCGAGGCTTTGAAAAATGTCAATTTCAGCGTCGAAGAGGGCGAGTATATCGCCATCATGGGCGAATCGGGCTCGGGCAAAACGACGCTTTTGAATATCCTTGCGGCGCTTGATAAGCCAACGGCGGGCTCTGTCCTGCTCGACGGCAAGGAGCTTGCAAACATAAAGGAATCGGCGGTTGCGCAGTTTCGGCGCGATAACCTCGGATTCGTTTTTCAGGAGTTTAACCTGCTTGATAACTTCACTGTCGAGGACAACGTTTTCCTGCCGCTGGTGCTGGCGGGCAAAACCTATGACGAAATGCACAGCCGCATAGTTCCTATCGCAAAGGAGCTCGGCATCGCAGAGCTTCTAAAGAAGTACCCCTATGAGATATCCGGCGGTCAGAAGCAGCGTGCCGCCGTTGCAAGGGCGCTTATCACCAATCCCCGCCTCATCCTGGCCGATGAGCCGACCGGTGCG
>JALFUQ010000012.1 GCA_022784505.1 Bacillota bacterium
GGCGCTTAACCGCCCTTTGGAATCCCGGTCCAGAACAATTGCCGACATTCTGAGTAACTGCGGTGACCATATCGGTGCAAGCTGCTTAAAGTACGAGAGTTTAACGGCAAGCGCCGATTAGTCGTGCGCAAAAATCTTGCAATACACCGATAGGTTGATGTACAGCCTTAACTTTAAGGCGCACTCACCGGTCGGGCTGACGCAGAAACGATAGGCATAAGTGTTGGAACGAATTGAAAACTTTTCTTTCGGCGAAACAAAGAAAAGTTTAAAATCGATTCTTAACTGAAAAAAGCTCCCCGTGGGGGAGCTTTTTTTCAGCGCTCAGCAGAGCCTAAAGCCTGCGGGGATGGAGTCGTCGAGCATCAGCAGATGCAGCTGCTCCTGGCCGTTTTCCTCGTGGACGGCGGAGAGGAGCATGCCGCAGGAGTCCTGACCCATCATCTTGCGGTTGGGCAGGTTCAGGATCGCGACAACGGTCTTGCCGACGAGCTGCTCGGGCTCATAGAACTTGTGGATGCCGGAGAGTATCTGACGGGGCGTGCCGCTGCCGTCGTCAAGCATGAACTTTAAAAGCTTATCCGACTTCTTGACGGCCTCGCAGCTGAGCACCTTGCACACGCGCATATCGCACTTGGCAAAGTCGTCAATTGTCACATTCGGCTCAACGGGCGGGAACACGGGGCCCTTGGGCTTGTTCATCTTCTCAAGCTCCTCGAGAGTCTTGGCCATGTCGACGCGCGGGAAGAGCGTTTCGCCCTTGTGGACGGTGACGGTCGCGGGCAGAACACCGAAGGTCTCGGCGCTGTCCCATGTGGTGCAGGTCTCATCCGCGCCGATCTGCTCAAACGCCTTGGCGCAGCTGTCGGGGATGAACGGAGCCAGCAGCACGAGGCAGATGCGCAGAGTCTCGAGCAGGTTATAAAGGACCGTCGCCAGACGAGCCTTCTTGGCCTCGTCCTTTGCCAGCACCCAGGGTGCGGTCTCGTCGATGTACTTGTTTGCGCGCTGGATGACCTTGAAGATCTCATCGAGCGCAAGGTGGAGCTGGAACTTGTCCATCTGGAAAGCGTACTTTTCACGCAGCGCCTTTGCCATGGAAACAAGCTCATCGTCGAGAGCATCGTACTCACGCTCAGTCGGCAGCGTGCCGCCAAAATATTTTACCGCCATTGCGGTGGTACGGGAGACGAGGTTGCCCAGGTCGTTTGCAAGGTCGGTGTTGATGGTGCTTATAAGCAGCTCGTTTGAGAAGTTGCCGTCCGAGCCGAACGGGAAGGTGCGCAGCAGGAAGAAGCGCAGCGCGTCCACGCCGAACATGTCGGCAAGCATGTAGGGATCAACGACATTGCCCTTGGACTTCGACATCTTGCCGCCGTCGATGACGAGCCAGCCGTGGCCGTAGACCTTCTTGGGCAGGGGCATACCCATGCTCATGAGCATTGCAGGCCAGATTATCGAATGGAAGCGGACTATCTCCTTGCCGACGATGTGGACATCGGCGGGCCAGTACTTATCGTAATCGTCGTACTTATCGTTCATAAAGCCAATGGCGGTGCAGTAGTTGAACAGAGCATCGACCCAGACATACACGACATGACCCGGGTCAAAATCGACGGGGATGCCCCAGTTGAAGCTGGTGCGGGATACGCACAGATCCTCAAGGCCGGGCTTTATGAAGTTATTTATCATCTCGTTCACGCGGGAGGCAGGCTCGAGGAACTCGCCGCTTTCGAGCAGCTCCTGCACGGGCTTTGCGTACTTGGAAAGGCGGAAGAAATACGCCTCCTCCTCGGCGTAGTGGACCTCTCTGCCGCAGTCGGGGCACTTGCCGTCGACGAGCTGGCTTTCCGTCCAGAAGCTTTCGCAGGGGGTGCAGTACATACCCTTGTATGCGCCCTTGTAGATATCGCCGTTGTCGTACATCTTCTTGAAGATGCGCTGTACGGCCTTGACATGGTAGTCGTCGGTGGTGCGGATGAAGCGGTCGTTCGAGATATTCATGAGCTTCCACAGATCCTTGATGCCGCCCTTGCCGGTGACGATATTGTCAACAAACTCCTGCGGGGTGACACCGGCGGCCTTGGCCTTTTCCTCTATCTTCTGACCGTGCTCGTCGGTGCCGGTGAGAAACATGACGTCATAGCCGCACAGGCGCTTGTATCTTGCGATGGTGTCGGTTGCGACGGTACAGTAGGTGTGACCGATATGCAGCTTATCGGAGGGGTAGTAGATAGGTGTTGTGATGTAGAATGTTCCCTTTTCCATTTTCGTTCTCCTGTCTTATATTCTCA
>JALFUQ010000018.1 GCA_022784505.1 Bacillota bacterium
TGTCATAGACGCATATTTGGGGGTTGTTGAAGATGAGTGAAGCAATACTGAAGATCAATGACCTCAAGGTCAATTACGGCGGCATTGAGGCCGTCAAGGGCATCAGCTTTGATGTTCCCGCAGGCGAGATAATCACTCTTATCGGCGCAAACGGCGCCGGCAAGAGCTCGACCCTGCGTGCAATAGCCGGTTTAGTTAAGCCCGCTTCGGGCAGCATCGTCTTTGAAGGCGATGATATAACCGGCAAGGATCCGACCGCCATCGTCACCAAGGGCATCACGCTCGTTCCGGAGGGCAGAAAAATATTCCCCGACCTCACGGTTTTGGAAAACCTGCGCATCGGCGCGTATCTGAGAAACGACGACCTGACGGATGACCTCAACTGGGTGTACGATCTGTTCCCGAGACTCAAGGAGCGCTCGTGGCAGGAAGGCGGCACTCTCTCCGGCGGCGAGCAGCAGATGCTTGCGGTCGGCAGGGCACTCATGAGCCGCCCCAAGGTCATCATGATGGATGAGCCGTCGCTCGGCCTTGCACCTATCATCGTGCGCGGTATCTTTGATATTATTAAGGAGATAAACAAGCAGGGCGTGACAGTTCTTCTTATAGAACAAAACGCAAACATGGCACTCAAGACCGCCGATATCGGCTATGTTATGGAGACCGGCCGCATCACCATGAGCGGCGCCGGCTCCGAGCTTCTGACAAACGAAGAGGTCAAGAAAGCCTACCTCGGCGCATAATTTTACACATATTAAGAAAGCAGAAAAGCTGCTCGGCTTTTCTGCTTTTTTATTGACAATGTGCTGACAGTGACTTAAAATCTATCTTAATAGATTAATGGGGGAATTATTATGACACTTGACAAACTTCCGATAGGCGACAGTGCCGTTATTATATCGGTCGGCGGCGAGGGAAACCTACGCTGCCACCTGCTAGACATGGGGCTTATACCGCACACCGAGGTCTCGGTGCGCAAGGCTGCACCCTTGGGCGACCCTATTGAGATATCGCTCCGGGGATATACCATGACCATCCGCAAGGACGACGCCGCAAAGATCGAGGTGCGCCCGAATAAGGAGGTATAAACCATGGTAATAGCTCTTGTAGGTAACCAGAACTGCGGTAAGACCACACTTTTTAACCAGCTGACAGGTTCAAATCAGCATGTCGGCAACTTCCCGGGCGTGACGGTCGAGCATAAGCTGGGCGAGATAATCGGCTATAAAAATTACAGCCTTGTCGACCTGCCGGGCATCTACTCCATCCGTCCGTATTCCGGCGAGGAGAAGGTCACCCGAAATTTCATAATCGACGAAAAGCCCGATGCGATAATAAATATCGCCGATGCAACGAATATCGAGCGCAACCTGTATCTCACGCTTCAGCTTATAGAGATGGGCAAGCCCATGGTGCTGGCGCTGAACATGATGGATGAACTTTTGGGCAACCACGGCTCTGTTGATATAAACAAGCTGTCCGAGCGTCTGGGCATACCCGTTGTGCCAATCTCGGCTGCCAAAAACGACGGAGTTGACGAGCTCATGCGCGTCGTTTCCGAAACGGCGCAGGCAAGGCTCAAGCCCCGCAGGATAGACTTCTGCTCTGCAGGCCCCGTACATCGCTGCATACACACCGTCAGCCATGTCGTGGAGGATCACGCCGACCGTATCGGTGTTCCGTCACGCTTTGCGGCTACACGTGTCATCGAGCAGGACGAGGATATAATAAACTCACTCAAGCTCAGCGAAAACGAGCTGGAGCTCATTGAGCATGCCGTTGTGGAAATGGAGACCGAGAGTGTGCTTGACCGCAACGCAGCCCTTGCAGATATGCGCTACCGATTTATTGAGGCCGTGTGTTCCGAGTGCGTCGTCAAGGCGCAGGAGAGCAGGGAAGCTCAGCGCAGCGTGAAGATAGATAAGGTGCTTACGAATAAGTACCTTGCCATACCAATGTTCATTGCGATAATGGCGTTTATCTTCTGGATGACCTTTAGCGTTGTCGGACAGCGGCTGTCGGATCTTCTTGGTGTCGGCATTGACAAGCTCACGGTACTTGTTGACAATGCTCTGACCGCCTACGGGCTCAACCCCACGGTGCAAAGCCTTGTCATCGACGGTATTTTTGCCGGTGTCGGCAGCATTTTGAGCTTCCTGCCGATAATAGTCGTACTGTTTTTCTTCCTTGCCATTCTGGAGGACACGGGCTACATGTCCCGAGTGGCATTCGTTATGGATAAGCTCCTGCGCAAGATCGGACTTTCCGGACGCAGCTTTGTGCCGATGCTCATTGGCTTCGGATGCTCAGTGCCGGCTATTATGGCGACAAGGACGCTGTCAAGCGAGCGTGACCGCAAGATGACGATGCTGCTTGTCCCGTTCATGAGCTGCTCTGCCAAGATACCCATTTATGCCGTGTTCACTGCGGCCTTTTTCCCGAATAACGGCGCGCTCGTCATGACACTTTTGTACCTTGGCGGCATTTTTGTCGGCATAATTGCGGCGATGATACTCAATAAGACCGCCTTTTCCGGCAATCCCGTACCATTTGTCATGGAGCTTCCGAACTACCGTATGCCGTCGCTCAAAAGTGTGCTGCTGCTTATGTGGGAAAAAGCATGGGACTTTATCCGCCGTGCATTCACGATAATCTTTGTTGCTACCATAGTTATATGGTTCCTCCAGCATTTTGACGCAAAGCTGAATGTTGTCTCGTCCGACAGTACGACCAGCCTGCTGAGCATCATCGGAATGTGGATGGCACCCGTGTTTGCGCCGCTCGGATTTGCCGACTGGCGTGTCGTCACGAGCCTTGTCACCGGTCTCATGGCAAAGGAAGCGGTCATAAGCACGCTCGGTGTCCTGCTCAATGTCGAGCCCGCTGCCCTCGCAGGAACGATAGCGGGACTGTTTACCATGCGCTCTGCGCTCAGCTTCCTGACCTTTGCGCTTTTGTACACACCCTGCGTTGCGGCAATATCAACAATAAAGCGGGAACTCGGCAGCACCGTCAAGACCATAGGAGTTGTCGTCAGCCAGTGCTGCGTCGCGTGGCTTACCGCTTACATAGTGTATCAGATAGCGGGCATAATATTGTAATATGGAAATTTTGATCGTACTCGTGCTCGCGGTGTGGCTCGTGATCGCACTGCGGTCTATAAGGAAAAACGGAGCGGGCTGCGGCGGAGACTGCACCAAATGCAGCGGTAAATGCTCAAAAAGACAGGATCGTTGATCCTGTCTTTTTTTCAAATCGATGTATATTCGCAAAAACATTCGTCAAAAATAGAAACAACCTGATTTATAGGAGGTTTCTGTATGGAAAACGGTAGATCCAAAAGGACAGATAAGTTTTTTGCAGGTAAGGGCTTTTACATAGTCCTTGCACTATGTATAGCGGTGATTGGTATTTCGGCGGTCAGCATAGCTCTCAATTCTGATGGCGGCAAGGCACCCGAGCTTGACCCGGGACTTTCACTTTCAAACCCGACCGAGCAGCCCGCAACCCCGCCTGTCATCACACCCACGCCAGAGGTAAAGACTAATGTTGAGCAGGACAAGGATGCTGTGGTCAGCACCTGGAAGTCAGATGAGACCTACGAGCAGCCCGCTGCATGGGTGTGGCCTGTCAGGGGCGAGATCGAGCGCAAGTACGCGGTGGAGACCCTGGCTTACGACGTGACCATGAAGGATTGGCGCACACATGACGGCATTGATGTCCTCGCCGACAAAGGCACAGTCGTGAGAGCGGCATCCGATGGCACGGTCGAGAGTATTACGCAGGATGACCTCTACGGTACGACCGTCACCATCGACCACGGCAACGGCCTGAAGAGCACCTATTCAAATCTTGCCGACAAGCCCACGATAAAGCAGGGCGACACCGTAAGTTCGGGCGATGTTATTGGTTCAGTCGGTGCTACCGCGCTGTGCGAGGTGGGGCAGGGCAGTCATGTACACATTGCCATGTCCAAGGACGGAAAGAGCGTCGACCCCACCGAGTACCTGCCCTCATGAAGAATTTTTAAGAAAATTGAAAAAAGCTGTTGACAACTAAGTACATGTCTGCTAAAATCTCAATTGCTCATTTGATAAATGGCGGCATAGCTCAGTTGGCTAGAGCATGCGGTTCATACCCGCAGTGTCCCCGGTTCGAATCCAGGTGCCGCTACCAATTTAAGGCGCAGCTAGCCTGCGCCTTTTATATAAGGCCCGTTGGTCAAGCGGTTAAGACACCGCCCTTTCACGGCGGTAACATGGGTTCGATTCCCGTACGGGTCACCAAAAAAGCAGTCCACATTCGTGGGCTGCTTTTTGCGTGACCCGCGCCTTTCGGCGCCAATTACCCGCTACGCTCAATTTTGCTTGAGAGGGGAAAACCATCCCCTCTCAAACTCTCCCCATGCTTGATTTCTAAATGCCGTAGATAATGACCTCTCGTAGAATGCCACAGAAGCAGTCCGCATTCGTGGGCTGTTTTTTTCGTGACCCGCGCCTTTCGGCGCCAATTACCCGCTACGCTCAATTTTGTTTGAGAGGGGAAAACCATCCCCTCTCAAACTCTCCCCATGCTTGATTTCTAAATGCCGTAAATAATGACCTCTCGTAGAATGCCGCAGAAGCAGTCCACATTCGTGGGCTGCTTTTTGTGTTCGGCTCGGCGCTCGGCCTGCGCGATAAGCTTAATATTGAGTGGGGCGTGCCGTTAAGGAAGCACAGGACTTTTATGGACAAGTATAAGGCACTAGCCTCGGCGTTATGATAGCGGCCGCTTCGGTGACGCTGTTTAATAGACTAAAAATTCGGGATAAGTCATCTATGGACTTATCCCGAATTTTTCCCTTGTTAAAATGCCGACTTTTTGGTATAATGTAATGAACATGTCTCAGGAGGTGTGCTGTGTCTGCAAAAGCGAAGCGGCAGGGGACTGGCCCGGCCAAAAGAACATTTATTGCCTTTGCGGCGATAACGCTTGCCGTGCTTGCTGTGGTGTTCGCCATCATCATGCAGTCAAGGTCAAAAACACCCGTGTATGTGCTTGAGGTAAATGGGCTTGATGCCAAAACACCTGCTGAGGCGCAGATTGAGTGCAGAGCCGAGCATGCCAAGTTTGCAAAGCCCCTGCAGGAGAACACAGGCTGCTCATGGGTCTGGTGCGGGGATAATACGCTATATCTTGTAAAGACTGCGGTGCTTCGTATAAATACCAAGGACGAGACACCTAATTACACTGCCGTGACCTTTGATGGCGGCGAGGGTAAGCGCCTTGAAGGCTATATCATCGAGCCGGAGATACCGCCGACAGAGCTTGGCAGGATAGTTCTAACCGACGGCGAGGAGTATACCTATGACACTGTCAGTATGTCCGTAAGAATGGGACTTCGCAATGGAAAGATAAGCTATGATGATGCCGTGTTCCTTTGGGAAAAGGACAGCACCGAGGTAATCGTCGCCCGAGCCGACAGCTATCAGCAGGTTCAGGACAATATCGTCTCCTTTACCGACGACGGCAATGTTACGCACACCTGTTATATACTTGATACTAAAATAGATTGAAGGAAAATGTGATGGCAAATGCAGCGCAGGAATTAACGGGCGATACCAAACGCCTGCTTGAAATAGTCAAGGTGATGAGCAAATACAAGGTTATGCAGGGATTTAATCCCGATAAGCTTTGTGAAATGCTCAAGGAGCTTGGCCCGACCTTTGTCAAGCTCGGCCAGCTTCTGTCGATGCACCCCGAGGTCATCCCCATGGAGTATTGCAAGAAGCTTGAAAGCCTCAGAACAGATGCCTCCACGCTTGTCACCGCGCAGATAAGAAAAATAATCAGCGAGGAGTACGGCAAGCCCTGGAACGCCGTGTTTGAGCGCATCCTGCCCATTCCCTTGGGGGCTGCATCCATTGCTCAGGTGCACGAGGCGATCCTTCTAGACGGCACACATGTTGCCGTGAAGATACAGCGCCCCGATATATATAACAAGATGGAGCGGGATGTCAGGCTCATAAAAAAGGCGCTGGATATCGTAAAATTCAAGAGCATCAACAATGTCATGAACCTGTGCGACTGCATTGACGAGATGTGGCTCGTAGCGCAGGACGAGATGGACTTTTTCCGCGAGGCCGAGAATATCCGCACCATCCGCCGCAATAACGAGGGCGTGCAGTATGTCTACTGCCCGAGGGTGTACGATGAGCTGACGACGAAAAATGTCCTCGTCATGGAATATATCGGCGGCTTTGATCTTAATAACACCGAGGAAATGCTGCGCCAGGGCTACAATGTCCACGAGGTGTGCACGAAGTTTATAAATAACTACATAAAGCAGTTTGCTGAGGACAGGTTCTTCCACGCCGACCCCCACCCGGGCAACGTCCGCGTTCAGGACGGCCGCATCGTGTGGCTCGACCTTGGTATGATGGGCAGACTCACCGAAAAGGATGCCGAGCTCGTCACCGGCTGCATGAGAGCCATTTTCAGCAATGACTATCTTAAATTCGCCGACAATGTACTCGAGATCTGCGAGCACGACCCTAACATAGACAAGGCCGCGTATTACGAGCGCATGCGTGCATATCTTGACAAGTACAGGGTCATCAGCATGGCCGAAATGAGCAGCACGGTCGAAATTTTTGCCGATCTATACCGAATCTCAAGGGACTTTGAGATAAAGGTACCCAGATCGATGACAATGTTCTGGCGTTCGCTGGCCATCATGGAGGGCACGGTCTCCGACCTGTCGCCCGACACAGACCTTGCCGCAATAATCGGCAAGCACCTGGCTGCACAGTCGCTTGTAAAGGGTATAGCAGGCAGCATAACGAAAAATATCTCCCACCGCAAGCTCATATCCGGCAAGCCCCTGAGCTACACCGGCCACGAGCAGGAGCCCGATGAGATAATAGACGAGACCGAAGACGAAGAAAAACCGGAGTGATATCACTCCGGCTTTTACATGTTAAGACAATCGGGCTTGCTCCTTATATCAAACAGAAGATGGACGAAGCTCTTGAAAAAGGGGATAAAGCTTCCGTCGTCTATCATGGCGAATATCTCATCCATTGACGCCCATTTAACCGCCTGCACCTCCTCAGCCTGAAGCGTGAGCGAGGCAAGGTCAATGTCGTGATTTATGAGGTAAAAATCGTCAAACCCGTTATCAAAATTAACGGTGAGGTTGGGACGGATATCGGCAAAGCTGAGATCGATCCCCAGCTCTTCCTTGAGCTCACGGTGCACCGTGTCACGGCTCGTCTCGCCCGTGACCGAGCAGCCGCCGCAGGTCACATCCCACATGTCCGGAAAGCCTACTTTGGTCGACTGGCGCTGCTGAATGAGCATCTCTCCCTCGGAATTAAAAATGCAGACATGTATGACCATGTGATAAAGCCCGTCCGGCAGTATCTCGCCCCGAACGGCGGTAAGACCGGTCGGCAGTCTGTTGACATCGTATAGATCCCGAATTTCCATAGCCTGCTCCTTCCTTGACAGGAGCAAGCGTACCATAGTTCGCCCAATAATTCAAGCTTGAATATTCAAGTGAAATATGTATACTTTAAATATCAAAGCCAAGGAGGAACAACCATGCAGAGAGTTTATGATTTTCTTAAGGAAGCAGGCACCTATTTCATCGCCACCACCGAGGGAGACCAGCCCAGAATAAGACCGTTCGGCACCGTTGATATCTATAACGGCAAGCTCGGCATCCAGACCGGCAAGAAGAAGGCGTTCTTCAAGCAGGTCGAGGCAAATCCCAAGGTGGAGATCTGCGCCTTTAAAGACGGCGAGTGGATCCGCGTTGCAGGCGAGCTCTACGCCGACGACAGCATCGAGGCTTGCGAGCATATGCTCCAGAGCTATAATGAGCTCAGAAGCATGTACACCCCCGGCGATGGCAACTGCGTCGTTTTGTACTTCAAGTCCGGCACTGCGACCATAAGCTCGTTTACTGCCGAGCCCGTTGTCATCGAGTTTTAAGCTGATAACAAAAGCTTCTTTACATCCGGCCGAGGTTTTGCTATAATATATCGGCAAACGCGCCCGTAGCTCAGCTGGATAGAGTGTCAGACTCCGACTCTGAAGGTCGTGGGTTCGAATCCCGTCGGGCGTACCACGAAAGAAACCTCTTTTGTCTACCAAGACAAGAGAGGTTTCTTTCTTCGTTTTTTCTTGTCTGTATAGCAACAGCGAGTTGCTTGCTTATCATCCGCCCTCAAGATATAATGTTAACGAGGTGATCATCGTATGGACGCAAAAGACGTTATTCTCGAACTGAGAACAAAAAAAGGAATGTCGCAAGAGGACCTTGCAAAAAAAGTGTTCGTAACCCGTCAGGCAGTTTCACGCTGGGAAGCAGGAGAAACCATCCCAAACACCGAAACGTTGAAGCTGCTTTCAAAACTATTTGATGTTTCAATCAACACGCTGCTTGGCTCTCCAAGACAGCTAATTTGCCAATGTTGCGGTATGCCGCTTGAAGACGCTAATATCAGCAAAGGATCAGACGGACTTTTCAACGAAGAATACTGCAAATGGTGCTATGCTGACGGCGAGTATATGTACCATAATATGGATGATTTAATTGAGGTCTGCGTACAGAATATGGTAAGCGAGCACTTTTCTTCTGAACAGGCTCGTGCGTATATGAAAGATTTGTTGCCTAAGCTTGATTATTGGAAAAAGTATCAATACCTCGGTGGCGCAGAAAAGTTTGAGCAATTAAAGCAACAACTCATTCGTGAATTTAATGATCTACACATTGAGGGAATGCCTAAAGTAGAAAAGCTTAATGCTCTTGTAGGCGGATATATCAATCTCGAATACAGACTTCCCAACGGACAAACCGTGAAATTCCTTGACGATAACGCTACCTATCTTGGGAATCAGCTTGCATGTGAATTCGGCAGCGACCGCTGTTTCGGTATTGCCGCTAATATGGATTTTCTATTAGTCTGTTCTTATGAAGAAAACGGTGAAAATCCAGAGTTGGTTATTTACAAAAAGCGATAGTAAATTCCAAATTGCCGAAAAGTACGGCTACGCACCTAATCGCTTTTCTTACCTATATTTACGCACCGTTATACTGTTCTTTCGCAAAAATCGGCAAGCATTGTTAGATGCTTGCCGATTTTTTGCGATCATATGTTCAAAGGTAGTGATTATATTTTCTAAGCAGCTTTTCACGGCGTGCAAAATAGTGTATAATCACGGTGAGAGACGGCGAAAGGGGACATACAATGCGCAGAACGAGCCGAAGCGGCAGTTTCTTTGTCTGCCTTGTGTTTAATATGCTCCTAAACCTTGAGGGACTCATACCTGCGGTGGTTCTCTTAGTTCTGCACTATGTGCTCGGCTGGCCGCTGTGGCCAACCTTTGCAGCCGTGGGGCTGTGGGTGCTGTATCTTATCGCATGGATGGCGGTCATCGGCTGGGCGGGACGCTGCGGCAGCACGCCGGATGCACCCAAGGAAAACAAAAATCCGTATTCAAACAAACATATATAACCGAAAGGAGTCTATGCAATGGGACTTATCAAAGCAGGCATCGGTGCCGTAGGCGGCACATTGGCAGACCAGTGGAAGGAATTTTTCTACTGCGAAGCGATACCCAAGGATGTGCTTGTCACAAAGGGACAAAAGCGTACCAGCGGCCGCTCGTCGAACACCAGGGGGAATGACAACATCATCTCTAACGGCTCGGGCATTGCCGTTGCCGACGGTCAGTGCATGATCATTGTCGAGCAGGGCAAGGTCGTCGAGGTCTGCGCAGAGCCGGGCGAGTTTACATACGATACATCGACCGAGCCGTCCGTTTTCTCCGGCAGCCTCGGCAGCAGCATAAAGGAAACATTCAAGACCATCGGCAAGCGCTTTACCTACGGCGGCGACACTGCCAAGGATCAGCGTGTGTATTACTTTAACCTCAAGGAGCTCATCGACAATAAGTTCGGCACGCCCAATCCCATCCCGTTCCGCATCGTTGACAGCAAGATCGGTCTTGATATCGATGTGTCCGTGCGCTGCTCGGGCGTGTATTCGTACAAGATCGCAGATCCTCTGCTTTTCTACACCAATGTCTGCGGCAATGTTGAGCGGGAGTACACCCGCGATGAGCTTGACAGCCAGCTCAAGACCGAGTTTATAAGCGCGCTCCAGCCTGCCTTCGGCAAGCTTTCGGATATGGAGCTGCGTCCCAATCAGATAGTCACACACAACACCGAGCTTGAAAACGCGATGAACGCAGCGCTCTCGGAAAAATGGGGCGCACTGCGCGGCCTTAAGGTCGTGAGCATCGCTCTCGGCTCCGTGACCCTGCCGGACGATGACGCCGAGCTCATTAAGCAGGCTCAGCGCACCGCCATCATGCGCGACCCCACCATGGCGGCGGCAACGCTCGTCGGCGCTCAGGCTGACGCAATGAAGGCAGCGGCAGCAAACGATTCCGGCGCAATGACCGGCTTTATGGGCATGGGCATGGCTATGAACGCAGGCGGCGGCATGAACGCTCAGAACCTCTACGCCATGGGTCAGCAGCAGGCGGCACCGGCGGGTGCATGGAAATGCTCCTGCGGAGCAACTGCTACCGGCAACTTCTGCCCGGAGTGCGGCGCCAAAAAGCCCGCTGCAGAGGGCTGGGTGTGCTCCTGCGGCGCGGTCAACAAGGGCAAATTCTGCACGGAATGCGGCGCAAAGAAGCCCGCAGGTGTGCCGCAGTACCGCTGCGACAAATGCGGCTGGGAGCCGGAGAAGGGCACAAAACCGCCAAAGTTCTGCCCCGAGTGCGGCGACCCGTTTGACGACGGAGATATAGTTGGCTGATAGTTTAGCCCGAAAGGAGTAAGCCTGATGCAAACCTTGCGGGAATATAAATGCCCATGCTGCGGCGGCGCGATCGAGTTTGACAGCCGCCTGCAAAAGATGAAGTGCCCGTACTGCGATACCGAGTTCGACATGGAAACGCTCAAAAGCTACGACGAGGGGCTTTCCGGCGCGCACGACGAGATGGAGTGGGAGACAACGGCAGGTCAGGAGTGGGACGACGGCGAGACCGACGGGCTTCGCTCATATGTCTGCAACTCATGCGGCGGCGAGATAGTCTGTGACGAGAACACGGCGGCGACCTCGTGCCCGTTCTGCGGCAATCCGGTCGTCATGATGGAAAAGCTTGCAGGCTCCTTAAAGCCCGATATCGTCATACCCTTTAAGCTCGACAAGGATGCGGCAAAGGCCGGACTTTTAAAGCATCTTAACAGCAAGCGCCTTGTCCCCAAGGCGTTCAAGGACGAAAACCACATCGACGAGATAAAGGGCGTGTATGTTCCGTTCTGGCTTTTTGACACCGATGTTGACGCGCAGGTGCGCTACCGTACGACAAGGCTGCGCGCGTGGAGCGACAGCGAGTTTGATTACACCGAGACCAGCCATTATCTTGTCAGCCGAGGCGGCAGCATCGGCTTTGAGCATGTGCCGGTCGACGGCTCGTCGAAGATGGCCGATGACCTCATGGAATCCATTGAACCGTTTGACTTTTCCGAAGCAGTCGACTTCCAAACCGCGTATCTTGCAGGCTTTTTTGCCGACAAATACGATGTCGATGCCGAGCAGAGCATACAGCGCGCAAACGAGCGCGTCAAGCGCTCCACCGAGGAGTCGTTTGCCTCGACTGTTACCGGTTATGACACCGTCACCACCGAGAGCAGCAGCGTGAGCCTGCATGGAGGCAAGGCGCGGTATGCGCTGTATCCCGTGTGGCTGTTGAACACCACATGGAACGGTAATAAATACACCTTTGCGATGAACGGGCAGACCGGCAAATTTGTCGGCGACCTGCCGGTAGATAAGTCGGCGGCGACAAAGTGGATGCTCGGCCTGTCGGTCGGCACGAGCGCCGCGATCTACGGCTTTGTCAACCTGCTGCACGGCATCGGTCTGCTTTGAGGGAGGGCACTGCGATGAAAAAAAGACTATTTGCAGTTTTGCTTGCCCTTGTTTTCTGCCTTAGCTGCGCGATCCCCGCGCTGGCCGCGAATATTGACCGCAGCCGCGTTGCCGACGGTGCGGAGCTTCTTGATGACGACGAGGTAGCGCAGCTTTCCGCCAAGCTCGACGAGATGAGCAACCGCCTGCAAATGGACGTTGTCGTCATGACCTCGGATGATCTTCAGGGCTACGATACGGCGACCGAGTGTGCTGACGAGCTGTATGAATACTGTGGCTACGGCTTCGGTGATGATAAGGACGGCATCATGCTGTTCATCTCCATGGACGACCGCGACTGGGCGATATCCACCTGCGGCAAGGCCATAGATGTGTTCACCGACTATGACTGCGACTACATCGCCGACGAGATCGTGCCGTACCTGGCAGACGGAGACTATTACGAAGCGTTCGACTACTTCTCTGACCTGTGCGACGAGCAGTGCACGCAGTATGACGAAAATGGCGGCGACGATGACGGCGGCTGGGTAGACGACGACCCAATCTATGACGATGATAATGACGATCACAGAAATTTCACCCTGCCGAGCGAGAAGCTTTCGCCCGTGTGGATACTCGTTTCGATAGTTGTCGGTGTTCTTTTGTCGGCGATGATCGTGTCCACCATGGTGTCAAACCTTAAGTCCGTTCGCTTCCAGCCATCGGCGTCTAGCTATGTAAAGCACGGCAGCATGCAGATAACCGACAGCAGCGACCTGTTCCTTTACAGCACCATGACCCGCACCCCAAGACCGAAGCATGACGATAACTCGTCCTCCGGCTCAATGCACAGCGGCGGCAGCACCGTCCACATGTCCTCCTCCGGCACCATGCACGGCGGCAGCAGCGGCAAATTCTGATAAACCCCAAAACCGGCGCACCAAACGGTGCGCCGGTTTTGCTGCTTATCAAGATCAATCGATATGTATAACTGTCTGCATGAGTTCTTCGGGGGTGATGTTGGGGTTGTGGTAGTGCTCACGCTTCTGCGTTTTCTTGCCCATGTAAATCGACTCGGTCGGGCAGTATTGCAGGCAGCCGAGGCACTGAATGCAGTCCGTACCGAAGGTGGGATGACCGTCAACAAACTTGATGTTGCCCTTGGGGCACAGCTTTGCACACTGGCCGCAGGAAACGCAGGTTTCCTTGTTGACGGCGAGCTTCTTTGCCTTCTTGACGGCGAGCTTCGGCCAAGCCTTGCTCTCGACGGAGTTAAACGGATTGCAGGGCGGCTCCTTCTCGGTGACCTTGCCTGCGAGGACCTCCTTTGCGATCTTTGCGGCGAGCTTTTCGCTGCGCTTCTGCGCAAGCTTCGGGGTCGTGGGCGGGAGCATCAGCGTGTGCGGGAACAGCCAGATGCAGGTGCACTGATGGGTAACGCCCTTCCAGTAAGTGAGGGGATGAATTTTGTTGAGCTTATAAAGACCCGTGCCGAGGTAGCTTGCTGACTGGCTGATGCCGAACACATAAGCGTCGGGGCTGACCTTCACGCTCTTCATAAACTCCTCAACTCCGCCGGGCAGACCGCCGCCGTGGCAGGGGAAAACGAAGCCGACCCTTTTCGCCTGCGTGGCATCGGTGACGACGGGCTCGGAGCGCATCATGACGATGTCGGTGTCACCGAGAGCCCTGGCGAGATTTTTCGCAAAATCAAGGCAGTTTCCCGTGCCGGAAAAGCAATAAATGATATTGGTGCTCATGAGAATCATTGCTTTCATATGATGCGTATATTGTAATACACAAAAAGTTATGGTACAATAGTACCGTAAGAAATGAAACATCGGAGGGCGAAATGTACCACATCAAGAACGATAAGCGTGCCTATGCATCGGTCGAGCTCATATGTTCTTCGCTGTTTGAGCTTTTGAAAACAACGCCGTTTGAGCAGATAACCATAAGCGACATACAGCGGACGTCCACCGTGAGCCGCTCGACATTTTACCGCAATTTTGACTGCATCGAGGATGTGCTGATGCTCATGTGCGACCGCAGCTTTGACGCAGCGTTCAAACGAGCCGAGGAGACAGGCGAGGAGATTCGGGTGGCGGTGTTCCGCTACTGGTTTGAGAATGTGACCCTGCTTGAGACAATCGTCAGAATACACCGCACGGACATTCTCACTGAGAGTCTGCGCCGAAGCGAGCTGGTGGAGCGATATTTTCGCCCTTATATCAAGGACGAGACGGTGTTTGACTACTTCTCTGGCATCATAGCTTCGGCCATGGTCGGCATACTTTCAACATGGATAGAGCACGGCAAGGTCGAGAGCGAGGAGCAAGTCATACAGAACACGCAAAAGGCGTTTGCGAAGCTGGTAACCCTCGGAATCATGGGAAAATACAGGATAAAGAAATAGAAATGAAAAACACAGACAAAACCGAAATTTTTGAATCAGCTCCGATGCCCACTGCGGTCACCAAGCTTTGCATCCCGACGGTGCTTGCGACGCTCGTGATGGTGCTTGTGAAAATGTTCCGCAGACTGCAAAACGAAAGAGGACTGCAAAATGGCTGAAATTATTGAGATACAAGATATTTCCGCACCCGAGCTTGCGCCGTTTGCAAGGCTCACCGAAGCCCAGCTAAGGCAAAGATCAGACCCCGAAAAGGGCATCTTCATCGCCGAGAGCACCAAGGTCATAGAATATGCACTCAATTTCGGCTGTGAGCCGATAGCGTTTTTGATGGAGCGGCGGCACATTAACGGTCAAGCCGCCGGAATAATCGCAGCTTGCGCCGACACGCCGGTCTACACCGGCGACAGTGAAATTCTCGCCGAGCTCACGGGCTTTGAGCTTACCCGCGGCGTTCTGTGCGCAATGCGCCGCCCGACGCTCCCGAATGCTGCGGATATCTGCCGCAGCGCACGCAGAGTAGCGGTGCTTGAGGGGCTTGCCGACCCCACGAATGTCGGGGCAATATTCCGCGCTGCTGCCGCCCTTGGCTTTGATACCGTGCTTGTTACCAAGACCTGCTGCGACCCGCTGTACCGCCGCGCGGTCAGGGTGAGCATGGGAACTGTGTTTCAGATACCGTGGACGCGCATCGACAGCGCCGCAGAGCTAAAAGCGCTCGGCTTTAAAACCGCCGCCATGGCACTCACGGATAAGTCCGTCAGCATAGAAGACCCCGCGCTTTGCAGTGAGGCGCGCCTTGCCGTTATCATCGGCAACGAGGGCAGGGGACTTTCCGAGGAAACAATCATGCACAGCAATTACACCGTCAAGATACCCATGTCGCACGGCGTTGACTCACTTAACGCCGCCTCCGCTGCTGCGGTCGCATTTTGGCAGTTAAGATTAAGATAATTTACATATGCGCCAAAGTGTGCTATGATAAAATATCACGATAAAAGTGGAGTGTGCTATGCTCGAAAAGTTAAAACAGCTTGACAATAAGTATAACGAGATACAGCAGCGCATGGAAAGCGGCGAGATATTCGCTGACCCCGCGGCGTACACCAAGTGCGCCAAGGAGCTCAAGGAGCTTGAGCCTATCGTGCAGTGCTACCGTGAGTATTGTGCATATGGGAAGCAGATGGCCGATGCTCAGGAGCTCATGTCAGACCCCGAGTTCAAGGAGCTTGCTCAGGAGGAGTATTCAGATGCAAAGCAAAAGCTGGGCGAGCTTGAGGAAAAGCTCAAGATATTGCTTCTGCCCAAGGATCCGAACGACAGCCGCAATGTCATCATGGAGATCCGAGGCGGTGTCGGCGGCGAGGAAAGCTCGCTGTTTGCCTATGATCTTTTCCGCATGTACTCCATGTATGCCGAGCGAAAGGGCTGGAAGATAGATGTCGTTAATCTAAACGAGACCGAGCTAGGCGGCATAAAGGAGATAAGCTTCGTTGTCGAGGGCGAGGGAGCGTATTCAAGGCTCAAGTTTGAAGCGGGCGGACATCGTGTGCAGCGCGTGCCGGAGACTGAATCCGGTGGCAGGATACACACCTCGGCGGCGACCGTTGCCGTGCTTCCCGAAGCCGAGGAGGTCGAGTTCGAAATAAACCCCAACGATCTGCAGATAGACACCTACCGTTCATCCGGCGCAGGTGGCCAGCATGTAAACAAGACCGAAAGCGCGATAAGGATAACGCACCTGCCCACCGGCGTTGTCGTCGAGTGTCAGGACGAGCGCAGCCAGTATAAAAACAAGGACAGGGCGATGAAAATTCTGCGCTCCAAGCTATACGAGGCCGAGCAGGCAAAGCAGCAGGCAGCGATAGCGGCCGAACGCAAAAGTCAGGTCGGTTCGGGCGACCGCAGCGACAGGGTGCGCACCTATAACTTCCCGCAGAACCGTGTCACCGACCACAGGCTCACCGGTGATGTGCGCAATTTCAATATCGCAAATGTCATTAACGGCGACCTTGACCCGATAATCGACGCACTTGTGACGGCTGACCGGGCGGAAAAGCTTAAAAATCGGGCATAATGGATATGAAAACAACGATAATAAAAGACAAAATTGACCTAGCAGCCGAGCTCATAAAATGCGGTGAGCTCGTCGCTGTGCCGACCGAGACCGTGTACGGCCTTGCGGGCAACGGCCTCAACGCCGATGCAGTCGAGAGGATATCCGAGGTCAAGGGCAGACCGCAGGTAAAACCCCTAGCGCTCATGATACCCTCAAGCGGCAGCATGGAGCGCTACTGCGAGCCTGTTCCCGAGCAGGCGACAATGCTTGCAAAGCGTTTTTGGCCGGGGCCTTTGACGATAGTTTTAAAGGCGAGAGACCTTGTGCCGGAGATAGTCCGAGCGGGCGGC
>JALFUQ010000057.1 GCA_022784505.1 Bacillota bacterium
GTCTCGCAGGCGAGATCATGGATGCATGCAACAATCTCGGTGCCTCCGTCAAGAAGCGTGAGGATACCCACAAGATGGCAGATTCCAACAAGGCATTCGCACACTTCAGATGGTAATCTGAACAGGAGCATTTTATGCCCAGAGAATATTCACTCGAAAAAACCAGAAATATCGGAATCATGGCTCACATCGATGCCGGTAAGACTACGACCACTGAGCGTATTCTTTACTACACCGGTGTCAACTACAAGATAGGTGAGACCCATGAGGGCACTGCGACCATGGACTGGATGGAGCAGGAGCAGGAGCGTGGCATCACCATCACATCCGCTGCGACCACCTGCCACTGGCGCAATACCCGCATCAATATCATCGATACCCCGGGTCATGTTGACTTCACCGTTGAAGTCGAGCGTTCTCTGCGAGTGCTCGACGGCTGCGTGACAGTCCTCTGTGCAAAGGGCGGCGTTGAGCCTCAGTCCGAGACAGTATGGAGACAGGCCGACCATTACAATGTCCCCAGAATGATATACGTCAATAAAATGGATATCATGGGTGCCGACTTCTATCATGTCCTCGAGATGATACATGACAGACTTAAATGTAATGCGGTCCCCATTCAGCTCCCCATTGGCGCTGAAGCTGATTTCAGGGGCATAATTGACCTGGTCGAAATGAACGCCCGCATCTACTATGATGATCTTGGCAACGATATGCGCGATGAGCCCATCCCTGAGGACATGCGCGATTTGGCCGAGGAGTACAGAGTCAAGATGCTCGAAGCTATCTCAGACTTCGACGATGAGATAATGATGCGTTATCTCGAGGGCGAGGAGATCCCGCAGGATATGATTCGTGCCGCCATCAGAAAGGCCACTTGTGCCGTCAAGATGGTGCCCGTCGTCTGCGGAACCTCATACAAGAACAAAGGCGTGCAGAAGCTGCTTGACGCTATCGTCGAGTACATGCCCTCTCCCTTGGACATCCCCGCTATCAGCGGCGTGAACCCCAAGACCGATGAGGAGGAGACCCGCGAGGCCTCCGACAGTGCACCGTTTGCGGCGCTTGCATTCAAGATCATGACCGACCCATATGTCGGCCGACTGAGCTTCTTCCGTGTTTACTCCGGTACGCTGGAGGCCGGTAAGACCGTGCTCAACTCGTCCAAGGGTCAGCGTGAGCGCATTGGCCGTATCCTGCTGATGCACGCAAATCACAGAGAAGACCTCACCATGGCTTATTCCGGTGACATCGCCGCTGCCGTCGGTCTCAAAAACACCACGACGGGCGATACTCTTTGTGATGAGAAAAACCCCATTGTCCTTGAATCCATGGAATTCCCCGAGCCTGTTATCCGTGTCGCCATCGAGCCTAAGACCAAAGCCGGTCAGGAGAAAATGGCTATCGCCCTTCAGAAACTGGCAGAGGAAGACCCCACCTTCAAGACCTATACGGATGAAGAGACGGGTCAGACCATCATCGCCGGTATGGGCGAGCTCCATCTGGAGATCATCGTTGACAGACTGCTCAGAGAGTTCAAGGTAGAAGCCAATGTCGGCAAGCCCCAGGTTTCCTATAAGGAGACCATTACCCGCTCTGCCACCGTCGATACCCGCTATGCCCGCCAGACCGGCGGTAAGGGTCAGTTTGCACACTGTAAGATTATCGTTGAGCCGAACGAGCCCGGCAAGGGTTATGAGTTTATCAACAAGATAACCGGCGGTGCGATCCCCAAGGAGTACATTCCTTGCGTCGATCAGGGTATTCAGGGTGCTATGCAGTCTGGCGTTCTTGCAGGCTATCAGGTCGTCGATGTCAAGGTCACCTTGATAGACGGCTCGTATCATGAGGTCGACTCCTCTGAGATGGCCTTTAAGATCTGCGGCAGTATGGCGTTCAAGGAGGCCTGCGAGAAGGCCGGCCCGACTCTGCTCGAGCCCATTATGAAGGTCGTCGTGACCGCGCCCGATGAGTATATGGGTGATGTCATGGGCGATGTAAACGCAAGACGCGGACAGATCGTTGGCTCCGACATCAGAAACGGTGCGGCAGTCATCGAGGCAAACGTCCCGCTGTCTACCATGTTTGGTTACGCTACCGACCTGCGCAGCAAAACGCAGGGCAGAGCGACTTACAGCATGGAACCCAGCCACTATGTTGAGTTGCCCAAGAGCCTTCAGGAGACTCTGGTCGGCAGCCGCAGAAAAGGCTGATAAAATAAATGTACAAGTAAGTAAAATTTAAACAAGTATTGATTAAAACAATTTGGAGGTAAAATCATGGCAAAGCAGACATTCGACAGATCCCTGCCCCACGTTAATATCGGTACCATCGGCCATATTGACCACGGCAAGACCACTCTGACCGCAGCTATCACTAAGTACCTTGCAATGCAGGGTGGCGCAGAGTACACTGACTACTCTTCCATCGACAAGGCTCCCGAAGAGAGAGAGCGCGGCATCACCATCAACACCGCTCACGTTGAATACAAGACCGCACATCGTCACTATGCACACGTTGACTGCCCGGGCCACGCCGACTACATCAAGAACATGATAACCGGCGCAGCTCAGATGGACGGCGCTATCCTCGTTATCGCTGCTTCCGACGGCCCCATGGCTCAGACTCGTGAGCACCTTCTGCTCGCCCGTCAGGTTAACGTTCCTTCCGTTCTCGTATTCCTGAACAAGTGCGACCAGGTCGACGACGAAGAGCTCCTCGAGCTCGTCGAGATGGAAGTTCGTGAGCTTCTCGACTTCTACGGCTTCCCCGGAGATGACACCCCCATCATTCGTGGTTCCGCTCTTAATGCACTCGTCTGCGAGTCCAACGATCCTAATGCTCCCGAGTATGCTTGCATCAAGGAACTCATGGACGCAGTTGACACTTGGATCCCCACTCCCGACCGCAAGGCCGACCAGCCCTTCCTCATGCCCATTGAGGACGTCTTCACCATTTCCGGTCGTGGCACCGTTACCACCGGCCGTGTAGAGCGTGGTCGCGTCAAGGTTGGCGACAAGGTTCAGATCGTTGGCCTGAAGGACGAGATCACCGAGACTACCGTCACCGGTACCGAGATGTTCCACAAGATCCTTGAGTACGCAGAGGCTGGCGACAATGTCGGTACTCTTCTCCGCGGTATCGCAAAGAAGGACGTTGAGCGTGGACAGGTTCTGGCAGCTCCCGGCTCCATCAAGCCCCACACCAAGTTCAAGGGTCAGGTTTACGTCCTGTCCAAGGAAGAAGGCGGCCGTCACACCCCGTTCTTCAACAACTACCGTCCTCAGTTCTACTTCCGTACCACCGACGTTACTGGCGTCATCACCCTTCCCGAAGGCACTGAGATGTGCATGCCCGGCGACAACGTCGACATGGACGTTGAGCTGATCACCCCGATCGCAATCGAGAACGGCCTGCGTTTCGCTATCCGTGAGGGTGGCCGCACTGTCGGTTCCGGCGTTGTTATCTCGATCAACGAGTAATATTGGTTTATAGCCGCTGATGCGGCAAAGCCTGCCGCATCAGGGGCGTGTCCCCTGATGCGGTTTTACTTACAGGCATTAACATTTTCTGAGACTGAAAACCAGCTAACTTTTTGAAATGAAAAATAAGACAAGTAAAAAACCAAAAATTATTTTTATTCTCATACTGTGCATCGCTGTTCTGGCAGCGGTCATAGTTCGCTTTGTGCAGTCTAAGCAGACTGCAACCGATGGCTCGCAGGATACACCTGCTCAGCCCAATGAGACGGTTGTCACGACGCCTACTCCCACACCGACCGAAACGCTTCCTCAGCCGAGCAGTCAGATTAACGTGTCTATCGACCTGCCAGACTATGACGGCTACTCGTTTACCGACAGTCAGAAAGCGCTGATCTCAAACTGCGCCTTCGTTGGCGATAGCATTTGCAGCGGCCTGTATGTTTACGGTGTCTTGCCGCAGGATATCGTTGTTGCTGTCGGCAATGTCGGCATCCGCAGCATCGATGACTACACCTTTAAAGTAAACGGCGGAGAGTATAACGCCCTCGATGCCTTGGAGGTCATTGCACCAAAGTATGTCATCTTCTCCATGGGCATGAACGATATCAACATGACCAGCACCGAGACTTATTGTGAGAACTATCTCAATATGCTCGAGCGCACGCATGAGCGTCTGCCGCAGTCGAAGTTGTATGTTGCGTCTATAACGCCCATCAGTTCGGCATCTTCCTTTGCGTCGAACGAGAAGATAAACAGCTATAATGCAGCTGTTAAGCAAGCGGTCGAGGCAGCTGGCTACAACTACATCGATATTGCCACATCCATGCGCGACTCCTCCGGCGGTATGAACCCACACTTCGATGGTGGTGACGGCATACATGTCAATAAATCCGGCTATTACTCGATTCTGAGTGATGTCGTAAGGCAGATAGGCTAAAAAAGAGAGATGCTTTTGCATCTCTCTTTTTGCTTTATTGCTTCGTCATATGCGCCTTTGGACGAAGCTCGGCGCACAGTGCGCCGGAAATAATGAGAACTGCGCCGATGATTTGCCCGACGAGAAGCTGTTCGTGTAGAAATATAAATGAGAAGAAAATTGCCGAGAGCGGCTCAATATAGCCGATTAGAGCAACCGTTTGCACTTTAATACCGCCGATTGAGGAAAAGTACAAAAAGCAGCCGATGCCGGTGTTTAATAATCCAAGCACGAGCAGCGGGGCAATATCGTTTGACTGAATGTCAAAGCTGAGGCCCTGCTTAAATGCGACGAATACAAATACTGCGACGAATGCGGCGGTGAGTTGAACTGTTGCGTTCTCCATACCGGATATGCCCTCGACCTTTTTGCTGAAGCAGAGCATGACGGCGTACATCACGGCCGACAGCAACGCAAACGCGATGCCGCCAAGGTTGTGCGTCTCATAAACTGCGTTGCCGTCGACAAAAACGATGCCAACGAACACAACGAGAAAGCACAGGAGCTTACGCTTGGTGAGCTTTTCCTTAAACAAAAAAGGGGACAGCGCCATGACAATTATCGGCCCGCAGTAATAGCCGAGCGAAGCGACGCTCACACCGACCTGCTTGTACGCCTCATAGAGAAACAGCCAGCTCACGCCCATCGCAAAGCCCGACAGCCAAAGATAAACCGCAGACTTTTTGTACCGATAAAATGTAAAGCGCTTGTTGTAAATAAGGTACAGCGCAATCAGCAGCGCACTGCCGATCATCGTGCGAAAAAGCACTATCTCGTGGCTGCTGAGCGAAATGCGCCCCGCCACAATGCCGTTGCTGCCGAAAAGCAGCAGTGCAGCCATATATTTTAAAAAGCTCTTGTCCATTTGAAATCACCTTTGAAAAAAGTACAGACATAGTGTATCATATACTCAGATATGCGAAAAGCGCAAATTTTTCATAACGTGTATTCGGAAAGAGGATGGATAAATGGAGCAAAACATCTTAAAATACAAAGCCTTCGTGACGGCTGTCAACTTGGGCAGTATATCCGAGGCTGCACGGGTACTTAGCTACTCGCAGTCGGCGGTCAGCCGCATGATTGCAGACTTAGAGCACGAGTGTGGCTCACCGCTGTTACAGCGTGGCAAGCACGGCGTGTGCATGACCTCATCGGGTGTGGAGCTGTTCCCTTATGCAGCAAGGCTTTGCACCGAGTTCGATAAACTCAAAATGAAGATCGACGACATGAACGGCCTGCAATCGGGCATCATTCGTATCGGGACATTCTCAAGCGCCGCAACGCATTGGATACCTGACATCATAAAAGCCTTTCAGGAGGAGTACCCGAATGTTGAGTACGAGCTCTTGCTCGGTGCATACGAGGACATCGAGGACTGGATAACCGAGGGGCGTGTCGACTTTGGCTTCACCAGGTTGCCGACGAAGAAAAGCTTTGACTGCATTGAGTTAGCGCGGGACGAGGAGATGGTCATCCTGCCGAGAAATCATCCCTTGGCCGATGCCGAGACCTTCCCCGTGACGGCGCTCAACGACTACCCGTTTATAATGCTTGAAAAGGGAATAAAGGCGGAAGTGACCGAAATTTTTATAAACAACGGACTCGCCCCGAAGCCGAAGTTCACGACCATTGACGACTATGCCGCTATGTCCATGGTCGAAAAGGGGCTCGGTATTTCCATTTTGCCAAAGCTCATTTTGCAGCGCATCAGCTACGATATCGTCATAAAGTCATTGAATGTCGAGGCGTACAGGACGATAGGTGTTGCCATGCGTGATAAGACCGAGCTGTCGCTGGCGGCACATCGATTTCTCAATTACATCGATAAAAGGTAGCTCATATACAAAACTATGCGCTATAATGGCAGTGTAAAAGCCTTTTTACACGCAAAATCCCCCGATGTAAAAGGTGTTTAATAGACAATGCAGCCTTTTTCTGCTGGTATTTAGGTCACAAGGTGGTTTTGATAATGGAAATTAGCGAGAGACTAAAACAGGCAAGAATTCAAAGCGGCATGACGCAAGAGCAGGTCGCAGAAAAGGTGATGGTATCACGAGTGACACTGTCGCACTGGGAAAACGGCAAAACCCTGCCGGATATCGCAAGCCTTATAAGTCTCAGCGACCTTTATCAAATAAGCCTTGATGAACTGTTGAAAGGTGATCCGAAAATGACTGAAAAGGTAAAAAAGGACGCAAAGGACCTCAACAACAATAGGAGGGTGCTCCTTATAACGGCGATTTTGGCGCTGATCGTTATGCTGACATATACGATAAGTCTATTTGTCGGTGGTGACTTTAAGGCGTTCACGCAGGCGGCCGCTCCATGGCTCATCATGGGCATCGGCATTGCGGCGCTGGCAAGCTACTCGTCGCAAACGCAGGATAGCAGCAGGAAATAAGCAAAGCTCCGCAGTCATGAAGTGAACCCCAAAAGTTAGACAAAATATTTTATTAAGCGACCTGAAGGGTCTGGTATCTGTGTTGAGCAGGTGTCAGGCCCTTTAGCTTTAGCTTGATCCTGCGGTTGTTATAGT
>JALFUQ010000089.1 GCA_022784505.1 Bacillota bacterium
GTCAAAAAGCCTGATAACTCAGGCGTTTTTGATGGCTATTTATCGAATTTGAGGCGGGACCTTGTCCCCCTCACACTCCCCCTGCTGCGTATTGGATTTTTACTCGTTGCGTCTGCTTTTACCCAATTCTTTGACAAACAAAAAAACCGAGAACTCAAAAAAGTTCTCGGTTTTTTATCTGTCACTCGGCCCCGGGTCGCAGTCGCCGAAGATCATGTCGTCAATATCTGTTTCCATATTATTCACCTCGCATTGATCTGTGCTGTTTGCAGCATAGTTTCATTATATGTACGATCGGCGAAAAACATGACTGTTAATTTTTCAAAATTATGCTGACTATCTCGGGTCGGTTAAAAGCCCTCGGCAGCGCAACAGAATTTCCGATGCCGCGGGAGACTATCATCGTGTAGCGCCCGTTATCAAACTGCCCCGCGTCGTACTCGGGGAACAGCGTCCTGTCGGTGCCGAGAAGCCCGCCGACGCCCGGTATGCGAACGATGCCGCCATGCGCGTGGCCGCACAAAACCAGCTGCACCGGAAGCTTGGGGAAGCTATCCATCCAATAGTTGCGGTGGCCGAGCAGGACAACATAGTCGTCGGGGTACTCTATCCGCAGCCGCTGCACGAACACATCCGGCGCTTCGAGGTCTGCCCAGCTGTTGGGATCCTCGACACCGGCGAGCACGATGCGTTCATCCCCACGGGATATCGTCACATACTCGTTTCTAAGATATTTTACGCCGCAGGAGCTTAAAATGTCACTGAGCTCGTCAATTTTCCCCGATGCAAAATCATGGTTGCCGCTGACAAAATACATATCGCAGATATCCGTAAGCTGCTGCGCAAGCTCGCGCACTGCCATGAGATCGTCGCCGTCGGTTATAAAATCGCCGGTCAGCGCGATGATATCCGGCTTTTCGGCGCGGACGAGGCTTACGATATCGTCGACAAACGGCGCACCGTGAAAATCCGACAGCTGCACGATCTTGAAGCCCGAAAAGCTCTCCGGCAGCTTAGCGCTCGTGACCGTGTACTGCGTAAGCTCGACATGCTCATTGCTGTCGCGCAGCAAAAAGCCGACCAGAGCGCACAGCATGACGATTATCGCAAGGGCTTTTGCCCGTTTTTTCATTTGCAGTCCTCCCGTTCACAAATTAGCAGTTGAAACAGCCGTTCGATTAGGTTATAATAGTAAAATCATTTGTACTCAAAATGAACTGTGCATAGAAAAAATGTAAAGGAAGATTTATCTATGAGCGCATCAAACGAAAAATCAGCCCGTAAGACCCTCGCTTCTCAGAAGGAGGAGCAGAAAAAGAAGAAGGAAAAAATCAAGTGGACGGTGATCGGTGTCCTCATCGTCATCTTCTTCGCCTTTGTCATTTACCTCAACACCGGCGCATTTTACAGAAATCTCACCGGCATCACCGTTGAATACGGCGCGAGCGAGGAGCTCGGCATCGAGGCAGGCAGCCGCAGCTTTACCGTTGCCGAGTGCAACTATGTATATAATATGCAGTACATGAACCTGTTAAACAGCTACGGCGACTACGCTTCGCTCATCGGCCTTGACAAGTCTCAGCCCCTGGACCAGCAGAAGTGCACCATGGCCGGCGACAAGGGTGATGACTACACCTGGGACGACTATTTCATGGACAACACCAAGGCCTTCCTCGAGCAGCTGGTTGCTCTGGAGGCCTACGCCAAAGCTAACGACATCACCCTCGACAAGGACGATAACAAGACCATCGATGAGCAGATGGCGACATTTGACGACGCAACGCAGTACGGCTACGCAAGCGCAGATAAGTTCATCGCCGCCAATTACGGTCGCGGCTGCAACAGCGCTGTCGTGCGCGATGTCATGGAGCTTCAGCAGCTTGCCACCAAGGCTCAGCAGTCTGTCGCCAACTCCTACAGCTTCACCGCTTCCGAGCTTGCAAAGAAGTATGACAGCGTGAAGGACGACTACGACAAGTTCACCTATGACTTCTACCTCGTCGCAGCCGAGACCGTGACGGGTGAGGACGGCAAGGCCGCCGCCCCCACGAACGAGGCTCTGAGCAAGGCTATGAAGACCGCAAACTCCATCAAGGACTCCATGGATAAGGATA
>JALFUQ010000063.1 GCA_022784505.1 Bacillota bacterium
GGCGCTTAACCGCCCTTTGGAATCCCGGTCCAGAACAATTGCCGACATTCTGAGTAACTGCGGTGACCATATCGGTGCAAGCTGCTTAAAGTACGAGAGTTTAACGGCAAGCGCCGATTAGTCGTGCGCAAAAATCTTGCAGCGCACCGATAGGTTGATGTACAGCCTTAACTCTAAGGTGCACTCACCGGTCGGGCTGACGCAGTAAAGAACAGCAGAAGTCTAAATCCGTATTAAAAAAGCGACCCGGGAGGGTCGCTTTTTTCAGTCTTTCATTATGTGGACATTCAAATGCTCGTAGCTCATCTCGACGGCGTGGCGGTCGAAGGAGGCGCGGATGTTTTCGTTCAGGGCGAAGTGGACATCCCAATAGTCCTCGGTATTGCACCATACGCGGACGGTGTACTCGATATTGCTGGCGTTATACGCCGCCAGCGCAACAAAGGGCGCGGGGTCATTAAGCACCTTATCGGTATTGGCGACCGCCTCGAGTATCGCCGAGCGGACGGTCTCGGTCGGGCAATCGTAGGACGTGCCGACATTGAGGTCAACGCGCCGCACGGGCTCGGTGCTGTAATTTATTATCTTGCTGCCGGTAATGTCGCCGTTCGGGACATAGATTATCTTGTTATCGGGCGTTGCAAGGCAGGTGTAGAAAAGTCCTATCGAGCGCACTGTGCCGCTCTGACCGCCGATCTCGACAAAATTGCCGACGGCTATCGGGCGGGACGCAAGCAGCGTAATGCCGGAAAAGACGTTTGCCAGCAGCCCCTGCAGCGCAAGCGAGAGCGCAACACCGGCGACGGACAGTATCGCAACAAGGCTCGTGATGTTGATGCCGAGCGCGGAGGCGACGATCATGACCGCTATCGCCCACAGCAGGACATTCACGGCGCTGGCGAAAAAGGTCTTGAGGCTCGGGTCTAAGTGCTTGCTTTTGTCGAGAATTTTGTCTATCGCTTTGCGCAGAATTTTGATCGCGATGTAGCAGACGATGAACAGCCCCACGGCCTCGAGCACGGTCGTCAGCTTTGCACTTTTGAGGATAGTATCCATATCAGTTCAGCTTCAGCTCGCGGCACGAGCCTTCGCCGAAGCTCCTTTCCATCTCAGTCTTGTAGTGGTCGAAATAATCACTTGGCATGAGCGCCTGCACGCAGCCTGCAAAGCCGCCGCCGTGCACGCGCCATGCACCGACACCGTCGAGAAGCTTTGAACTCAGCTCCAGGCCGTTTTCCAGCTTGCGGTCATCGGTGACGCTCGTGACGATATTCGTCAGCAGCTTTTCCGACGAGCGGCCGGATTCGTTCATCAGGCGCATGTACTCCTCGCCGTTGCCCGCGATGAGCGCATCGCGCATTTTCGGCACGCGCTCATTCTCATCAAAGAAATGCTTTGCGCGGCGCACGGGACGGTCGGTCGTGTCCCACTTTTTCGAGAAGAACGCAGCGGGGTCGACCTGACCTAAAACCTCCTTGCCGAAGAAGCTTGCTATGTAACGCATGTCGGCGGGGATGCGGGCATAGCTCGTGTCGAGTCCGGCGTGGCTGCCGCCGGTGTCGGTAAGGCAGAGCGTGAGTCCCATGCGGCTGAAGTCGGCGCTCACGGGCTGGATATCGCCGGTGAGAAAATCGACATACACTGTCTTGCCGAGGGCGCACGCGAGCTGATCCATCAGCCCGCAGGGCTTGCCGAAGTGCAGGTTCTCCGCCTGCTGGGCAAGCTGAGCAATGGCCTTGGGCTCGAGCTCGTTATTGTTGTACAGCCCGTTAAAAATGCGCGCGATGAGCACGGCAAACGCCGCCGATGAGCTCAGCCCCGAGCCGGAGCTTAGGTCGCTGCGCAAAACGGCATCAAAGCCGCCGAAGCGCGCGTCGAGGTCGAACATCGCCGAGGCGACACCGCGAACGAGCGCCTTCGACGAGCCGAATTCCTCGGGGTGAACATCGAGGTCAAAGAGGTTTATCTCCATATCCTCAAAGCCCTCGGAGCGGATCCTTACGATGTTGTCAAAGTTCGGCTCAACCTCGGCATGAATGCCCTTGTCGACCGCCGAGGCAAGCACACGACCCTTTTGATGGTCTGTGTGGTTGCCTGCAAGCTCAGTGCGGCCGGGAGCGAAGAAGTTTTCCATTATCTCGCCTTTCCCAAAAATTTTTCTCTATATTTTCTCTGTTATTTTCTCTCCATGACCTTTTCGACAGCTGCGGCGACAGCGTTCGCGTCAACGCCGTACTTTGCCAGCAGCTCCTTGTAGGGGGCAGACTCGGTGAAGGTGTCCTGAATGCCGACAAACTCGACGGGCACGCCCGCGCCCTCGTTTGCCAGAACCTCGGACACTGCGCTGCCGAGGCCGCCGTAGATGTTGTGCTCCTCGGCGGTGACGATCGCGCCGGTCTCCCTGGCGCACTTCACTATAAGCTCGCGGTCGATGGGCTTAACGGAATACATGTCGACAACGCGAACGGAAACGCCCTTTGCCGCCAGCATTTCGGCAGCCTCGATGGCCTTGTGGACCAAAAGGCCGCACGCGATGACGGTGACATCGCTGCCCTCGCGGACGACTGCGCCCTTGCCGAGCTCAAACTTTGCGTCCTCGGCGTACAGGTCGGGGTAGACATCGCGGGACAGGCGCAGGTACATCGGCCCGTAATTTTCCACGGCGTACTTCGTTGCCCAGCGGGTGGCGGCAGCGTCGGCGGGGACGATGACCTTCATGTTCGGCAGTGCCCTCATGATGGCTATATCCTCGGTGGCATGGTGGCTCGCGCCGTCGAGTGCGTCGCTCATGCCGCAGTATGCTCCGCCGAACTTGACATTCAGGTTCGCATAGCAGATCTGGTCACGGGCAGACAGCAGACCCAGCGAGGTGAGAAACACGGTGAAGGTGTTTACAAACGGTATCTTGCCGACGGTGGACATGCCCGCAGCGGTGGCGACCATGTTCTGCTCGGCGATGCCCATGTTGAAGAAGCGCTCGGGATGCGCCTTGCCGAAAAGTGCGCTCTTGGTCGAGCCTGAAAGGTCGGCATCGAGAACAACTATATTTTCGTTAGTGTCGCCCAGCTCGGCAAGAACCGAGCCGTAGACCTCTCTTATCTGCTTAGACATTTGCTGCACCTCCGAGTTCTTCCATAGCCTTTGCGAAGCTTTCGTCGTCTATCGCCTTGCCGTGCCAGGTGTTCTTGCCCTCCATGAAGGACACGCCCTTGCCCTTGATCGTGTTTGCGATGATGACGGTCGGTGCGCCTACTGCGCCGTCGGCGACGGAAACGCAGAAGTCCAGCGCCTCAAGGTCGTGGCCGTCGCACTCGAGCACCGTCCAGCCGAAGGCCTCCCACTTTGCGGCAAGATCACCCAGCGGCATGATGTCATCGGTCGTGCCGTCGAGCTGCACCTTGTTGTAGTCGACGATGGCAATGAGGTTATCCAGCTTAAACTTCGCGGCGCTCATGGCAGTTTCCCAGATAACACCCTCGTTGAGCTCGCCGTCGCCGAGGACAGCGTAGACCTTTGCCGGGGAGTTATTGAGCTTGAGTGCCATTGCCATGCCCTGAGCGGCCGGGAAGCCCTGACCGAGCGGTCCGCCGGGAATCTCAACGCCGGGGGTGTGCATGTTCGGGTGACCGGCTAAACCGCCCATGCGGCGCAGCGTCGCCATCTCGCTCACCGGGAAGAAGCCCTTTTCCGCGAGGTTGCGGTAGAGCATCGGGGCAGCGTGACCCTTAGAGAGCACAAGCCTGTCGCGGTCGGGGTTTTGCGCGTCGTTTGCGTCGAGGTTCATGTGCTCCTGATACAGATATGTCAGTATCTCGCAGCAGGACAGCGAGCCGCCCGGGTGACCGGATTGGGCAGCGTGGATCGCGGTCAGAACATCGATTCTGAAGCGTCTGCAAAGCTCGTTGAGCTCGGCATAGCGCTCGTCAGATAAAGCCATGGTTTTTATCCTCCGTAATATTTTTTGTTTCAACTTAAATAATAAAACAAGCCCCGGGCATTGTCAATAAAGTGAAGCGAATTATCCCCGCATCTTTCCTCCGGCGATGATGACCTCAGCAGCAATAGTAAAACCATCGGGAGCCGTAGTGCGGCTCCCGATGGTCTTGCGCTATTTTGTGAAATCAAACAGGCGGTCGGCGGTGATGCCGAGGGCATCGCAGATGTCAAAGACCACATCCAGCGACACGGCGCAGTCGGCGGTCTCGATGCGGCTCATGTGCGTGCGGCTGATATCCGCAAGCTCGGCAAGCTGGCTCTGCGACAGACCTTTTATTCTCCGATAATAGGCAATGTTCAGCCCCAGACGTCTGTATTTTTCGATCTGCTCAATTTTCATATCATTCACCTGTTTATATATTCTACTATTTGCGCGAATGATATACGACAACATCTCAAGCAGCATTTATAACTTGACAAGATGCAAATATTATGACATAATACACATGCTATCTAATATCTGACATTTATGGCTGCGCTGTGCCCGTTTTCCCTCCGCGGCGACAGCCGCACTCACAAAACCGTCTCACATAATACAATATTTCAAGCACCGCGCTTCCATAAATGAAAAGACCGACACCTCACAGTGTCGGTCTTTTTTCATCTTTGCCCATATTACGGCATGTACCAGTAAGAATTATACTTATATAAGTAGCAGCGGGCACCTTTGGGCATTTGAGTCAGAGCGTTTTTGACGTTGTAATAGTCGCCTGCGCCGACCGTCAGCGAGATCGTGCCGAATATGCCGAGCCAGCCGAGCTCGGGCAGAGCCATCGCAACGACGAACGGAACAAGCCCGAAAATTATATTCGGCAGCAGTGACATGAACACAAAGCGCGCCTTGCTCATGTCCTCGGGGCCGACAACGAACAGCATGCCCTGAACAAGATTTGTGTACAGATACACATCGCCGCGAAAGCATACGGCGTGCAGCAGCTCGTGCGGGAACAGCGAGGCCAAAAACAGCAAAAGCCCGATGAGCCACTGCTCCGACGGGATGCTGCGATAGCGGTACAAAAGCGCCGTCATCAGCACCGCAAGCAGGATGAGCGAAACCTTGCTGACGATGCGCCCAAGCTCGGCGGTGTCGCCGGCTTCCCTGAACTTCACCGCCCCTTCCTTATGCTCGCCGTGCGGCAGCGAGTCGGGGTCTAAATTATACTTACCCATATAGTGTAATTTCATTTGCAATCCCTCATATTTCGACAGCTTTTCCTGCGATTATACCACAGTTTGCGGCAGGTGCAAATCTCTTATTTAACAATAGTTGAAATATTCACAATAAACCTATATAATCAGTTCAGATAGAGAAATGAATTTTTATCTGTGGAGGTAGCTATGGACAACAGACGCAGCCTTAATTTGACCATGCTGTGCGACTATTACGAGCTCACGATGGGCAACGGGTACTTCGACCACAACATGGGCGACAAAATAACCTACTTCGACGTGTTCTACCGCCAGAACCCCGACATGGGCGGCTTCTCCATCTGCGCCGGTCTTGAGCAGGTCGTCGAGTATATTCAGAACCTGCACTTCGAGCCGGAGGATATCGAGTATCTGCGCGGACGCAACATGTTCTCCGAGGAATTTTTGGATTATCTTAAAAACTTCAAGTTCGAGGGCGACATCTGGGCTATCCCCGAGGGAACGCCCGTGTTCCCGCGTGAGCCGATAATGACGGTGCGCGCGCCGGCTATTCAGGCACAGCTTATCGAGACCTATGTCCTGCTTGAGCTAAACCACCAGAGCCTCATCGCCACCAAGGCAAACCGCATTTGCCGTGCGGCCGAGGGCAGAACGGTGCTCGAGTTCGGCTCACGCCGCGCGCAGGGCATCGACGGCGCCGTCACCGGCGCAAGAGCAGCCTACATCGGCGGCTGTGCGGGCACGGCCTGCGCCGTTTCCGACACACGCTACGGCGTTCCGGCAGGCGGCACGATGGCGCACTCGTGGGTGCAGATGTTCGACACCGAGTATGAGGCGTTCAAGGCCTATTGCGAGACCTACCCCACGAACGCGACCCTGCTCGTGGACACATATAACTCCCTCAAAAGCGGCGTTCCCAATGCCATCAAAGCCTTTAACGAGGTGCTGCGCCCGCTCGGCATCACCAAGTGCGGCATCCGCTTTGACTCGGGCGACATGGCGTATCTGACCCGCAAGGCAAGAGCGATGCTCGACGAGGCAGGCTGGCCGGAGTGCAAGATAACCGTGTCAAACGCCCTTGATGAGCGCCTTATCACGGAGCTTTTGCTCCAGGGCGCGAAGATCGACTCGTTCGGCGTGGGCGAGCGGCTCATTACCTCGAAGTCCGACCCCGTGTTTGGCGGCGTGTACAAGCTGTGCGCCGTGGAAAACGACAAGGGCGAGGTCATCCCAAAGATAAAGATCAGCGAAAACGTCGGCAAGATCACAAACCCGGGCTTCAAGCGGGTGTACCGCCTGTTTGATAAGGAGACCGGCATGGCCGAGGCCGACTACATCACGCTGTATGACGAAGTCGTCGACGACACAAAGCCGCTTGAGATCTGCGACCCCGAGGCGCGCTGGAAGACCAAGGTCATGGACGGCTTCAGCGCGGTCGAGCTCCAGGTGCCTATATTTAAAAACGGCGAGCTTGTCTACAAGCTGCCGACGCTTAACGAGATAAAGCGCACCTGCGCCTACGGCGTGAGCACGCTTTGGCCGGAGGTCAAGCGCTTTGACTTCCCGCATCAGTACTACGTCGACCTGTCCGCCAAGCTCATGGCGCTCAAGGACGAAATGTTGAAGCAAGGAGCGAAGTGATGAACTCTATCGACAGAAGAGAAGATATCGTGCGCAGGCTCGCGGAATCTGCAGAGCCGATAAGTGCCGGTGCCTTTGCCGCCTCCTACGGCGTGAGCAGGCAGATAATCGTCGGCGACATTGCGCTGCTGCGCGCATCCGGCGAGAAAATTTCCAGCACCCCGAGAGGCTATATCCTCTCCGACGGCGGCAGGAGCGTGTATACACTCGCCTGTGTCCACAATGTTGAGGACACCGAAAAGGAGCTCAACATTATGGTCGACAACGGCTGCAAGGTGCTGACCGTTGCGGTCGAGCACCCCGTGTATGGGCTTTTGACCGGCGAATTGCAGCTTGCCAGCCGCTACGACGTGCACAAGTTTGTCGAGAAGCTGCAAAGCGGCGAGGTAAGGCCGCTTTCCGAGCTTACCGACGGCGTGCACCTGCACACGCTCGACTGCCCGGACAGAGAGTGCTTTGAGCGCACCCGCCGTCAGCTCGCGCAGGAGGGGCTTTTGTATACCTGACAAAGTTTAAAATCAGGGTTGACAAATCTCATATTCGTGCTAAAGTGGACTTCACAGGTGTCATGACATCTGTGAAGTCCACTTGGTTTAACTGTATAGGAGAAAGAATCGATATGGCAAAGTTTAAGGCGTTTTTGAAGCGCAAGGATGTTGAGGTCAGCCTCAAGCGCTACGGCATCGACGCTCTCGGTGCAATGGCGCAGGGTCTGTTCTGCACCCTGCTCGTCGGCACGATACTCGACACGCTCGGCACGCAGCTTGGCATCGGATTTTTGGCCGCGCCCATCGTTGAGATAAACGATGTCGGCTACACGATAGGCAAGTTCGCCTCGGCGATGGTCGGCCCCGCGATGGCCGTCGCCATCGGCTATGCGCTGCACGCTCCGGCGATGGTGCTGTTTTCGCTCATCCCCGTCGGCTACGCGACCAATGTCATGGGCGGCGCGGGCGGCCCGCTGGCGGTGTATGTCGTCGCCGTCATCGCTGCCGAGTGCGGCAAAGTGGTCTCGAAGGAGACGAAGATAGATATTCTCGTGACCCCCATCGTCACGGTGCTTATAGGCATCGGCCTTGCGTATTTCATTGCCTCGCCCATCGGCAAGGGTGCAATGGCGGTCGGTGATGTGATAAAGTGGGCGACCACGCAGCAGCCGTTTGTCATGGGCGTTTTGGTGTCCGTCATCGTCGGCATCGCGCTCACGCTGCCCATTTCGTCGGCGGCTATCTGCGCTGCCTTGAGCCTCACGGGTCTTGCAGGCGGTGCGGCGCTCGCCGGATGCTGCGCCAACATGGTCGGCTTTGCCGTGATCTCGTTCCGTGAAAACGGCTGGGGCGGCGTGGTGTCGCAGGGTCTGGGCACCTCGATGCTCCAGATGGGCAACATCGTGCGCAACCCGAGGATATGGATACCCGCCATCGCCGCCAGCGCGATAACCGGACCTGTCGCCACCTGCGTGTTCAAGCTTGAGATGAACGGCGCGGCGGTGTCCTCCGGCATGGGCACCTGCGGCCTCGTGGGCCCCATCGGCGTGTGGACCGGCTGGGCAAACCCGAGTGCGGAAGCAGTACTCGACGGCGCGCAGGCCATCATCCCCACCGCCGCCGACTGGCTCGGCCTTGCACTTATATCGATCGTCCTCCCCGCCATCTTGGCATGGCTCTTCGGCCACCTCTGCCGCAAGCTCGGCTGGATAAAAGACGGAGATATGAAATTAAGCTGACAATTGCAAATTGCCCTCTGCCAAGCCTGCAAAGCAGGCTTGGCTTTTTCCTTGTCCGCTTACGGCCGTATCTGCTTCCCGGCGTCCGGCCTCTTTGCGGCCATATGACTTTGAGTTTCTCGTTATTGAGCGATTTCTCGGTAACTTAGCCCATATTTTTTCCCCGTCGCACTTTATGGTATAATCCACCCGGGATGTAATCCTGCCTTTTGATCACTTCTCTGTAGCCATTTTCATCATAGCTTGCTTGAGACGGAAGATCTGCGTTGCGTGAGTCACGTTCAGCTCGTCAAGCTGCTTATTTATCTTGTCGATGGCCTCGAGCTGACGCAGCGAGAAGCCGTACGCGCCTGTCTGCGCCGGTGCGGCAAGCTTTTCTGCCGAGCCCTTGGCCTGCTCAAGAAGCAGGCTTGCCTGGAACTTTGCGTCGGTAAGAATTTTATCGGCCTTTTCCTTTGCCTCAGCCGTCATCGCGTCGGCATCGGCCTTGGCCTTGCTTAATAGCTGTGCTGCCTGCGCCTCGGCCTGCTCAACGGTCGCCTTTGCCTGCGCCTGCGCGTTTATGACAGCGTCGCCGATCTCGTCCTTTGCAGACTTGACATCTGCGGCTGCACGGCGCAGCTTTTCGTTTTCCTCGATAAGCGTCATGACCTCCTGCTTGAGCTCGTCAAGCTTCGCGTCGACCTTGCCGGCATTATAATACTTCTGCTTTGCGATATCAAAACGGATGGAATCAAGATATTCTTTAGTGATAGCCATTATAAAGCCCCCTGTATATACAGCTTTGGCAGTCATTTTAGCAGATTTGCACAAAAAATGCAATGAAACTTTTCTGTAACTGTTTTGGCAAAATTCATTTGATGTATTGACAATTTGCGTTTTTGTTAATAAAATGTGAATATACGGCATAATTATTAACAAAGTGCCACAGTAATGAATTTTTAAGGGGAAAAGTATGAAGAAAACAGCGTTTACCACCGTGATGAGCATTCTTCTTATCCTTGTCTGCCTGTTTGGTCTGGTCGCCGTCGGTCTCGGCGTTAAGGACGGTCTGGCTATCAAGAAGTACAAGGAAGAGGATACCAAGGGAGCGGATGTTGTCGGTCAGCTTGAGGATGCTATCGCACTTCTGAAGAAGAATGAGGATGCATACAACGAGGGCGTCGGCACCTACGCAAAGGGTCTGAGCGATTACTCGGCAGGCCAGAAGGAGCTCTCCGCCGGTAAGAAGGCCTACAACGCCGGTAAGAGCGAGTATGAAAAGGGTCTCGAGGCTTACCGTCAGGGCAAGAAGGCTCTCGAAGAGGGCTATGCTCAGTACGAAAAGGGCAAGAAGGAGCTCGCAGCCGGCAAGAAGCAGGTCGCAGAGGGTCAGAAGCTCATCGATGCCAATACCCAGGCTTACAACGAAGGCAAGGCAATGCTCGAAAAGATCGAGCCGCTCATGCCGCTGCTCAATACCTATGTCCAGTTCCGTGACGGCACCATTGCAAAGATTCCCGGCTTTGACAATGCTCAGGCCTGGTTCGTAAGCAAGGTTCGTCCCATCGCCGAGAAGGCCGGTCTGACCATCCCCGAGAATGTCACCGACTTCCCCAAATACATGCAGCAGATGGTCGCCGACGGCGAGGCTAAGCTCAAGGAGTATGAGGACGGTCTGGCAGAGCTCGAGGCCGGCAAGAAGAAGGTCGCAGAGGGCGAGAAGGCTCTCAAGGCCGCTGAGGCTCAGCTCGCAGCAGGCGAGAAGGAGCTTGCAGCGGGCGAAGCAAAGCTCAAGGCCGCTGAGAAGGAGCTCGCAGCAGGTGCTAAGAAGCTCAAGGCCGGCGAGAAGGAGCTTGCAGCAGGTGCAGCTAAGCTTGCCGACGGCAAGGCTTCCCTCGAGGAGTTTGAAAACGGCATGGCACTCGTTGACGAGTACACCATGACCTGCTATAAGAATAAGCCCATTTACCGCCACAACGGCGATATGGCAGTTCCCGGCCCCGAGCAGCGTCTCGGCGAGGACTTCAGCTGGTATAAGCTCGGCGACGACGGCAAGGTCGTCACTCTGCGCAACGGCGATCCGTACCTGGATCTTGACCAGTGCCTCGTAGTTTGCAAGTCGTTCCGTGAGTCCGTTGCCGATCATGTCGCCGACGTTACCCACGAGCTGTACATGCGCCTCGGCCTGTATGCCGCAACCGCACTCGCAGCACTCCTCGGCATCATCGCAGGCATCATGGGTCTGTGCGGCAAGGGCGGCGCAGCCACCCTCGGCATCATCACCGCGGTGCTGGCAGTCGCCTCCAACATCTTCGGTGCATGCACCCGCTACTACGGCTACACCTATCCGCTCAAGGACGGAACCTACTCCGGCACCGTGCAATTCATTGCGATAATTCTGCTCGCAGTCGTCGCAGTGATCTTTGCAATTGCCGCCGCCTCCGCCAAGAAAAAGGCCAAGGCCGAAGCAGTCGCAGAATAAACGAAATAAAGTAAACCTCGGTAATGCAAGTGCATTACCGAGGTTTTTGTTTTGCAGTTAAGCTTCAATATGCTTTAGCGATTCTGCCGGTCGTTTTTGCGATGCTCCGACCGTCGTTGCGTGCCGGATCAAGGTCAATATATCAGCCTATCGGTGCAGTGCAATGTTTTCGAGCCGGTCTGTCGCAATTTCGAGCTGCTTAGGCGTCCGTTCGCTATTAAAAAAGCATTTATTTCAAAAGCTTTGCCCATGTTTTCGTTCCGACGATGCCGTCGACGGAGACGCCGGATTTTTTCTGGAACTTGCGCAGGGCGTAGTCGGTCGCGGGGCCGAACGAGCCGTCGATGGCCAGCACCTTGCCCGCCGAATCCTTATACCCGAGCTGCTTTAACAGCCGCTGGAGCGTTTTTACCTGCGTGCCGCGGCTTCCCCGCTCGAGCTGATCCAGCGTGACCTTGATCGTCTGCACTGCGGGCCCGGCTTCGGGCTTTGCCGCCGTATCGCCGCTGCCGGAGACATAGCTTGCCCCGAAGGCGCGGCACACGCCCTTGGCTATCGCCTCGCCGATGGCGGTCGTATTATTAACTATCCACTTTGCGATCTCGGCATTGTCGTGGAAGTCGACCTCGAGATAGACGCAGGTGCCCGTGGTGTAGCGCAACTCGTAAAACCGCGCGGTCTTCACGCCTCTTGACGATCCGTAGGGCGCTATCGCCCTGACCTCGTCGTAGATCGGCTGCGCTGCGGCAAGGCGCTTTGCGGTCTTGTCGATGACATACGCCTCTGCGCCCTTTCCGCCGCCGGCGTTTGTGTGGATGCACAGGTGCAAATCCGCGCCCCAGGTGTTCGACTCGGCCACTCGGGTGTACATGGCGTTCGTGCCGTCCTCAAAATTCGTGCGCACGGCAAAGCCGCTGCGCTCAAGCGCTGTCTTGCAGGCGGCCGCTATCTTGCGGCATTGTGTCGCTTCGTTGGTGTTGCCGTAGGCATAGATGTTGCGCACCTGATCCGACGGCGACAGATAAATCTTTTTCATATTTTCACCTTCCGTCAATGATATTATATTAGACAAACCAAAAGCCCGTTACATATACATCCTGAGTTGTCGCCACCTTTGATGCCGGGCAGCGGATCTGCACGCCGTTGCCGCTCGAGACTCTTGCGCTGAGTGCGCCCGCCGCGCAGTAGCCGCTCATAGCGTGCGCATACCCGGGGCGATAGTCCTCGGGAATGGTGAGCACCTGCATCGGCGTTGCCGCGGCAAGCTCTGAAGACAGCTTGAAATACGCACGGACAAAGCACAGGTTCAAAAACGGGTAGTGGTACGCGGTGTAGCTCAGACCCGTGATGCCGTTTCCCGTGAGCGTGAACGCCTGGCGTATCAGCGTTGCGCCCGTGCCGCCGGAGGCTACCGGCAGCGGATCGGGGATCGAGATGCCGTCTACATCGGCTTTAAGCTCGTTTATCGCCGCAACAAGACTCGCCTTCGCGCCGGTTGTGAGGCTGCTGAGGCTGCCGAGCTTATCGGAAAGCGCGCCGTGCAGCTCGGCCGTCACGCGCGCTGCGACAGCCGACTCCCACGAATCATCCTGCTTCACGGTGAGATACGCGAGCGTCTGCTCGTCGGCAAAGCCGACAAAGTCTATCTCCGTTGTGCCGGTGTCCAGCAAGAAAAACCACAGTTGAGCACCGTCGGAATGTACCTTCAAAACGGGCTTTCCGCCCTCGACGGCCGCCTTGACCTGCTCAAAAGTCTTGTCGGCGGTGAGTGCGCCGTTTTGCGTGGCGAGCGTGACCTCGAAAACGCCGACGCCTCCCGATGCTCCCGCCGCGGAGACGGTCCTGCCGTCGGCCGCGATGGTGATATTCTCGCCCGCAATGAGCTTGTCCTGCTTACTGTCCGCAGCGGCCTTCACCTCGTTTATCGCGCCGACGAGCCGGGTCTTTTCGCTTGTTTTCAGCTGCGTCAAGTCGCCGAGCTTTGCCGCCGTGTCAAGGCACACATCGGGCGTGGGCGTGCCGGTATCGGGAACGCTGTCCTCCTGGGAGCTTAGCACCGTGCCGAGGTTTTCCTCGTTTGTGCGCAGGGTGAGCTTGCCCTCGGCGCTGATGCCGCGGACATAGCAGCTGATATCGCCCTCGTCCCTCAGAAGCTCCCACGGCACGGTGCACACATCGACCTCGGCGCTGATGCGGCGCGACTGGCCGCTGTGCTCGTTTGTGAAATCTATCTGCTTTGTGAGCCCCGACCACTCGTCGGAAAAACTCAGGCTTATCTTATTAAGCCCCACCGTGCCCGCCAAAAGCGGCTCACGCTCCGATATTTTCAGCTCGGTGCCTGTAATTTTCGCTTTTATCATAATTATTTTCCTTTCCTGTCGCCTGCGTCGTCGGCAGCATCGCGCAGCCCCGACACGAGCTTTTTCAAAAATTTCGGCATGGGCGCGCCGAGCTTCGCGGCATTTTCAATGACACTGCCAAGCTCGGTGAAGATATACCACGCCGCAACGATCGGCGTTATGACGCAGCCGTAGTCGACGCTTATAAACCCGTCGCCGAGCTTTCCTGCGATGACGCCCAGCGCGATATCGCACATTACGGCGACCAGGACCGCCGCAATGCTGCCCAGCTTGTGCCACAGGCCCTGACTTGCCTTGCGGCTCGTCCACTGCCCAAGGTAGATCGCCGCAAACGAGCCCGTCAGATAGTCGAGCACCATCGAGCACAGCCAGACGACAATCACCCAGCCGACCCAGCCGAACAGCGCCGTGCCGAAGGCTATCGCCGCTGATAACGCGGCCTTTATCTGCACCGCTTTGTCGTTTGCATCCATAAACTTTCCTCCTTTTTAAACAAAGTGCCCTTCACTAATAGGCTGCATTGAGGTGAAAGTTGTACGTTTGCGTACAACAAAAAAGTTCGCAAGGCAAATTTTTTTGAAATTTTAGCTGTTTAAACAAAAAAAAGCTTGTGAGATATGACAACAAGTGATAAAATTGCTTTGTGCAATTTTATTGCGGAACAGAGAGAGAGGAGTCCCATATGGAAAAAAGATACGGATTGCCGACCGCCATATCAATGGTCGTCGGTATCGTCATCGGCTCAGGCGTGTTTATAAAGGGCGGCAAGGTCCTTAGCCTGACCGGCGGCAACCTGCTGCAAGGTATTGCAGTCGTTGGCATCGTTGGCCTTATTTGCATCATTTGCTCGCTCGTTTTCGCCGAGCTCGGCTCGAGATACGAGAAGGTCAACGGCATCGTTGACTACGCCGAGGTTGCACTCGGACCCAAGTACGCTTATTATGTCGGCTGGTTCATGACCGTCATTTACACTCCGGCCATCGTCGCCATGCTCGCATTCTTCTCGGCGATGATGTTCCTGCAGCTGTTCGGCATCCCGGCCATCGATTTTGCGACCGGCCAGGTCAACCCCGTGGCCATCGGCGTCGGCGCAGGCTTCATGATGATCGACTACGGCATCAACGCGCTCAGCCCCAAGCTCGCGGGCAAGCTTCAGGTCGGCATGACCGTCATTAAGCTCGTCCCCCTGCTGCTTATGGGCATTGTCGGCACCATTGCCGGACTTGTAAACGGCACGACCCTCGAGGTGCTCAACTATGTTAATACCCCCGAGTACACCCCCGTTGGCGGCGAGGGCTTCTTCAAGGCCATCGTCGGCTTTGCCTTCGCATACGAGGGCTGGATACTCGCGACCTCGATAAATGCCGAGCTCAAAAACGCCAAGCGCAACCTGCCGCTGGCGCTCATCATCGGCTCGGTGTTCACCATCCTTGTCTACGCACTGTACATCTTCGCAATGAGCTGTGTCGGCGATGTCAACACCATCATCGGCACCTGGCCGTTCGGCGAGGCTCTGCCCCGCATCGCGTTCTCGAAGCTGTTCGGCAACGTCGTCGGCACGATCGTGTATGTGTTTATCACCATCAGCTGCCTCGGCACGATGAACGGCCTGACCATGGCCTCCTGCCGCGGCCTGTACTCGGTTTCCGCCCGCGGCCTCGGCCCCAAGCCGGAGTTCTTCGGTCACCTCGACCCGCAGAGCAATTTCTCGATCAAGTCGGCCGTGTTCGGCATGATGACCGCAGGCTTCTGGTACGCATGGACGGTCATGATGTGGATGGGCGGTCCGGAGCTGTTCGGCGCTGTGCACACCTGCGAGTGGCTGGCATGGGAGCCCGATGAGATCGGCATCATCTGCCTGTACTTTATGTATATCCCCATTATGATCGGCCTGATGGTCAAGGCAAAGGATCTCGGCTTCTTCCGCCGTTACCTGCTGCCGGGTCTTGGTCTGCTGTGCTGCCTGTTCTTCTGCTACGCAATCTGGAACGGCTACGGTGCAAAGACCTGCTGCGGCTTCCTGATCTTCTTCGCAGTTGTCATGTTCATCGGCTACCTCGTCAAGGGCAAAGCCCCCGAGAAAGCCGAAAGTATAGAACAAACCGAACAACAATAAAAACAGCAAAGGCAGCGCATCCGCGCTGCCTTTTTTAATACGCATTTCAATACGCATCAACTCTTCTGCTGCTCGTCTTTGCGTCAGCCCGACCGGTGTGTGCGTGCTAAAGTTTAGTCTGACCGTCAACCTATCGGTGCAGTGCGAGCTATTCGCACTTATCTAAACTCTAGCACCCTTAAGCAGCTTGCACCGATATGGTCACCGCAGTTACTCAGAATGTCGGCAATTGTCCTGGACCGGGATTCCAAAGGGCGGTTAAGCGCCTTTGGTCGCGTTTCTTTTGTAACTTTTCTTTGGCGAAACAAAGAAAAGTCTTTTCAATACGCATCAACGCTTCTGCTATTCTTTACTGCCTCAGCCCGACCGGTGAGTGCGTACTAAAGTTTAGTCTGACCATCAACCTATCGGTGCGCTGCAAGATTTTTGCGCACGACTAATCGGCGCTTGCCGTTAAACTCTCGTACTTTAAGCAGCTTGCACCGATATGGTCACCGCAGTTACTCAGAATGTCGGCAATTGTCCTGGACCGGGATT